>JBCCER010000142.1:0-11399 GCA_039030175.1 Pseudomonadota bacterium
CAGCAGCGCAAGCACGGTTTCGAACGCCGCCAATGCAACCTCCGGATCGTGACCGAGCTCGACCTTCTTTCCGGCGACTTCGTAAAGTTTCAGCATGGGGCCGCGACCCTGGCAGAACCGCGCCGGCGTTTCAATCGCCGACCCATTTCTTGCGGTCCGGGAGAAACGCGCCTAGCGTGAACCGTGTACTGCAACGCTGAGAAATTGAGGGGGACAGCCAGCCGATGTACATCAACCACTTCACCTGCGACCCGACCGCCTGGCCGGCGGACCGCAAGGGCCAGATCGATGTCTGGCGCTACATGGTCGGCGACGCCGATGCGCTGGTCGAGGAAGACAGCCCGGTGAAGTTTACAGGCTGGGTCAGCAACTCGGAAGGATACGTGCTGCTGGAGGCAGGCTCAAAGGCCGAGGTGATCCAGATCTGTGCGAAGTTCTGGCCTTACTTTCACAATGACATCATGGAGGTCGTGCCAACGGCCGAAGCCGGCAAGGCGATTTTGGCGGGCGTGAAAGAGGGTTGGGAGAGCTAGCGCCCGCGCGCCATCGCGGAAAGATGTGATAGTTCGATAGGCTCGCACAACGCCGATAGCGGGGGCACTAGGCAAGGGGGAAACGCAGATGCCATTCAGCGTTAGGGGTACCGCACTGGCCGCTGTAACTGCCGCGTCGATTGTTCTTGGCGCCCCTCCCTCGCTGGCCCAAGGGCAAGCCATCGACGACTATCGAGACGTCACCGAATTCTTGGGCGCCGGCGACTATCCCGCCGCGGTCGAAGCCCTAGCCCAGCGAGCCGATCAAGGCGAAGAGCTGGCGCAATTGCTATTGGGAGAGCTCTATCTTTCTGGAATGGGCAGCCCCCCCAATCCGCAGTTGGCGATTGCCTGGTTTAGGCGTGCGGCCGTTGCCGGAAACGCCCACGCCATGGTTCGGCTGGGCCAAGTCTATCAGGATATGAGCTACCCATTGTCGGGGGAACCGTTCGGAACCTGGCCTACGGCCGCCGGCTGGTTCGTGATGGCGGCCGCGGCCGGCTCACCGGCGGGCGCGGCGCATGCCGGGCTGATCTTCAGCAGCGGCACCCTCTCACGGGAGACCGAGCTGATAAGCCGCGAGGCCGAAACCGCTCTTGCACGACGCTATTTCGAGCAGGCCGCTGAGGCAGGCAATGGGCGCGCGCGTTGGCAATTGGCGATGACCCATCGTGACGAGCCGGATTTCCTGGACCATATGCGCCAGGCGGCAGAAGGCATGGACGGCATCGTCGCGCAGCACACGCTGGGCCTGTCGGACTGGGTAGAGGAAGGAGTGACGCCACGCGAGCAGTATCGCTGGGCCCTGATCACGCAAAGGAATCTGGAACTTTCCGGCGTTCACGAGGTCTTCGGCGACTCCGCCGAGGACATTGCCGTCATGATCGAAGACATCGCCGCCGGTCTTGACGAGACCGACCGAGGCACCGCCGAAGCCGAGGCCGAGGCGTTCACCGCCGACTGGGTAGATTTGTATCCATAGGTTGTTGCCGGCGCCTAAAACAGATTGCTCGGCAAATTGACTCTTGTCATTGTTAAGATATCAAAAAGGGAACGATCTGAAGACTGGCAGACTTGGGCCACATGGATCATGGCCTGCGGGTCGTCGAAGAGATAGCTGCGCGCCACATCCTCTTCTAGATTGGCGGCAAGAAACGCCGACGAGATGGTTATGATCAGCAGATTCGTTAGGCTTTCGCGCCCGGGATGTCTGGTGAAATGCTGGCTGCACGGGCTGGCGTAGAGAATTTCCGAGATCGGCGGCTGTGCGAAGGACGGCCGCTGGGGCGCCAGCCCAATGACGAGAGCAACGATGACTATGATCGCTTTTGAATGTCTCATGATCTGACCACGGTAACACATATACTTCGGTCTAAGCGACTAAACTTTATGGCGGTAAAGCCCATTTTGACGTATCATTAACGATCAGAGGTTTCGCAGAAGAACCATAGTTCGGCTTAATGACGTGCTTGTCGATGACGTCGCTCGACAATCGCGAAAAATTCTCCTTTAAGAAGAACAGATCATGGATTAGATCGCTCGGGCCGCAGCAGGATGTTCTCGATCCTGTCGATGCTTTCGCTCAGCCCCTCGATCTGCCGCACCAGCCGCGCTTCGACCATTTCCACGGCATGGGTGATAGTGTCCATCGACTGTTCGACCTGTTCTTCGACCTCGCCAATGCGATAGGCATTCTGGTCGATCCTGGCCTCTTGCCGGATGCCCCAGACGATCAGGACGATCATCATGCTGGCGCCCGTGATCAGGTTGCCGGCCGTGATCGTCCCGTCCCAGTGGAGACGCCTTGAAGCCATGGCGAACGTCCTCAGGCCGGCGGATCTGCGTCCGGCGGCAAGCCGCACAGACCAGGGATCGGCCGCTCGGTCATGATGCAGGTCAGATCGTTGGGGCCGCTGATCACCAACGCCCCGTCCGGCCCGTTGCAAATCAGCCGGTAGTCGAACCCGGCGGGCGCGCTCATGCTGTCGTGGGTGCGCCAGCCATTGGCCTCCAGCGTCTCGGCCATGATCTCGGACGGCCCGCATTGCTGTGCTAGTGCCGGCAAAGAAAAAGCCGCCAGTGCGGCGGCCAAAACAGTGATGCGGCGCGCCGTCATGGCATCCTCGCCTCGACCGCGTCCCGCAGGCGCTCGTTGCTGGCGCGCAGTTCGCCCATGGCCCAGTTGACGGTCTCCAGACTCAACACCTCGCCCTCCGGCAGCGCGTCCAGTTCCGTCACCAGCCGCAGCATACGTGCGTCGGGAATCGCCAGTGCCACGCCCAGCAGGGCCAGCGCATCGGAGTAGTTCACTTGGCTGGGGTCGTCCTCGCCCGCCGTGATCGCGCTTTCCATCAGCAACGCGCCGTTGACCATCCCGGCGAGGCACAGAAGGTTACCGATGCCGCCCACGCTGACGGCCGTTTGGAAACAGGCTTCGGCGACCTGCACGCCTGCGTTGCTCGCCTCCACAATCGCCGGAAGACGCTCGTCCGGGATCTCACCGATCTCGATGCGCTCGGCCGCCGCATCGTTGGTCACCGCCATCAAGATAGCAGCCGTCGCCACCTCGGCGCGATAGTTTCCATCGACCGTAAAGGCCGTACAGCCGGCGACAATCACCGCCAGCACAAGGGCGCCAAGACGCTTCATGACTTGTCCTTCAAAGGTTGGTTCGGCACCCGCTCAGCCGCGAACAGGGTCAACACGGCAATGATGGCGGTGACGATGATCTCGGTGCCGCTTTCGACATCGGCGATGGAGGTAAGGCCGGCCTCATTGAAAACCGACAGGGCAAAACCGATCGCAAAAACGAACAGCTTGCGCCGTTCCCTGATCCAGTCGAGCATGGGCGGATCCTTCCGTTGAGCACAAAAATGGCCGCCTCGAAGACGGCCGGTGTTCGGGTTCTTGAGATCGCGCTACGCGGCTAGAATCT
Source organism: Pseudomonadota bacterium (assembly GCA_039030175.1). GTDB lineage: Bacteria > Pseudomonadota > Alphaproteobacteria > DSM-16000 > Inquilinaceae > JANQGH01. Next base: position 3,469 of record JBCCER010000142.1, read on the forward strand.
CGACGGCCGAACTTGCGCAGGTGACGGTTCCGGACGCCGTTCCGCCCATCGTGTACCCGCCCACCGTTGGGCAGGCGCGGCTCGCGCCGACCGCGAAGAAGTTGCTGGTCGGGTTGTCGTTGACACGCTCGGTCAAGCCGGATGCGACACTGAACGGCGTGGCGCGGCCATGCGACCCGGACAGTGCCAGGCTGTTGGCCTCCGTCGTCGTCAGGGAGAATTCGCAGTTCGACGCGGTGCTGGTGCTTGGCTGGACCGCGCCGATCGGCGAGGCATTGTTGGCGCCGACAATCTCGAAACAGACGATCTGCCACTGGTCCGGGCTCATGGACACGGTGAATGTCGTGCTGCCGACCGACGTTTCATCGACCAGCCAAAAGAACTGGTGCGAGAACTGGTCGGCAAAGAACCGCGAGGCCCGCGCCCGCGCGCCGGTGACCTCGGTCGCGCCGACCCCGCCGATGGTCAGGCTGGCTGTATAGTCCGGGCTGAAGAAAGCATCCTCGTTCGAGACGAAGACCCCCAGCAAGCGACCGGACGTTTGGCCGCTGAGCGACAGGCTCACCGAACTTCCGGAACTCGGCGAGCCGTACACCACATTGTTGACCGTCAGCCCCGCCGAGACAGGCGGCTTGATCAACGTCGGCAGCACATTCGTGCTCATGGATAGGTCACCGCCAGACCCACGGCGATCTCGGCCGTCGACAGGCACTGATAGATCACCCAGTGATCCTGATCGGCATCGGCCGGAATCGTCGGCGGGTCGCGCCATTTGGCCGCCCAGGAAATCGTGTGCGGCCCGCCGCTGAATTCCAGCAGGATGGCGCCGGCTTGGCCCTCGGTCAGATTGCTGGCGTCCAGAATAGTGTTTCCGGTCACGGCCAGCTTGTGGTTCTCGCTGGACGACAGGTTGAAGGTGCTGGTCCCACCGAAGGTGGCCGCCAGGAAGGCATCCGGCGATGCCGCCGGACCGGTCGGCCCGGTTGGCCCCACCGCCCCTTGCGGCCCCTGCGCGCCATCCGAGCCATCCGCCCCCGCAGACCCTTGAGGCCCAACGAGAGACGTGCCCGACCCCCAGGCACCACCGCTTTTCGGTCCGAAAATCGTGTCGGCGGTCGTGTTGATGAAGAAGTCGCCGTCAACACCGTCGCCGCCGCCCGGGTTAGACGCGCCATTCAGAACCGTTCGCCCATCGGCTCCCGCAGCACCATCCGACCCGTCGTTGCCGGCCGGCCCCTGAATCCCTTGCGGTCCCTGGATGCCCTGCGGGCCTTGCGCCCCGTCCGACCCGTCGGCGCCGGCCGGGCCTTGGGGCCCGATCAGCGCCGTGCCGCTGCCCCAGCCCCCTCCCGCTTTCGGCCCGAAGATCGTATCCGACGCGGTGTTGATGTAGAAATCGCCGTCAGCGCCCACGCCACCCGTCGGGTCGGAGGTACCGTTCAGAACCGTCCTGCCGTCGGCGCCAGCGGCACCGTTCGAACCATCCGCGCCATCGTTGCCCGCGGGCCCTTGGATGCCCTGGATGCCTTGTGGCCCCTGATCGCCTTGCGGCCCAGCCGGCCCCTCCGCGCCGTCCGATCCCGCCGCGCCTTGCGGACCAATCAGCGAGAAGCCAACAGGCCATGTGCCCGAAGCCTTTGGCCCGAACAGGGTGTCGGCGCTTGTATTGATATAAAAGTCGCCATCCACGCCGACACCAGCCGAAGGGTCCGACACGCCATGCAAGATCGTGCGGCCGTCCGCGCCGTCGCTACCGGCCGGCCCTTGCGCGCCCGCGTCGCCCTGTGGCCCAGCGGGACCTTGGGCGCCGTCTGATCCTGCTGGGCCTTGAGGGCCTTGCGCGCCGTCATTGCCGGCCGGCCCCTGAATGCCTTGGGCGCCTTGCGGCCCGGCGTCACCCTGTGGCCCCTGCGCACCCGCCGGCCCGACCAACGACGTGCCAGCCCCCCACACGCCGCCCGTCTTGGGGCCGAAAATCGCGTCGGTTGAGGTTTTTATGTAGAAGTCACCGTCAGACCCATCACCACCGACTGGGTCGGACGCGCCGCTTAAAACCGTGCTGCCATCGGCACCGTCCGATCCTGCAGGCCCCACCGCCCCTTGCGGGCCCTGGATGCCCTGCGGCCCTTGCGCGCCAGCTGGGCCCTGCGCCCCGTCAGTGCCGTCCGCGCCAGCCGGCCCGACGAGCGAAACCCCCGCCGGCCAGGCGCCAGACGCCTTCGGACCGAACAGCGTCTTGGCGGAGGTGTTGACGTAGAAATCGCCGTCCTCGCCGACGCCGGCACCCGGGTCGGCAAGCCCGTGAAGCACGGTGCGGCCGTCGCCCCCCGCCGCGCCGTCGGCGCCGGCAGATCCCTGCGGACCTGGATCCCCCTGCGGCCCTTGCGCGCCGGCGGGTCCGACCAGCGAGGTGCCCGCCCCCCAATTGCCGGCCGTCTTTGGGCCAAAGACCGTCTCAGTGGCAACGTTTATGAAAAAATCACCATCGACTCCGACACTCGCGCCAGGGTCGGTCGGCCCGCTTAGAACGGCACTGCCATCGGCCCCATCGACGCCAGCCAGACCCTGCGGCCCTTGTGAGCCAACCGCCCCTTGCGGACCGGCGGGGCCTTGATTTCCCTGAACGCCCTGTGGACCGGCGGGACCCGTCGCGCCGGTCGGACCGACTGAGCCCTGTGGGCCCGCCGGGCCGATAGGACCTTGCGGACCCGTGGGTCCCGTCGGCCCGGACATTTGCTGCACCACATGCACTGGCTCGGGCAACACTGCCTCGGCCGGCGCGTATCGAACCCGGAGCCCTGCGGCACCGAGCCGGACATGAAACTGCGCTTCCATCGGCTCAGGCCGCCGGATCGGTTACGCCGGGGACAACGCGAACGCTGTTGGACAGCATATGTTCGATCTCGCCGCCAGGACCGGTCAGCAGCGCATCCCAGCGATAGATATTGACCGGGATGGCCGCCGTGGCGGCACCTGCCATCGTCAACACGAACTCGCCACTTGCCGCATTGGCGCTGTCGACCGTCCAGGTCCCCCGTAACGGTCCTCGTGTCGTCGCGCCCGCGGTCTGTTCGCGGATCTCGGCCTTCATGGTGTAGCCGGTCAAATCCCACGGATCGCTTGCCGCGTCGAGCAACGTCAGCGTCACCCTCGCATCTGCGCCTTGGCGGATCGCGTGCTCGTCGGTCAGGGCCGGCACTTGCCGCACCAGGTCGGTCATGGGGCAGCTCCCAAGATGGTATCGAAGGCAGCGGGAATGGCGGCCGCGTCGGTCAGCGTGCCGGCGGCAATATCAGCCTTGACCGCCCAGGCGGCCTGATAGATGCCGGTCCGAAAGCCCATCACGCTAAGGCCCAGTTCGATCAGCTGCGCCGGGGTCAGGTCGTAAGTCAGATTGTCCGCTCCACGAAACGGAAACGGATCGCTATTGCCGTCGGCCACTTTGATCTGGGCAAAGGTCACCAGCCCTTGAATGTTGGTCAGATCGTTCTGGGTGCGGGTATCGACCGGCACCGTCGGCCCACCGGTTAAAGCGACGCTGGTGCCCTGGGCGAAGATCTGATCGCGATAGTCGTTCACCGCCTCGTTGCTCGCCGGGACCGGCTCGGCGGTCCATGTCTGCCAGGGCTGGCCACCGCGCCACTCGCGCGGGCCCGCCGAAACGGTCACCAGACCGTCGGGCTTGGCATCGTACTGCAGCCGCCATAAACCGACCTCGTTCAGCGCCTCGTCGGTCCAATGACTTTCGATCACCGAGCCATGCTGGATGCCGCTCGGATCCACATAGGGCCATCGGACATCGGCAAGCGCATTGTCCACAAGCATGGCCTAGGCTCCCGGATTCAAGATCGCGTCGAACGCGGCCGGGATATCCGCCTCGTTCGTCAGTGTTCCCGCCGCGATCTGCGCCTTGACCGCCCAGGACGCCTGATAGATCGCGTCGACGCCATCGACTACCGCCTTGCCCAGCGCGATCATCTCGTCGACCGAGATCAGATGCTCCTGGTCACTGGAATCGCGCACACGGATCTGCCGCGTCTCACCCTCGACCTTGGCCGTCAGTGCCCGCGAATAGAGTGCCTGGATGTTGCGAAAGTCCTGAACATCGCGCAGGTCCAGCGTCAGAGTCGTGTCGCCGAGATCGACCGGCGCGCCCGCGGCGACAATGCGATCGCGCTGTAAGTTGACCGCATCGTCGGTGGCCGCGATCGGCGCACTATTCCACGTCTGCCACGCTTCTTGAGGATCGCCGCGCCATTCACGGGTATAGCCGCCTGTCTTACGATTTCCCTCGGGCAGCGAATCGATGTTCAGCCTATACCAGCCAATCGCACCGAGCTCGGCGTCGCTGAACTCACGCACGATCGAGCGCGGATACTGGACACCGCCGCTGTCCACATAGGGCGGCGACACGTCATTCAACTGATCGTCAACCAGCATGGCGGAACTCTCCTATAGCCAGCTTGCGATGGCGCCGCCCCAGGCGGCGGCGTTCGATATGCTGTTCGTCATCGTGAAGTCTTCGGTCGTCTGGGACGTGGTATCGTCCAACAGGTAGACGGCATGCTGGTGGTCGCTCGCGATTTCCACGTCGACCAATTCGGTCAGGGCGCCATTGCTGCCATTGCCCGCCACGCCGCTAAAGCCAAACCCCTCTGCCGTTGAAGCGCCGACAGCGACGATAAATCCGCCGGACGAGGTCTGAAGATTGCTGGCCGTGTCGGTGCTGCCACCGCCCACGCGCGCATAATCCCCAGCATCGATCCGCGTGCCGCTCGAAATCGTGTTGGTGACCAGCGTTGAAACGGCGATGGAGTCCCAATTCTCTGTCGACGACGCGGTCTTGTTCAGGCCGATGACCAAATTACCGCTGGACCCAGAGGTGACAAACCCGGCCCACATCTCGGCGATGATCGCAACGCCGCTTGTCGAGCCGCCGCCCCTTTCGATGAAGCTAAGTGCGGTGCCACCCCATGTCACACTTGGCACGTCGATCAGCCCGTTCGTCGTTTCCTCACCCGTGATGCAGACGACCACGAACCGGTTCGCCCCCGACGGCGCGCCATACTCAAGGTTGGAAAACGTCGCCGTCGTCGTTTGGTTCGTCAGCGACAGAGCCGAGTTAACCAGCGTGATCGGGACCTTCTTCCTGCCAGCAAGAAACCAAGCGCCGCCGCCATTCATCATGGCGCGAAACCTCCGCCAGCGTGCGCGACGAACGTCTTGGTGCTGGTTTCGTGGTAGTAGGCGAAAATGTTGATCCCCGCCTCCAGCTCCGGTGCCTCACCATCTGCAAAATGAAACTGACTGGCCCAGGAGAGTGTGTAGGGCCCACCGCTTTGCCAAACCAGAAAGATCCCGGTGCGTCCTAGAACATCTGCCCGGTTGGTGACATTTCCGATCGTTCGATTTGCTGAAAGCTGAAGCGAGAAATTGATACCGTCGCGCGCGTTCCAGGCCACGGTTGCCGCTTGGGTCAGCGTGAAAGGCGCCTGCGCGACAGACAAACCATCCGGCGTAACCAGTTTGTTCGACGCCGTCCCTGTCTTGGTTTCAGTCCCCGTCGCGACCGCGGCGCCGGCCAGCTTCGCAAAGGTCACATTACCGTCGGCGATCTTCGCTGAGGTGACGGCATTGCTCGCCAGCTTAGCGTCCGTGACCGCGCTCGCATTGATCTTGGCGGTCTCGACAGCGTTTGCGGCGATCTTCGGGGCCGTGACCGCGCCATCCTTGATCGAGGTCGTTCGCACAACATCATTTCCGACCCAGATATCTCCAATGCTGGGGTCTAGGGCGGCAAGGTAGTTGTCATTGGTTCCGTCCCATAGCCGCAATATCCAGGACGTGGATGACACATCCTGTATCCACAACCCACCCGCCGGCAGGTAGGCCGGCCGCGATGCCCCGCGATGCAGGCTGTGAACGCCATCGCGCCAATTGTTCAGGTCAACGGCCAGATCGGTCCCGTTCTTGGTATCGGGATCGATCGTGCCGAAATCGTACTGCGACATGCCTAGCCCTCTTTGCCGTAACCCTTGGCCACATAGTCCAGCGTGCGTTGAACGCCCGTTCCACCGCTGTTGAAGAACCGGACATCGAATCCGGTGCGGCTCTTGTTGGTGATGGCGATCCGATCGCCCGTGTCCATGTCCTGCGCCGCCGTGCCCAGCCCGCTCAAGACCCGGAAGGGCGGCGTGAAATCGATGCGCTGGCCGGCCGCCGGGATGACGATGTCATCGCCCGCCTCGATCCGGTCCGGCATATCCACTTGCGCTTCCAGTGTCAGGATCGACGGCGAGATATTGGTGCTGATGCCGGCGAGGGCGGCGTAGAACTCAAACCCCCGCGCGGTGTAGTCGCCGATCACCAGCGGCTGCCATTCCGACCATGTCGGCGAGGTCGCAGGATCGTCGCTGGTGTAGCGAACGAAGACCTCGACATCCCATTCGTCAGCCTGCGTGCCGCTCATATTCTCCACGGCCGACAAGGGCACCCACGACACGATTACGTTTTGCGAATTGAAGCCCGACGCATCGATGTTGGCCGACACCCGGCTGGTATAGACCGCGCCCAAATCGGTGGCGCCCGCGAAATTGTAGGTGCCGAACGGATGGAAGACGTCCGGCGACTGCTCGGCGAGCCGCAGCTGGTTGCTGACCACAGCCGTATCGGTCTTAGCCCCCACGAACCCCGGATCTTCCGCCAGCGTCTCGACTACGTTCAGCCCCTCGACCGCCCCGATGGTCGAGGTGATCGAGGCCGCGTTCGCGCTTTGCAGCTCGGTATCCGTAAACGCCTTGATCAAAAACGTGCCGCTGTTCGACCCGATCTGAACGATCGTGCCCTCGACACGCTGCTCGATGACAACAGCCTCGCCCCATCCCGGATTATTGGTGCGCGGCGAGCGCTTGATCCGGTAATGGATGTCCCTCAGATCATCCACCGGGTCCCAAGACAGGGTCGCGATCGCACCCACCACCTTGATCCGGAAATTCTCCACATCCGGCGGCAACCCGCCGAGCGCGCTCAGGGTCGCCGTATACTCTGTCCAGGCAGACTTGCGCCCGCCCTGCGAGACGGACCGGACGCGAAAGCTCCACTCGCCATCGTCCGTGCCCTCGATATCGACGGACAGACTTTCGGTCGACCGTTCCTGCCGCCAGACGCCGCCGGCTGGTCCGCCCGGCGGCTTGCTCTCGACCTCGTAGAAGCTGACCCGGCTGTCGTTCGGCGCACTCCACGAAAAGGTAACCGCGCTTAGGACTGTCGTGGCCGGTTTGTAAAGATACTCGCTGTGGCTCAGATTGGTCGGCTTGCCGATTGGCCCTGTCGGCAGCGCCGAGAAGCTGGGCTGGTCAAGAACGATCCCCTGCTCCACCCGCGCATACTTCGTCGGATCGTGCAGCAGCCCCGTGATCTCGAAGATGTGCCCTTCGACCTCGACGATGCTCAGCACCCGAAACTGGCGCGGCGCCACCGGCGCTACCACCCAGATCGCCCCCGGCACCGGCGCTTCGGCCAGCGCCGTCGTCCAGGTCAACGCCGTGTGATCGCCCACCCCATTGGTCAGCGTCCGGTCCTCGATCGACCCGTCCGGCATCACCACGGACAGCGTGTATGTGCTCACTCCGTCGATCGTCACGGCCGCGTCGATCTCCAGGCTGGTCGTGCCCGGCACCTTCACCCGGCCGCCCTGCCGCACGCCGGAATAGGCCGGGTCCGCAATCGAGACGATATCCCCCGGCGCCAGATCCGCATGGTCCCAGGACGCCCGATAGGTCACCGTCTCTGTCGCGTGCCAGGCCTCGTCCAACAGCCACAGCCCCGTGCGATGCGCCTGCCCCCGGCTGGTGCAGCCGATCGCCTTGATCTCCGCCGGCCGCCAGCCATACTCGGCGATCTTGGCCGGGTCCTCCACCACCTCGATCGCC
>JBCCER010000143.1:0-11339 GCA_039030175.1 Pseudomonadota bacterium
CGGCCGGATCTCGCTGCGCAAGGACCCTGCGCCGACCGTGGATTGACTGCTCGCGTTTAGCGGCCTAGAACAGACTTCTCGCGCGACGATCCCATAACCGCGCGGCCAGAAAACTTCTCCCAACCAAAATTCGACCGCACCCGGCGCCCCCTTGGCGTGCCCGGCTCTGCCTTTTGCACCCTCCCGCATAAAGGAACAAAAACTATGCGCAATTATTATCTCATTTCGGGCCCGCCTGGAGCGGGCAAGACAGCCTTGTTGGCGGAACTAAGATCTCGAGGCTTCAATGGCATCGACGAACCGGCAAGACGCATCCTAGCCGAACAGCGCAGTTTCGACGGCCGGGGCGTTCCCGAAACCGATGCATCCCTGTTTACCGACCTGATGCTGTCCCGTGCAGTCGATGACTACACGCGTCATAGGGAACATACCAAGACCGTCCTTTTTGACAGAGGCGTACCGGACATTGTTGCCTATGCGCGCCTGTTCGGTGTTGATGACGGTCCGTCGATACGCGCGAGCGAGGTCTATCGTTATCATCCCAAAGTCTTCTTCGCGCCGCACTGGCGAGAGATTTATTGCCAGGATGATGAGCGGAAAATGACCTTTGACCAAGCCGCTGATTTTGGCGGACTGATGCGTGAAGCGTACCGCGAACTAGGCTACGAACTTGTTGACCTGCCCAATTCTTCGCCTGAAACCCGTGTCGATTTCTTGTTAGGCCGGCTTGGTGGCAGCTAGGATCTGACTTCGCTCAAAGGCGTTTCATGACTTTTTCGAGCCGCTTTCTCTTGCTGGCCGGCAATTCGTCTTTCAGGCGAGCCTCTAGAATCTTGCGGAATGTCGATTTCTCTCCGGTCGGAATTACTGGCGCAGCCCTCTCGGCATACATTGGCAATTGATTGATTGCGCTGGCCGCCAACCGATCAAGCAGGACAGGGGCCACAGAGGCCGAGTGACGCTCGTCGGCTAGCAGAAGAACCAACACGACCATCGCTTGATCTTTGGCGATGACCGACCCTTTGTCGGCGGCGGTTAGGATTGTGTCCAGATTGTCCGCGATCAATTCGGGTGCAACGCGGCAAATGCAGGCCAGCGCCGTCAATGCGCCCCAGACCAGACGATTGTTGCCGCCAACCGCCAGGCAAAGAAATGCATCGGTATGCCCGGCGATTAGGGAGGGGTCGCGCTCGCCAATCTCGTAGAGCACCTTAATCGCATCGCTTTTTGCGGCTTGCTTGCCGGTTGCCAGGATTTGGGCGAGATCGGCAATCGCGGCCATGTCTTGGGTTTGTGCGAGCTCCTCGGCGAGTTCGATATTCGGGGCTTCGTCGCGCCTGTCCAGGGCGCTCGCAAGCCGGGCCTCCACGGCGATTCTGGCGCCACTCATTTCAGTTCCTGTGCCCGGGCATAGCGGGCCAATCTTTCTTGCAGCGTGCCGGTATGCAGCTCGAACAAATGGTTGTCATGGTCGTAGAAATAGATCGATCGCCCTTCGCCCTCCATCCGGGATCGGCCCTGCTTGACCTCCAGACCAAGCGCGAGAACACGGGCTAAATAGTCGTCGAATTGCTCGTCATCGATCTTGAACGCGAGATGATTGTAGGTGCGGGTCGGCAATGCCTCCCCTTCCATGATCGCGATCCAGAGATCGTCATCGCCGACAAGGAAAAATCGCTCTGGGGCCACGGAGAAGGTCGCGTCGCCGCTGTCATACACCTTGCGCGCGTGGAGCACGCCGACCAGCACCTCCTCCATCTTGTCGAGGTCGCTGACTATGAAGGTCATGTGGCTGAGGCCTTTGACCATCGGCGAAATAGGGCTTTTAGTAAGACCAGACCGTGCCGTTATAGACACCGGCGCTTAACTCGCTGCCGCCGCTATCGGCTTCGGCCCGCACGAAGATTGGCGGCAGGCCATAACGCCCGGCTTCGGCACCAACCGTGTTGCCGTTCATCACATTATAGGTAATGCCGACCCTCGTATCGCCGGTCGACAGGCCCGTGGACGGGTTCCAGGAACCGTCGCCGCTGACGGTCGGTCGGAAACCGCCGGGCAGGCCTGGTCCAAAGGTCCATCGGAAATCAACGCGGTCGCCTTGATGCAAGACATCGAAGCCACCCCAAGGTGTACGCACGGAAAAGCCGGCATTGAGGCCCGGAATCAGGATGCCGAACTGTGGAAATTCCTCGTCGCAATTGTAACCGGGCGCATAGGGCTGGCCGGCCTGGCAGGCCAATTGCGCATCCTGTTGCGCGATCTCGCAATTGACGATTTGGATACGCCCGATGATTGAGGGCGGACAGGTGGCCTGACAGTCGTAGTTGATGCTGCAATAGCTGCGATCGGGTGCGGGCAGGCTTTGGCCGCCCGTCCCGCCGCCGATACCCTGGACGCCGATCAGATAGGCGGGTTCGATCGGGTTTTCGCGATGGATATCGGCGAGGATCATTGAAGCCGCGCCAAGATCGCCCTCAGCCGCCAGAACTTCGGCGAGGTGCAGGCGGTGCAGCGGCAGCGCGTCAGGTAAAGTGACGGCAGTTTCCAATGCTTCGCGAGCAGCGGCAAGACCGGGGCCGCCCAAACCCGCCTCTTCCATTAAGCGCGCGGTATGACCGAAATTGGCCTGATAGGCAGCGGTGTTGGGGTCGGTCTGGCGCGCTTGATCGAACAGCCTCAAGGCCGCATCCAATAGCTCTGCCTGCTGGTTCGGCAGGTCCGACTGTGCCAATTCGGCCAGGGTCATGCCGAGATTGTTCAGCGCAACCGGATCATCGGGGGCTGTGGCGACGGCGTTGGCGAACATCCAAGCGGCAGGCGCCAGCTGTCGCCGGCTCAGCATCGCGTTGCCAAGCGTCAGCGCTGCGCCTTCATTGGCCGGGTCGGCGGTAAACGTATCGAGCCCGTCGGCGAAGCCGGTCGGCAACAGGGGCGCCGTTTGTTGAAGCGCGCTCGCCGCGATGGCGGCGGCGTCTCCTGCGTTGGCGGTCGGCGTTGTGGGCGCGGGTTCAGGGGCGGGCTGGTCAGTCGTCGGGGTGTCCGTCGAAGGGTTGGGTCGAGGAGCGGGAAGCGGAGGATTTGGCGCAGGAGGCGGGGTAGCTTCCTCACCTGGTTTGACGTCTTCAGGCGGAGCTGGGGCTTTTTGAGCAACACCCGAGCCCGTCGCCAAAATTAGCGCGATTGCGGCGGCTGAAAGGATTGTCGTCGCGTGAGACCAGTTGATCATCGCCCGCTCCATGATCCGTGAATTCTGGAGACCCTATCACAGTCAAATCGGCGAATGGACAGCCGCGCTCGCTCTAACTTGTGCTTTCTAGGAGCTCTTTGAGTGCCGAAAGATCTTTCCGGTTCGCCCGTCGCATCGCTTTCGCCATGAAAGGGGCGACAAGGGTGGAAAACCCGGATGGCGTTCCTCGATTGCGCAGGGTCATCCGCGTTCCGCCGGAGTTGGTTGGTGTCAAAATGTAGCTCGTTTCCATCGGGAACGGGCCTTGAGCGGTGCGCATCACCAGCTTCTCGCCGGGAACGAACTCGACGAATTCGTACGTATAGGCTAGCCGTCGACCGAGAAACTGCGCCACGAACGCCACGCGCGAGCCCAGCGCTGCTGGCGGTGTGGTCACCCACTCAACGCTCTTGATGTTGACATACCAGGCGGGGGCGTTGTCCGGGTCTGCGATGAAGGCAAAGACGTCTTCGCACGGGCGCTCGATATCTATTTCAGTCGAAACGTCGACAGCCATGCATTACCCCCGAGGTCGATCCGGTCCCAGCCTAGTGCGGGGTCGAGGGCTGGGAAAGCGCCTCCCCCAATTGTGAAGTGAGTGGCTTCAATGCGACGGGTTTGGCGGCTGGCGGATAGGTGGCAAATCCGACCGTCACGCCAATGGAACGTCGATCCTATGGTCACGAACCGTTTCGGCTCGGAAACCGCGGTGGAGGCTTGCGACCTGTTTGCTAGCTCGAGAGACGGTGACATGAAGGTCACGATCCCACTCGGCAGACAGTTGCCTTGACATCGTCGAGGTGCCTGCCGTTTGTCTAACGGTCCGGCGGCACGCATCTTCCCGCCGAACTTTGACCCAAATAGGCGAACGGGGAGGGGGCATGTCGTCGAAAGTCGATCTACTGGGCATCGTTGGGCAACGACTACATGGCCAGCTAGCGTGACCGGGCAAGCGTGGCATGTCGGCTGTACCAAAGATCAAGTTGGCGAAGCTGCAATTCTGGTTCGGAATCGCTCCGCGATCGAATTGTTGGCCCATCGGCTTGAGGCCGCGACAGTCCTGCCGGAACTTGGTGGCTTTACCACCGTGATCGGCTCTTGGCGGGGGTGGAGAATGACGGCGACCGCCGTCGGCGTGGGCGCCTCCAGCCCGATAATGGCGCTGCGGGAGCTTGCTGCCCTCGGCGTCGACGTCTTCGTTAGGGTCGATAATGTCATGGCGATTGGCGTGGCGGGGCTGGGCGATGTGCTCGTTGCTGACTCTGCTCTCGCACCGGACGGCAGTATGTCCGCATTCACGCCACCAGGTCACAGCACGAAGGCCCACCAGGCACTTGTCTTGGCTTTGGCTTCCGCGCCGCCGACCGGCAGGACGCTTCGACAGGGACGGTTCGCTAGTTTCGACAGCTACTACGGCACCATGTATCCGTTGCTGCCGAACGAAAGGCCGGAAATCGCGACGGAGCGGGAGCGTTTGGCCGAGCTTGGTGTTTTGGCGCTTGATCTAGAGACCGCTCCTCTCCTGGCCATGGGCAGTCGATTGGGCCTGGCGACGGCTAGCTTGTGCCTGGGCGCCGTCGATCCGGCGACCGAGGAACGGTTGTCGGATCATGAGATGACCGACGGTGAGGCAGACCTATGCCGAACCGCGTTGGATGGAGTCGTCCGATTTCTCGAGGCTCGCGGCTGACCAAGGACCCGTCACGCAGATCCTAGCGGCGAGCGCCTGCAGCGACCTTGACAGCGCCTACGCGGCGTTTTACTCGGCTATCGACGGCACGCTGCATGTGTTGGGGTTCTTCGCCGGCTAGCATGAGGGCGATGTCGTCCACGACCATGCGGCCGATGTCTCGCCGGCCATGATGGACGGCAGCTGCTCTATGCGGCGACAAGATCGTGTTCGGCAACGCGCGTACGGGATCGTCCGGCGCCACGGGTTCGCTCGGGAAAACGTCCAGCGCGGCGCGAATGCGCCTGGATTGAATGGCCTTGTGAAGTGCCTTGAAGTCAACCAGATGAGCCCGGCTGATCAGCACCAGCAACGAGCCCGGTCGCATGGACGACAACGCAGCGGCGTCGATCAGGTGGTAGTTTTCGTCCGTCGGCGACGCCGCGACTACAAGGCACCGGCTTTCGGACAGCAGATGGTCGAGATCGGTGCCGGTCACGCCGCGTTCGGCCAGGACATCCGGGTCTTGCCAGGGATCGAAAGCCAGAACACGGCATCCAAACGCCGCCAGAAGCCGATTGCATTCCTGGGCAATGGAGCCAAAGCCGACGAAACCAACCGTTTCGCCATAGAGCGAAAAATCGAACCGCTCGTCCTCGCCAAGCCAGGTTTCGTCGCCGCGCCGAAATGCATCGTGTTCGCCAACGAGTCCTCGAGCGCCCGCAATCATGAAACCCAGCGTCATTTCGGCGACCGGTCGTCGAAAGGCCGGGGCGCAACTCAAGACCTCGACCCCAAGGGAAAAGCAGGCATCGTAGTCAAGCGATGGTGGGAAACTGCCGGCCACCTCAAGGCACGCTCGTAGCTGCGACGCGTTATTCAGATCGATTTGGTGAAAGCACGGATCCGTGGCGATGACAAACTCGGCCTCCAGCAAGGTAGAGTCGATGACGTCCTTCGGCACGGGTTCATCGATCGCCCAAACGAGTTTGCAGAGATCGCCCAGCCGTTCCAAGTCGCTTGGGTGAAACAGCTCGTCGAGCGTGCGAAAGCTCGGGGCCAAAAGGGCGGTCGGCTTGGTCATGAACGGGCTTCTACTTGACGGCGCCCTGGGTCATGCCTTGCACGAAATGGCGCTGGAAGATGATGAAGATGATGATAATCGGGATCGCCATGATCATGGCGGCCGAGGTCAGGCCACTGATATCGCGGGTCTGGGTCCCTTGGAAAAACAACATTCCGACGGTCAGCGTGCGCAGATTGTCCTGCGTTAGGAACAACAGCCGCAACAGCAGGTCATTCCAACTCCACAGGAATTCCAGAAGGCCTGTTGTAATGATGGCGGGCGTTGAGATCGGCAGTATGACCCGCCAATAGACCTGGATCTCGGTCGCCCCGTCCACCCGGGCGGCATCGCGCAACTCCTTTGGAATGCGTCGGAAATAGGCGGACATCAGGAAGATGAAGATCGGCACGGCCAGCGCCAGATCGGCGACGATCACGCCGAGATGCGTATTCAGCAATCCCAGCCGCTGCTCAGTCACATAGAGCGGTAGGATGATCGCCGTGGGCGGGATCATCAGGCCGGCCAGCAGCAGCGCATAGATGATGGGCTTTCCTGGGAATTTCAGGAATGTCAGCGCGTAGGCGGCTGCCGATGCGATCACAATCATGACCAGCGCATCGACGGTCGAGATGATCACGCTGTTTAAGAAGTAGGTATCGAAATTGGCGTCGACCCATGTCGAGATAAAATGCTGGAACGTCGGCGCCAACGGCGGCACCCAAGGGGGAGAAACCAGCTCTTCTGCCGGCTTCAGCGAGGTGAACGCCGTCATCAACAAGGGCGCCAACATCAACAGCGAGATCAGTGTCAACAGCGTGTAGACGAGAGGTTTTCTGGCCATGGCTCAGTCGTCGCGCCGCGCTTGCATGTAGAGGTAGACCGCCATGGCGAGCGTGACGATGACCAGCAGGGCCACCGCCACCGCCGAGCCATAGCCGTAATTGTTCTCCAGTACTCCGCGCTTGTACATGTAGGTCGCCAAGATCTCGGTAGCCCTGATCGGCCCGCCCTGCGTGGTGCCCCAGATCAGATCGAACGCCTTGAACGCGGCGGTCGCTGTCAGCACGAACACCACGGCAGTAACCGGACGTAACGCCGGCAACGTGATGTACCAGAAGGCCTGGATTGGCGTTGCGCCGTCGATCTTCGCCGCGTCGTAAAGCTCGTCATCGACCGCCTGTAGACCGGCCAGAAAGATCACGATGGACAGACCCAACGTCGACCAGGAATGGGCAATCGCCAACGCGGGCAAGGCGGTGGTCAGGTCGCCCAGCCATGGTGTGGTGAGAAAGCCAAGCCCAATCGCACTTAGCCCCTCGTTGATCGCGCCGTTTGGTTGATACATCCAGCGCCAGATGATCGCGGTCGTAATCGGCGCCTGGATAACCGGAATGAACATGCAGGTTTGGAAAAAGATCCGGCCCTTGATCTTGCGCGCCAAGACGGCCGCGAGCACGACGCCAAGCCCGACATTGATCACAACGATGATCGCTGTCCATTCGACCGTGTTGAAAAACGCCTCCCAGAAGATTCGGTCGCCGAACAGCCTGTCGTAGTTGCCCAACCCCACCCATTCGCGGTTCGGGCTGATGCCGTCCCACCGGGTCAACGAGTATTCGAAGACCTCGATGGTCGGGATGAAGGCAAAGACGAGATAAAGCGCGATCGCGGGCAGTAGGAACAGCCCGGCGGTCAGCCAGGCCTGCCGCTTGCGGCGACCTGGCGACCAGCGCCGTGAGGTGGCGGCCATGGGGCGACGCTCAGCGAACGGCGATCAGTTGTCCGCCACGCCGCCTGGCATCAGGATCGCGCCGTCGGCTTTGGCGATTTCCCATTCCGCCTGGATGGCCTCAACGAATTGCTCGGGCGTCATCACGCCCAGCATGATGGCCTGCAGCCCGTCATAGGTGACATTGGTCATGCTGGCGGGGGTGACCGTGTCTAGGAACGCGTGGATCGTGCCGTTTTCTCGATAGGAGTCGATCTGCGCGCGCAGGTCCGCCGTGATCGCCGGCAGGGTGCTATCCGGCAGCAGCTCGGTTAGCGAGCCGATGGGGATAGTGCCGTTGTTCAGCAGCATCAGGCGGCTGTCGTCATTGAAGAAAAAGAAGTTGAGGATGTCGGCAGAAAGATCCAGATGCTCGCTGTTGGCGTTCACGTAAAAGCCTGAGCCGATGTCTTCCGTCGGATGAATTGCCTGGCCATCGGCCATCGGTGGCAGCTGGAATGTGCCAAAATCGGCAAGTCCGTCACCTAGCGATTCGACTGCGCCGGGTACGATCCAGGGGCCGGTAAAGGTCATCGGAATGTCGCCCGCCCAAAAGGCGTCCATGATTTCGGCATAGCCGTTGGCGACCGGATTGGGGCCGAAATAGCCCTCTTCTGTCATCTCCTGCAGCAGGGCTGAGGCGTCCACGAAGGCCTGCTCGGTCCAGGCACCGTCGCCGAACATCACTTCATCGACGCCCGCCGGCGAGGCAAAGCGGCCGAACAGCATGGATTGCCAGTGTGAGATCGGCCAGCGGTCGGCGGCGCCCAAGCCGATGGGTGTCTCGTAGCCCGCCTCGATCAATGCCGCGACCGTGGATTCGAAGTCGGACCAAGTCTCAGGCACGCTAAGGCCAAGCTGGTCGAAGATAGCCTGGTTATAGAACATGGCCGTGTTTTCGACTTCATTGCCGACGGCCCAAAGCCGACCGTCCGACGACGTTGTGCTCTCGATCGAGTCGGGGATCAGAGGGTCCCAGCCATAGTCGCGATAATACGGCGTCAGGTCGGCAACCAGACCGCCATTGATGATCGCGGCCGGCTGGCCCGGGCCCGTGCCATACATGAACACGTCCGGCCCTTCGCCGCCGGACAGGGAGGGCACGAGCACCGGATTGAAGAGATCGGAGCCGACCTTGGTGACATTGATCTGAACATCGGGATTGGCCGCCATATAGGCCGCCGCGAGATCGTCATAGACGTTTGCCGTCCCCGGTTCGCCACCGACCCAGATTTCGATCTCCGTTTGGGCCATCGCAGCGATGCTGATGGACCCGGACAGGGCGGTCGCGGCCAGTACCAGACCAATTCGATGTTTCGTCATCCTGCTTTTTCCTCCCTTTGGGCCGAGCGTTTCTGGGCGTGCCGGAAAACGGCACTTCTTGCTCGATTGGTCGCGCGGCAGCCTGATAGGCCTCCGTCATTCCGTCCAATGTATCCGGTTACATTGCCGATGTAAACGGTTACCTTTTGGCTTTTGCGTTTTGTGTCCCATTGGCACTAAAGTGCGGCGCCAATATCTCCAACGAGGATCAGAATGACCATTCGCGCGCTTGTCTGGGGCGAGAACGTCCATGAGCGAACCAACAAAACCGTTGCGTCCATCTACCCCGACGGGATGCACACTTGCATCGCCGCCGGCCTAAACGAGGATTCCGAAATCACCGCCTCAACGGCAGTTCTGCAAGACGACGAACACGGACTAACTGAGCAGGTACTGGCGAACACTGACGTGCTGTTTTGGTGGGGCCATGCGGCGCATCAACAAGTCGACGACGCTATCGTCGAGCGCGTTCTAGGCCATGTCTGGCAGGGCATGGGGCTGGTCTGCCTGCACTCGGCCCATTTCTCCAAGATTTTCCGGCGGGTCACGGGTGCGCCTTGCGCCCTCCGCTGGCGCGAGGCGGGCGAACGCGAGCGTGTCTGGGTCTGCAATCCCAATCACCCGATCGCTCAGGGCATTGGCCCGTGCCTGGAGATCCCAAATTCGGAGATGTATGGCGAGCCGTTCACCGTGGCCGAACCTGACGAGACGGTTTTTGTGTCGTGGTACGAGGGCGGCGACGTTTTTCGTTCCGGGCTCACCTTCAAACGCGGCGCCGGCAAAATCTTCTATTTCGGCCCCGGTCATGAGACCTATCCGATCTATTGGCACGATGGGGTCAAGCGCGTGCTGAAGAACGCCGCGAAATGGGCCGTCAATCCCGTCGGTCGCTGGGCGAACATCGACGATGCGCCGAACGCGCCGGTGGATCAGGCCCGCGAGAAAATCGAAGTCAAAGGGCCTAAGCTGCATGCCGAGGGCGAGGCAGGGATGCGCTAGCCCCCAATTGCTTCTCGGATTAGCGGGGCGGCGGTGCCGTGGTTTGGCGAACGATCAGCTCGGTTGGCATGTCGATATTCGGCAGAGCGTGATCGCCGGACGAGATCTGCAAGAGAAGCTGCTGGCACGCCGTCGCCCCCCACAGCCGCCTGGGAAGATGGACGGTGGTTAAGGATGGCGTCACGACCTTGGCGTAATTCATATCGTCGTAGCCAACGACCGAAACATCTTCCGGCACCCTAAGGCCTAAGTTGCGGAGCGCGTGAAGCGCGCCCATCGCCATTTCGTCGCTATGGGCAAAAATAGCCGTTGGCCGATCTTCGCGCGTCATCAAGCTGGTCGTTAGAGCCCGGGCGGACTCCATCGTCATACCGCCCGTCACGATAAGATCGTCGGGAATCGGGCGGCCGGCGCGTTGGGTAAGGTCGGCGAATCCAGCCAGCCGGTCCGCAAACCCGCGTATCGACAAGGGCCCGCAGATCACAGCCATCCGGTGATGACCAAGTCCCAGAAGATGTTCTGCGGCGAGTTGGGAAGAGCGGTAATTGTCGATTTGGACTGTCGGTACGTCCAGCCCATCGAGATCGGCGCAGGAAACGACCGGCGGCAACATGGTCGAAGGCGAGCGGGCAAACGGTTCGGCAAGGCTTTCGGGACAAAAGCCGGTATTGATGATCAGTCCATCGGCTCGGCCGGTCAGCAGCATGCCGATATAGGTTTCTTCGCTTTTGGCGTCGCCGGCCGTATCGCCGATCAGCAGGATGTAGCCGTCGGATCGCGCGCGCTCCTCGATGCCTTTGAAGAACTCCGAATAGAACGGGTTGGCGATGTCGGAGACCAGAACGATGATTGCATTGGTCCGGCCATGGCGGAAATCCACTGCCCGCATGTTCAGCCGATAGCCGAGGCGCTCAGCCAGATCCAGGACGCGCTGCCGGGTAGGTTCCGCAACCTGCCCGGGTTTTGCGAACGCGCGCGAAACCGTGGCTGTCGACACGCCGGCAATGCGCGCGATGTCGCGAATGGTTGGGTTTTTGGTCTTGCTCATGGGGCTTAGCGCTTGCTTACCTCTCTGTCGTGCAACGCCGTTGCTGGGGTCGTCAAGAGATATCCAGTTCCGGTGAGACGAGCAGGCAGGGCCGATTGACGGAACCGGTCGCCGATTTCGCCTTCGCCAATTACGGCCGAGGCATTAGCTTTGCCCGGCGATGAAATTGCCACCTCTTATGCGCCGCCCCGATGGACAGCCAGTACTCTCGGTCGAGGACCGGGAGGTTTGCCGGCAAGC
>JBCCER010000144.1:0-11230 GCA_039030175.1 Pseudomonadota bacterium
AGCCTGAATCGGCAATGGCATACTGGCGGCGGAATAGGAACGAAGCCGACGTTGCGGTTCGATCAAGGCCGGGTCCCCGACCACGAAACCGGCCCGCAGGCCAGCCGCATTCGACCGCTTGGAGAGGGTGTGAAACAGCAGCAGTCCGGTCAGATCGCCTTCCGCGGCCTCCACCGCACCGACCGGCTTTTCGTGCGTATAGATCTCGGCATAACATTCGTCGACGGCCAGAACGAAACCGTGGCGCCGTGCCAGTCCGATCAGGCGGCGAAGATAGTCGCGCGGCACCATCACCCCTTGGGGATTGGTCGGGCTGCACAGGAAGACCATGGCCGTTCGGTCCAGCAGCGCCGGTTCCAACGCATCCAAATCGGGCAAGAAGCCGTTTTCCGCGGTGCAGTCGAGATAGATGGGCTCGGCCCCCGCCATCACCGCCGCACCTTCATAACCTGCATAGTAAGGGTTGGGCAGGCACACTGCCGGGCGCTGCCCGTTTCGCTGAGCCGGAACAAGTGCCTGGGCGGCAAGAAAGATCCCCTCGCGGCTGCCGGAGAGGGGTAGGACTTGGCTCGGCGACAAGTTTTCGGCGGCAGTGCCAAACCGCCGCTGCAACCAGCCAAGGCAAGCCTCCCGAAACGCATCGGTGCCATCGACAGGCGGGTAGCGGTTCCAAGCGCCCGCATTTTCAGCCAGAATTTCGGCGACGAAGTCGGGGCATGGGTCTTGTGGCTCACCCACGGACATAGAGACTTGGGCGACGTCTCTTGGCGGCGTCACGCCATCAAGCAGGGCCCGCAACCGCGCGAACGGATAATCCGTCAGCAATTGCAGCCGCTCTGCCACCATCGGCGCTGCCTCAGCCATCTATGCGCTAGTTCCGTTCTGGTCGACTCGGACACAAAATACCCGCCCAGCAGCCCAGACACAAGGAAGCCGTCAAAGGAGAACAAATCGGAATCAAAAGGTTGCTGGCCGGTACTTAGATGGAATCTAGCGGGGATCAGATCGCGAACGTCTCGCGAACAGGCAAAAAAATGCCCCGGACGGCCTCCCGCCCGGGGCTGAAAGGATGGCGAGCCTGGCCGCAGCCAGTTTCGCCTCTGGGAGGGCCTAGGCTCGCTGGGAGCCTTGGCCAAACTCCGGATAAGCCTCCATACCAAGCTCCGCGCGGTCGAGGCCGAGATCTTCTTCCTCTTCGGAGACCCGCAGGCCGATAATGGCCTTGATGATCAGCCAGACAATCGCGCTGGCAATCAGGACGAACGCGCCGACCGCGACGATGCCGATGAGTTGGACGCCCAGGTCACCACCACCGAAGATGCCAACCGCCAGCGTGCCCCAGATGCCGGCCACGAGGTGAGCCGGAATGGCGCCGACGACATCGTCGATCTTCATACGATCGATGATCGGTACCGCCAAGACGACGATCACACCGCCGATGAAGCCGATGATGATCGACATGAAGTGGTTGGTGAGGTCCGGCCCCGCCGTGATCGAGACCAAGCCCGCGATGGCGCCGTTCAAGACAAACGTCAGGTCGATCTTGCGGAACATGATCTGGGTCATGATTATCGCGCCGATCACGCCTCCAGCCGCTGCCAGGTTGGTGTTGACGAACACGCCAGCCATGGCGATGGCATCAAAAGCCGAACCCAGCGCGAGCTGCGAGCCGCCGTTGAAGCCAAACCAGCCGAGCCACAGGATAAACGTGCCCAACGTCGCCAGCGGCAGGTTCGCGCCCGGCATCGGGTTGACGGAACCGTTCTTGTTGTACTTGCCGCGACGGGCCCCAAGAATGAGGGCCCCGGCAACAGCGGCCCAACCGCCGACAGAGTGCACGATGGTCGATCCGGCGAAGTCGCTGAAGCCCATTTCGGCCAGCCAGCCTCCGCCCCAGGTCCAGGAACCCTGGATCGGGTAGATGATGCCGGTCAGAACGATCACGAAGACCATGAACGGCCAGAACTTGATACGCTCGGCCAAGGTGCCTGAGACGATCGACGCGGCAGTAGCCACGAAGACCATCTGGAAGAACCAATCGGACATCACTGCATAGCCGTTGGATACGGCGGCGGCGACGATCTCTTCTGTCGGCTCCTCGGCACCCAGCAGCGCCAGCTCAGCCTCAGACGTGTTGTAGAACAACGAGAAGCTGCCGATGTAGCCGCTGACATCGGTGTACATCAGATCGTAGCCGATCAGATAGTACATGATGCCCGCAATCGAATAGAGCGAGATGTTCTTCAGGCAAATCGCCGCCGTGTTCTTGGTCCGCACCAGGCCGGATTCCAGCATGGCGAAACCGGCAGCCATCCACATCACCAGCGCGCCGGTGATCAAGAATGAGAAGGTGTTGAAGACGAATGCGGATTCTGCCGGCACGCCCATCGGCGGCGCGGCTTCGACGGTTTCTGCCACGACCTCGGCGGCCTCGGCAGCGTTTTCGGTGTCTTGAGCCAACGAAGGCTCGATCATTGCCAGGCCCGCGAGCCCGGCGGCGACGCCTATGAGCGCCGCCGTTTTCAACTTATTGGTCTGCATCGATTTACAAAGCCTCTGCGTTGCTCTCGCCGGTGCGAATGCGCACCGCCTGGGCGACGTCCAGCACAAAGATCTTGCCGTCGCCAATGCGGCCGGTATTGGCCGACTGTTGAATGGTCTCGACTGCCGTCTCGACCATGTCGTCGGCGACCACGACCTCGATTTTCACCTTGGGCAGGAAGCTGATCGTGTACTCAGCGCCGCGATAAATCTCCGTCTGCCCCTTTTGCCGGCCGAAGCCCTTGGCTTCGCTTACCGTCAAGCCCTGCAAGCCGCGAGAGGTCAACGCTTCGCGTACCTCGTCGAGCTTGAAGGGCTTGATGATGGCCATCACAAGTTTCATTGCTCAGTCCCTTGTTCTTTCCCGCATGCCCTGCGCCATTGAGGAACGGGCAGGGGGTCGATGCCGCTCGTCGGCGGCCTCGTCATGAAACTGACTCAAGAACCGTGCCAATCTGGTTGCAGCGCACAAATCGGCTGATTTCCGAAGGATGAGACGAATGCGAAAGGCTCAGTTGCCTAATTATTGAGCAGCAGAAACGATCTGCCGTATTCTTGGGCAGTTAGGTGTGCTGTCTTGTCTCTGGACAATCAGAAGCCCAGGGCCAAAATCGACCTTATGGCCACGACCAAACCTTCGAAGAGCGGATTGACAAAATGCGCTGACGAGACCCTAAAGTGCCGAGCCCTGATCGTCGGCGGCGGATTGGCAGGGTTGACACTGGCGGCGCGCTTAGGCGGCGCCGGCCTCGACACCATCGTCGTAGATCGTGAAAGCCGTCAGTCTCTGGCATCGGTCCCTTATGACGGCCGAACCACTGCCATTTCCTATGGATCTCGGCGGATACTTGATGCGGCCGGACTCTGGGCAGCCCTGGAGCCAGATGCCGAACCGATCCTGGACATCAGGATCGCCGACGACCGGCAACCCTTGTTTTTGCATTTCGACCATCGCGAGATGGAGGCGGAGTCCAATGGTCAACCGTTCGGTCACATCGTCGACAACCGGCTGATCCGATTGGCGCAGTTCGCCGCTCTCGACGAATTGGAATCAGTGACCCATTTGGCGCCCGCCACCGTGACAGCATTGGACCGCTCTGCGGAAATCGTCACTGCCACACTCGCGGATGGCCGGAAGATCAAGGCTGAGATCGTTATCGGCGCTGATGGTCGCGGGTCCATGGTGCGCCAGGATGCTTCCATCGGCCTTCGCCGCTGGCGCTACAACC
Source organism: Pseudomonadota bacterium (assembly GCA_039030175.1). Lineage (GTDB taxonomy): Bacteria > Pseudomonadota > Alphaproteobacteria > DSM-16000 > Inquilinaceae > JANQGH01. Next base: position 3,771 of record JBCCER010000144.1, read on the forward strand.
AATACGCCATCGTCTGCACCATCGCCCATGCCAAGCCGCACAATGGCCTGGCGCTCGAGCATTTCATGCCCGAGGGCCCATTTGCCGTGCTGCCGATGACGGACGCGCCCAAACCGCGCGGGAAAGGCGTGGATCACCGATCATCGATCGTCTGGACCGAGCGGCCGACCCGCGCGGACTATTTCCTCAACGCCCCCGTGTCTGACTTCAATGCAGCGCTCAACGAGCGTATGGGCGACTATCTCGGCAAGGCGCGGTTGCTCGGCAAACGCTTTCGCTATCCGCTGGGCGTTTTGCACGCAAGGCGATACACCGACACCAGAATGGCGCTGATCGGCGAGGCCGCCCATGCGATCCACCCGATTGCCGGTCAGGGCCTTAATCTAGGCCTTCGCGACGTTGCGCTGCTCTCCGAACTGCTCGTCGACCGCGCGCGCCTCGGCCTGGACCTTGGCGACCCACAACTGCTGGCGAGTTATCAAAGACGGCGTCGACCCGATAACTCTGCCATGCTGGCCACGACGGATGTCCTTAACAGGCTGTTTTCCAATCGTGTCTTGCCGATCCGGGCGGCGCGAGGATTGGGGCTAGAGATGGTCGGCCGATTGCCGCCGCTAAAACGCTTTTTTATGCGCCAAGCCATGGGGCTGGGACCGCGCTGAACGGTCCGCTGGTCTCTCAGCAAGCCCCACTTTCTCCAACCGCACCGCGACGTTCTTAACGACTGGATAGGACGCGCCCGCGTATGTAAGTTCGCCTGAATTGGCGTGCCGCAGCCGCAGCCGTTTTCGGCTCCGACCAAGCGGCTATTTTCGAACGCCGCTGGAGTATCTTGCACGCTCAACCATAGGAGAGAAATGTGAAGGCAAAAGAACTCTTCTATGCAGTCGGTCTGAAGCCCAGACCTCGCGAGTATGGCTATGACATCGTTCCGATGGATCTGCCCAAATATGGCCGGGTCGATTACGCCATGTGGCGGCATCCAAAGGCGGAACTACCGCACTACAAAGACGAGGAGATCGACAGGCTGCGCGCGTTTCTAAATCCCGGCGACGTCGCAATCGACATCGGCGCCCATAGCGGGGACACGACAATTCCCATGGGGTTGGCCGTCGGTCGAGAGGGGCTCGTTCTGGCGTTGGAGCCGAACCCCCACGTCTTCAAGATTCTACTCGCCAACGTCGCGCTCAACGTTTCCTCGACTCGGATCATACCAGTGATGGCCGCCGCATCGGACAAGGATGCCGACGTGGTGTTCAACTACTCCGACCCTGGCTACTGCAATGGCGGCTATCACAAAGATGTCCCTGCGCGCAAACACGCCCACTTCTTCAAGATGCCCGTGCATTGCATCAACTTGGAACGGTACATCGCGCGACACCATCCTGAGGTCGACGGCCGTATTCGCTACGTGAAAATAGACACCGAGGGTCACGACTTTACCGTTGCGCGCGCTATTCAGGGCCTTCTGGAGGCAAACCGGCCCTACCTCAGCCTAGAGATCAATCGCCACACGGATATGGATCATCGTCGCCGGTTCTACCGCTATCTCACCGATCTGGGGTACCGGGTTCATGACCACGGCGAGCGGTCGGACTATCAGGGCGAACTGTTGACCGAGGACAAGATGGGCGACCGCATCCATTTCGACATCTTTGCCGTTCCCTGACGAACCAGCAGGCGATCACAACAGAAGAAGGGCCCCCGTCATTCCGCAGGCGCCGCCTGTTCATCCTGAACCGAACGGCCCGCAGCCTCGAATTCGGCCTGCAATCTCCGCGCCTCGTCACTGCGCGGTTTGGATAGACCGGCCAGCAATAGATACGCGACCGGCGTCACGAACAGCGTGAACAGGGTAGCAAAACCAAGGCCACCCACCACGATCCAGCCGAGCGCGGAGCGGGCCTCAGCACCGGGGCCGTCAGCGAGAACGAGCGGCAATCCGGCAAATACCGTCGAAACCATCGTCATCATCACCGGCCGCAGCCGGATCCAGCACGCCCGTTCAATCGCATCGCGCACAGTGCGTCCCTGATCGCGCAATTGCCCGGCGAACTCGACGATCAAAATGCCGTTCTTGGCCATCAGCCCGACGATCATTACCAGGCCGATCTGGCTATAGATGTTGATCGATCCGCCCGACAGCGCGATTGCCATCACGGCGGCGCCTAGGCCAAGGGGCACGGTGATGATGATGATCATCGCGGCCACGAAGCTCTCGAACTGCGCGGCCAAAACCAGCAAAACGACCAGTAACGCGATGCCGAAGGTGATCAATGTGCCGGAGGATGTCTGCTCCAGTGCCGCTGCATCGCCCAGCATGATGATGCCGATGCCCGGCGGCAAAACCTCTGCCGCGAGTGCTTCCAGGTCGTCGACAGCCGTTCCCAACGGGTAACCTTCAGCCAAGCTGGCGGAAACTGGCACCGCGCGGCGCTGCCCTTCGCGCGGCAAGGAGGTTGCGATAGAGGTTTCGACAATGTTGATGATCGAGGACAGCGGCACTGCCCTGCCGTCAGCAGCCGGGACGTAGAGGTTTTCTAAATCGTTGGGGTCGTCGATGGACCCGGCGGGCGCCTCGACACGGATCGGAATTGCCGTGTCCCCATCATAGATCTCGGCGATATCCCGGCCGTCGAGAACGGTCAACATGGCCTCGGCAATGCTGTCGATCGATACGCCCAGCGCCGCCGCCGCTTCGCGATCGGCAATCACGTCATATTGCGGCTGGCTAGCGTCATAGCCGACCGAGGGGTCGATCAGTCCGGGCAACCGCTCGCGCATCTCCTCAGCCAAATCGTCGGCCGCATCGGCAATGACGGCATAGTCGGTACCAGTCAGCGCGAAGCTGAGACCCGTGCCGCCGCCCCGAATGCCCAGGCTGTTCGGGCTGCGTATAAAGACGGTGACGGCGGGCAGCGACAACAGTTCGGGCATCAGGCCGCGCATGATCTGCTGCTGATCGACGTCGCGCTCGTCCCAAGGGGCGAGTGTGACGATTAGAAATCCGACTGACGAGCGGCCGGCGCCGGCGATCGAATAGATGTCGGTGGCAAGGCCGCTGTCGAGGAGTGGCTCAACCAACGCCTCGACTTGGCGCATCTGCTGCTCGGTATATTCGAAGCTGGCGCTGTTTGGTGCTGAGACGACCACAAACATGCGGCCCCGGTCCTCTTGAGGAACCAACTGCTGCGGCAAGGTCTGAAAGACCCCCCAAGCAAACACGGCAAACCCGATGGCGAGCGCAACAACCACCAGGGGTGCTTGCAGGCAGCCGTGCAGAACGAAGCGGTAGAGCCGCGCGGGCGGCCGTCCAATCGCCGCCATCATTCGCGCAAAGCCGCCAGACCCAGTCGCTGCACCGGTACCCAGGCGCGAGGCCATCATGGGGCAAAGGGTCAGCGCCACGAAGGACGAGATGACCACCGCGATGGCCAGCACATACCCAAATTCGCCGAACAAGGCGCCTGCGGTGCCCGGCAAGAATGACAGCGGCACGAACACGGCCGCCAGGGTCGCCGTCGTGGCCAACACGGCAAAGAACACCTGTCGCGTGCCCAGTACGGCAGCGGCGCGGGGCCCCATTCCTTCAGCGCGACGGCGATCGATGCTCTCCAGAACAACGATGGCGTCGTCCACGACAAGACCAGTGGCGAGAACCAGGGCCAGCAGCGTCAGCAAATTGATCGAAAAGCCTAGCAGCCAGATCATCGCAATCGTGCCGATAATTGCGATTGGCACTGTCACCGCAGGTACCAGGGTCGCGGGACCCGAGCCGAGGAACAGGAACACCACGCTGATGACGATCGCGGTCGCGATCATCAAACTGATCGAGACCTCGCTGATGGCACCACGGATAAAGACCGCGTCATCGGCCAGATTGGTGATCGTGACACCCGGCAAGTCTTCATTGAGGCCGGCAATCACCCGGTTCACGGCATCGGAAATGGCGATGGTATCCGAGCTGGGCTGGCGCACAATGCCCAGCCCGATCGAGCGCTGACCATTATGGCGCGTGACCGAACCGCCTACCTCCGGCCGCAAAACCACTGTCGCCACGTCGCCGACACGACTGGCGCCATCGATCCAAAGGTCCGCGATCGAGTCCTCGGTCGTGGCGGTGGCGTCGGCACGCACCAGGATCTCGCGGTTCGCAGTCACCAGCGTGCCGGCGGGAAGGTCGACCGCGGCCTGCGACAGGGCCTGGTCGAGCTGAGCCAGCGAGATGTTGCGGCTCGCCATCGCCACGGGATCGATGGTGATCGAGAAGATCGGATTTCGAATGCCGTAACTGGTGACGTCGGCGACGCCGTCAACGGCGGCCAGACGATCGACAATCACCGTGTCCACAAGCCGGCTAAGCTGATCCACCGGTAGGGTATCCGTCGCCACGGCCAATCGGATGATCGGGCTGGCGTCTGCGTCGGCCTTGACCACGATGGGTGCGTCCGCACCGTCCGGAAGCCGGCGTTGGATGGTGGCGACGGCGTCGCGCACATCGTTTGCGACCGCCTGCAGGTCGGAGTCCGGTGAAAATTCTATCGTGACCCGGCTGGAGCCCGTCGAAGACGATGAAGAAATGGATTCCACGCCCGACACGCGCGCTACGGCCCCTTCAACGAGGCTCGTAACCTCGGCATCGATGGTCTCCGGCGCCGCACCGCTATAGGTCGTGTTGACGCTGACGACCGGCCGATCGACATCCGGCAACTCGCGGATCTCCACGCCCATCAATGCCGCCGCGCCGGCGATAACGATCAGCAAATTGAGGACGACCGCCAGCACGGGCCGGCGGACGCATAGGGCCGGAAGGTCTTTGAAGCTTGCGCTCATCCCCCCGCCCCAGCGGGCCTTGACGCCGGCCTGTTTTGGTCCGGCGGGGTAAGCGTCACATCGCTACCGTCCGACAGGCGCTGGCTACCGGCCACAACGACCTCGTCACCGACCTCCAAGTCGCCTTCGAGCAAAACAATGCCGCCGCGGCGTTCGACGATGTCGACTGGCAGGCGGACGGCTACATCGTCTTCAATCGTCCAAACGTAGGAGCCGCCACGGTCCCATTGCACCGCGATATCCTCGACAGCTGGATAGGTCTCGCCTTCGAAAGTGAGCTCGACGGCAAACGCGAGGCCGGGCCGCAGCCTACCATCATTGTCAATTTCCGCGCGGACCGTCAGCGTCCGGCTCGCCGGATCGAGCCTGCTGTCCAGTGCCGTCACCTCGCCTTCGAACGACAGGTCAGGAAAGGCACTGGTCGTTGCGCTAATTGGCTGACCGTCATAGACCTGCCCAGCATACCGCTCTGGCACGGTGAAATCGACGATCAGGGTGGCGCTATCGTCGATCCTTGTGATCAGCGTATCGGTCGTAACCCGGTCGCCGGGTTCGAGGTCAACGATACCGACCTGGCCCGAGATTGGCGCCAAGATCGTACGGCGGTCCAGCTCCAAATGCGCGCGCGCCAGTTCGTTCCGCGCGGCATCTAACGAGGTTGTCGCTTCCGCCATAACCACGGTCGACACGGCGCCATTGCCGACCAACTGGCTATAGCGTTCGACCGTCGCCTCGGCATCGGCCGCCATGATTGAGGCCGCCTCGACCGCAAGCTGCTGGTCGGCATCGTCGAGTTGCACCAGCGGACTGCCCTCGGTCACCACTTCGCCGGACCCGAAATAGACGGCGGTCACCTGGCCTGAGATTTCCGGATATAGGCTGACCGTTTGGCGCGCCTCGGCCGTGCCGACCGCCCGCAGCCGCGAGCCGCTGACCTCAGCCAGGGCGGGCGCCGTTACGACATAGGCAGCCGAAGAGCCGCGCCTCATGGGGCCGCCCTCGTCGGACGATCCCCCAGCCTGGCGGCCAAACTGCATCCAGCCAACCGCCCCAATCACGGCCAGCACGAGAACAATCAAGATTTGCTTCCAAATGGCCATGGGCCGCTTCGAACTATGAACGTCGATACCAACAGCCAATATAACGCGGCGCTCGCCGATTACCGTCGCTATCGCGGAAATTTTTGGTGAACGCGGTCAACGGCTCTCGACGTCAAACCTTGCAATCTCGCTATAGATGGCGCCTTCACCGCCCAATCTGCTCTCCATCAGCACAAATTGGGACACCCGGATGGACGCGCTTCGAAAAAGCGCGTGGTCGGTCAGCCAATCTGTGACGCGATTGGCCGGCGCCCTCTTTGCGTAGGCCAGTGTGACATGGGGCGAGAATTTTCTGTCGTCAGGTCCGAAGCCAGCCGTCACAACGCCACGGTCCACCTTGTTGCGTAGGAAATTCAGTGGCTCGGATTGCCGGATGCCGGCCCATAGCACTGACTTTGTGCGGGCCGAGCCAAAGCTGCCAACGCCCTCAAGCGTGATATCGTGCTCAGGCGCAGTCACGCGGTCCAGTTCAAGAGCGACGGTCTCAACCGACGGTCCTGGCACCTCACCGATGAAGCGCAGCGTGAGATGAAAATTATCCGGATTGACCCAGCGGGCGCCGGGCACCCCGGCCTGAAGCAGCGAGAGGCTCAGCCGGATTGCCTCTGGGATCTCGATGGCGACGAACAGACGGTGCATGCGCCTTTACGGGCAGGGGATCGTGTATCGGTGGTGCGTTTCCTCGATCTCCGCCAGAACTTCCTCACTCAACGTCAGATCGATGGAGCCGATGTCGGTCTTCAACTGCGTCATCGACGTTGCGCCAATGATGTTCGAGGTCAGGAACGGCCGGCTGTTCACGTAAGCAAGTGCCATCTGGCACGGGTCAAGCCCATGGCGCGTGGCAATGGCGATATACTCCTTCACCGCCAGATCTGCGTTCGGCGTATCGTAACGCGACTTGCGGCCATCGACAGCGCGGCGCGTTCCGGGCGGAACCGCGCCATCCAGATACTTGCCCGACAGCGCGCCCGCCGCCAGGGGTGCATAGGCCAGCAGCCCCACCTGTTCCCGGATTGCAGTCTCGCTGAGGCCTACCTCGAAGGATCGGTTCAACAGGTTATAGGCGTTTTGAATTGAGACGATGCGCGGCAGGCCTTGGCGCTCAGCCTCGGCCAGATGGGTCATCACGCCCCAGGCGGATTCGTTGCTGACACCGATATGACGGACTTTGCCCTGCGCGACCAGCTTGCCAAGCACCGCCAGGGTTTCGCCGGGATGAATGAAATCTTCATCGCCCGGTTCCACGAATCCCAGTTGACCGAACTTGTTCACCGTGCGGCTGGGCCAGTGGGTTTGGTAAAGATCGATGTAATCGGTCTGCAACCGCTTGAGGCTGCCCTCGACGGCCTCAAAGATGTTCTTCTCGTCAAGCCGTGCCTTGCCCCCGCGAATCCAAGGCGCCGGGATCGGGCCTACCGCCTTCGTGGCTAAGATGATTCGATCGCGATTGCCCCGCGCTTTGAACCAACTGCCGACAATTTCTTCCGTTCGGCCATAGGTTTCGGGCTTTGGCGGCACCGCATA
>JBCCER010000145.1:0-11167 GCA_039030175.1 Pseudomonadota bacterium
ACTCGAATATCTGAGGTTGAGACCTTCCGCTCCCTCGACCAGCCGCTGGACCATCCGTGCCGGAAGGCCCGGCCGCGACATGGTGTCCTCAATGCCCTCAGTGCTGAGTTTCTGACCACTTTGCTGGTGTGTCATTGCGTCCCCCGATGGTACCGACGTTCAGAAAGGGCGAGCGCCCCTCATTCCAGTTCCAGCCTGCTATGCGCCTTGCAAAGCCAACCGCCAATTAGCCCTTGACCTCACACAAGGTCAATGCTGAAAATGCGAGCCATTCGCAATTGACTGGCAACGCGTGTTGTTGCGAGTCAACGTCTATCGGCACGTTCCCTTGTCGGTTGGTGCCAGACAAAGCGAAGGCAAATGGCGGCAATTGGTTTGGTGCATGAAAGAGCCGGACCATCTGCACGCCATATGATTGCTGACCAAGGTTGGACCCAGGCCGGCGAGAGTTACCACTGAACCGAGCTGCGGCCGGGATTGACGGATTAACCGCGATGCCCCGGCCGATAGATGCGCTGATGCCCCCGAAGGATTCAACCGGAAGGGCAGGTTTTTGCGCTTTCGGGTATCTACTCACGGAGACTGGACTATGACCTTCCTTATGAAGTCAAGCGGTATCGCCATGGCCATCGCAGCTGGCGCGGTTCTGTTTGCGAGCTCCATTGGCGCGAATGCCGAAGCTCTAACACTGACTGACATTGCGGGGCGCCAAGTCACATTGCCCGACCAGCCGGAGCGAATCGTTCTGGGCGAGGGGCGGATGATGTACGCAATCACCCCGATCTCCGAAGGCAACCCCTTCGAGCACATCATCGGCTGGCGCGATGATCTTGTTCAGTTCGACCCGGATGCCTATCGCCGTTTTGCGGAGACCTACCCGGAAGACGCCGAGCGCATGATCAATTTCGGCAACCCGCTGGCCGGCGATTTCAGTATCGAGGCCATCCTGGAAGCCGATGCCGATCTCGTTTTGATGGAGGTTGGTAGCCTGTTCAATGCCGAGCAAAACGGCCTATTGGAACGGCTCGACGCAGCTGGGGTGCCGGTCGTTTTTGTCGATTTTCGCCGAAATGCCACTGAGAACACGGTTCCGTCGCTCCTGATCCTAGGCAGGCTGTTGGGCGAGGAGGCGAACGCGGCCGAGTTCATCGATTTCTACATCGCTGAGATGCGTCGGGTGACCAATATCATCGATTCAATACCAGCCGACGAACGCCCGCTGGTAGTTCTGGAAAATGCAGCCGGCTGGCAACAGGATTTCTGCTGCTGGTCGTTTGGCAGCTATAACTACGGACGTTTCGTGGAACTAGCGGGCGGCGTGAACTATGCCTCCACACTCGCAAACGCCTACTCCGTGGATCTTACAATGGAAGGAATTGTCGCCGCCGATCCGGACGTAATTATCGGCACCGGCGCGAATTGGGCCGAAGCGAGACCGGAGGTGACGGCAACGCTGCTCGGCTATGACGGCGATCCAGAGGTCAATGCAGAACGGCTGCAGGCGTTGGCCGACCGGCCCGGCTTCCGCGATCTTCGTGCGGTTCAAGACGGCGACATGTATTCCATCTATCATCAGTTCTACAACTCGCCCTACCACTTCATTGCCATTCAGCAGATCGCCAAGTGGCTCTATCCCGACGAGTTCCCCGACCTCGATCCGGAAGAAACCTTCGCCCGACTGCATGACGAGTTCTTGCCCTTTGACTACTCCGGGCAGTTCTGGGTCGGCCTGAATTAGGCACTGACGAAGTATCAACCCGCGGCCCGGAACAACCGGGACGCGGGATCTTCCGGAGACGAATTGATGACGGATCGGTCGACCGCGCCCATAGAGGGCGTGGACGCCATCGTTGGTGGGTATCGGCGTCTGCTATTTCGCCGGACCGTGCTTGTGATCGTGGCCTGTTTGGTCTTGGCGGCGACCGTGGTGCTCGATGTGATGTCCGGACCCTTTGACCTGAGCGTATGGCGCACCTTGCAGGTGATCATTGATCCCTCAGTGGCGACCGCGCAAGAGCGCGTCATCGTTTGGGATTTACGGCTTCCCGTGGCCCTGATGGCTGTGGCGGTGGGCGCGATGTTGGGTGTCGCGGGCGCTGAGATGCAGACCATCTTGAACAACCCACTGGCCGACCCCTTTACCCTAGGCTTGTCTTCGGCGGCCAGCGTCGGCGCAGCGCTGGCCATCGTTCTTGGCATCTCGGTCGTTCCTGGCGTCGGCGGGTTATTCGTCACCGTCAATGCTTTTGTTTTGGCGATGGCGACATCGCTCGGCTTATACGCCTTCACCCGCATTCGTGGTGTGACGCCCGAGGCGATGATCTTAGTGGGCATCGCCATGCTGTTCACCTTCAATGCGCTTTTGGGTCTGCTGCAGTATGGCGCCTCGGAGCTTCAACTGGCGCAGCTTGTCTTCTGGCAGCTTGGTTCCCTGTCACGCGCCACCTGGCCCAAAGTGGCTGTTTGCTTTGCGGTTTTGCTCATCGTGATGCCGTATTTCATGAGCCGCGCTTGGGCGCTGACCTCGCTGCGAATGGGTGAGGATAAGGCGGCCGCCCTTGGCGTGAACGTCAATGCGCTGCGTCTGGCCGTATTGGCTGGTGTCTCGCTTCTCACGGCCGTTGCAGTGTCCTTCGTTGGCGCCATCGCCTTCGTCGGTCTGGTCGGGCCGCATATTGCCCGGATGATCGTCGGAGAAGATCAGCGTGGCTTTCTTCCGCTTTCCGCCCTTTCTGGGGCCCTTATCCTCTCAGGCACATCGATTGTTTCGAAGACCATTACGCCCGGCATCGTCTATCCGATCGGAATGATCACCTCGCTGATCGGCATTCCATTCTTCCTCAGCCTGATCCTGACGCAGCGCAAGAGGCACTGGCAGTGACCGCGCTTCGAGCCAGCGATCTCACCTTCGCTTATGGCAAGCACAGGGTGCTGCATGGCACGGGGTTTGCGCCGCTGCTTGCGGGCCAATTGACGGCTTTGATCGGGCCAAACGCTGCGGGCAAATCCACCCTTTTTCGCTTGATCGCAGGGCTGTTGAAGCCGTCTGCCGGCGAGGTCTGGCTGGGTGATACCAATCTCGCAACGCTGAGGGCCAAAGAGCGGCTGAACCGAGTTTGCTTCATGCCGCAATTCTTCGCCGCCAACGCGGCGCTTACGGTCTTCGACGTTGTCATGATGGCCCACAAGCAACTCAAGGGCTGGCGCATGAGCGGTGAAGACCTAGAGGCAGTCGGCCATGCGCTGCACGAGGGTGGCATCGGTCACCTATCGGAGGCCTATGTCAGCGAGTTGTCCGGCGGCCAGTCGCAAATGGTCTCCGTTATTCAGGCGCTCATCCGCCGCTCGGACGTGTACCTATTCGACGAGCCGACTTCGGCCCTCGACCTTAGGCACCAACTGGACTTTCTGGACCGTATCAAGGGAGCTGTCGCCGAACGCGGCGCGGTCGGCATCATCGCACTTCACGATCTGAACCTCGCAGCGCGCTTTGCCGACCATCTCATCTTGATCGGCAATGGTCGGGTCTTGGCTGAAGGGCCGCCGCACGAGGTGCTGCGCAGCGTCGCAATTGCCGAGACTTACGGCGTAGACATCGAAATCACCACTGGACCAAGGGAAGACCTGCTCGTTCATGCGTACGCTCATTAAAGCTCTCCTCATCACCCTCGCGTTGGCATCGCAAGCGTTTGCCGAAAACCATCAGGTTCTGATGCTGAACGCGGCATCGAATAACAGCGATCATCCGAACGTTTTCGAACCCGCGCTGCTCTTCATTGAGCCGGGCGACACGGTTACGTTCATTGCAACGGATCCTGGACACAACTCCGCCTCCTGGCGCGGCATGTTGCCCGAGGGCGCAGAATCCTGGAACGGTGCCATCGACGAAGAACTCACCATCGAGTTTACGATCCCTGGCATTTACGGCTATGTCTGCTCTCCACACTACACGATGGGCATGGTCGGGCTGATCGTCGTGGGGGGCGACACGTCCAATCTTGAAGACGCCCGCCGGGCTCGCCATCAGGGCGACGCGAGAGGGGCGTTTCGAGACTTGTTTGAGCAGCTTGGGGCGGCAACCGGAGCGGAGTCGCAGTAGCCGCTGAGCCGTTCGACCGATCGATTAGCAAGGCGCCTTCGTCGTTAGTCAGGCCTGTGAACCCGGAGATGCTCGCGCTGTGGTTGCGGATCGGGGCCACGCTGCTTTTCACGCTGATTGTGATTTGCGCGAAACTGGCGGCCGGCGATATCGACAGTTTTCGGGGCGCGATCACTGATTCGTGTTGCATGTGAGAACCATTCGCAATACTAAGGGCGCCTCGATGGCTTAGTAGCTATTCGAGCGGCGCGAGCTTCTAGGCAGCAGGCTACAGTCCGATGGCATCAGATCGTCGGCCTCACCAAACGATCGTGCCTCGTCAATTTGCCGTTCAATCAACGACGAGGGATTCCAGCCATGCCCCGACCAAGAAGTGCGGCCGTAGCTCGGCCTAATCGCATGATCGCTATCGAAAAGATGTTCGTGATGTTGGTTACGAGCGCCGCTGTCATAGCATTGGCCGCAATTATTCTGTTTACCGGCCCAGCTGCCGCGCAGGGGACGGTGACCGTTAGCCACGCCCAGGGTGAGGTCGAGGTTCCCCGGAATCCGGAGATCGTCGTCACATTTGACCTAGCGGCTCTCGACATACTTGATCGTTTGGGCGTTTCTGTCGCAGGCGTCCCAGCGGCAACGATGCCTGACTATTTGTCGGAGTATGCTGACGGGGCGGTACCGACAATGGGCTCCTTATTCGAGCCTGATTTCGAGGCCCTGAATGCGCTTCGACCCGACTTGATTATCGTCGCCGCCCGTTCGGCCCCGCAGTTGTCGGCATTGTCGGAGATTGCACCGACAATCGACCTTACGATTGATGCAAACGACTTTGTTGGCGGTGTCGCCAGAAACGTTGCGACGCTGGGCCGGATCACTGGCAATGACGCCGAGGCAGAGACCTTGGTTTCCGATCTGAACGGTTCTGTTGAAGCGTTGCGCGATTCTGCGGCAAATGCGGGTGATGCGCTAATCGTGTTGACGAGTGGGGGGCGCGTCACCGCCTATGGACCAGGCTCGCGTTTTGGATGGCTGCATGACGATCTTGGCGTGACCCCCACAATCGAGGATGTCGAAGCCGCGACCCACGGTGAAGCCATCGGCTTTGAGTTCATCTTGGAAGCCGACCCGGACTGGCTATTCGTTGTCGACCGCGATGCCGCCATCGGCCAAGGCGGAACCGCTGCCGCCGCCGTTCTCGACAATCCGCTGGTCGCCGAGACCACGGCATGGCGCGAAGGCAACGTGGTCTATGTCGATTCCACGGCCTGGTACGTTGTCGGCGGTGGTATTACTTCACTTGGCAGTGCAATCGATCAGGTGGCCGAGCGCTTTGCCGCTTCGGGCAGTTGAGTCTAGCTGCGTGGGATCGTCGATTTAGTCTGCCTTCGGTGAAGCGTGTCGGTGTTGGCGCTCGTTGCGGCGAGCGGTGTCCTCGCCGTGCTTGCTTTCGTCAGTCTGTTGACGGGGGTCAGTGACGTAACGCTGTCCGCAATCCTATCCGGCGAAGTAAGCGACCGGGTCCGTACCGTGCTGTTTGTTAGCCGGGTTCCGCGAACACTGGCGTTGATGCTGGCCGGGGCATCCATGGCTGTCGCGGGCATGATCATGCAAATGCTGGCGCGCAATCGCTTTGCCGAGCCATCAACGGTAGGCACCGTGGAATCCGCCAGCCTTGGCTTACTGACGATGACGCTTTTGGCTCCAGCGGCCCCCGTTTTCGGCAAGATGCTGGTTGCGGCCCTTTTTGCACTAGCAGGGACGGGGCTGTTTCTGGCGATCCTCTCAAGGTTGCCCTTGCGTTCGGCTTTGATCGTGCCTTTGGTGGGTTTGATGCTGGCGGGTGTTATCGATGCGATAGCGACGTTTTTCGCTTATCGCTTCGATCTGCTTCAATCACTGGCTGCTTGGACTACGGGCGATTTCTCCGGTGTCATCCAAGGACGGTACGAACTGCTCTGGATCGCGTTCGCGTTGACTTTAGTCGCCTGCCTCGTCGCCGATCGTTTCACAATTGCCGGGTTGGGTCGCGACGTTGCGGTCAACCTAGGTCTCGGCTATTGGCGCATCGTGACTTTGGGGTTGATTGTGGTGGCGCTGGTCACCGCGACCGTCGTGGTCAGTGTTGGCGTAATCCCCTTCCTGGGACTAATCGTGCCCAACATCGTTAGTCTGATTATGGGCGATAATCTGCGGCGCTCGATCCCGTGGGTGGCCATATCGGGTGCCGGATTGGTCTTGGCTAGCGACATTGTCGGCCGGGTAATCCGCGCGCCGTACGAGATCCCGATCGGTACCGTGGTCGGTGTGGTCGGCAGTGCCATCTTTCTCTACCTGCTTTTGCGACAACGCGATGGTTAGGGCGTTGGACGACAATCCGGCGGCGGTCCTCGTGATCCTTGCGATTGGCGCTGCCGCGTCGATCACGGCCTTCATGACGATCGGCGCCAACGGACAATGGGGCTTCGTACTGCCGTTTCGCGGCACCAAGGTTGTGGCGATGGTCCTAGTTGGTTTCGCGATCGCTGTGTCGACCGTCCTGTTTCAGACCATCACCCAAAACCGAATCCTCACCCCGTCGATCATGGGCTTCGACGCGCTCTATCTGCTGGTTCAGACATCGGTCGTTTTTTTCATCGGCAGCAGCGCGCTGGTCGACGTGGATCCGCGTTTCAGGTTCGCGGCCGAAGTAGCGATCATGCTCGTTTTCGCGCTGCTACTTTATCGTTTTCTGTTTTCAGGCGGTCTGCGCGGCCTCCACCTCCTGGTGCTTGTCGGCGTCGTGTTCGGCGTTCTATTCCGGAGTCTGGGCAACCTGATGCAGCGGCTGATCGACCCAAACGAATTCGCCATTCTGCAGGACAGGTTCTTCGCCAGCTTCAATCGGGTTGACAATGATTTGTTAGCCATCAGCGCGATTTTGGTGCTTGGCGTAACGGCGATCGGTTGGCGCTGGCGACACCGTTTCGATGTCCTGGCGCTGGGGCGGGAGGTTTCGATCTCTCTCGGCGTCGACCATCAGCGCGCCGTAACAGGCGTTTTGATCCTGGTGACGATCTTAGTGTCGGTTTCGACCGCCTTGGTCGGCCCCGTCACCTTCTTTGGGTTGCTCGTTGCCAATCTCGCTTATTTGATGATCCCGTCCCACCGGCACATGCTGATCTTGCCAGCCGCTGCTTTGCTAGCTGTCATTGCCCTTATCGGCGGTCAATTGGTGCTCGAGCGGGTTTTCGGGCTCGACACGGCCTTGTCGATCATCATCGAGTTTATCGGCGGCATCCTGTTTATCGTTTTGCTGCTGAGAGGCGCGCGATGATCATTATCGACGAGGTGATCAAGCGCTACGGCGCCGACACCATCATCGACGGCCTCAGCCTCACTCTGCCAGCGGGCGGCGTAACCGCCTTGATCGGCCCCAATGGCGCTGGCAAGTCCACTCTTCTCTCGATGATCGGCCGGTTGCTGCCGTTCGAGGCTGGGACGATCACCGTGGACGGTCTCGATGTCACCAAGGCCCCTGGGGATCGGCTCGCAAAGTGCCTTGCCGTCCTGCGCCAGGAAAACCACATCGTCGCCCGCCTTACGGTCCGTGAACTGGTCGGCTACGGCCGCTACCCCCATTGCAAGGGGCGGCCGACGGCTGAGGATCGCGACCATGTCGACAGGGCGCTTTCCTATCTCGACCTAACCGGCTTGGCGGATCGTTTCCTCGATCAACTGTCGGGCGGCCAGCGCCAGCGCGCTTTTGTGGCTATGGTCTTAGCCCAGGACACCGATTATCTGCTGCTCGATGAGCCGCTGAACAACCTCGACATCAAACACGCCGCATCCATGATGGGCCTGCTGCGGCGCTGTGCCGACGATCTTGGCCGCACTGTGATCGTAGTCTTGCACGACATTAACTTTGCTTCTTGGCACGCCGACAGAATCGTCGCCTTGCGGGACGGTCGGCTGGTTCATCAAGGGCCGCCGGAGGCGCTGATCCGCCCTGATACGCTCGCTGAAATCTATGACACCCCGATCGAAGTGCGACAGATCGACGGTCGCCAGATCGCCCTTCACTACGCCTGACAGCGATAAGGAAAAGCACACCGATGCTGCTAGAAGAACCGAGGATTGAACGGGTTCGCCACGAATTAAAGGCAAGAATTGCCGACGTCATCGACGTCAATGCAATCACGCCATTGATGCGACGAATCGTATTGCACTCGAGTGAATTCAGCGATCTGGTCAGCTACGGATTTGACGATCATGTACGCTTAATCTTACCGGACAAGGACAATGGCGAGATCGTCTTGCCCCAATTCGGTAAAGACGGACCGCGCTACCCAGAGGATGCAAAAGCACCAGAGAGCCGCGAGTACACACTGCGCTTCGTCGATGCCAGATCGCGCAGCGCAACGATTGACTTTGTGCTTCATGGGGATGGCCCCGCGGCAAGTTGGGCCGCTGCCGCCAAGCCTGGCGATCGAGTCGGCGTCGCGGGTCCGCGTGGCTCAATGGTTGTTAAGGGTGACTTTGATTGGCACCTCCTCGTAGGCGACGAGACCGCATTGCCGGCGATCGCCCGTCGCATTGAGGAATTGCCGGCGGGTACGACCGTCATTGCGCGGATCGAAATCGCCAATGCTAACGAGCGTCAGAAGATCGAGAGTGCAGCAGAGCTTGACCTAAGCTGGGTCGAACGTAACGGTACGGCACCGGGTCGCCCGGATTTGCTCTTGGAGTCTCTCAAATCGACAACAGTTCCGGACGGCCGGGGCTACGCATTCGTTGCTGCGGAATCAGCCGTATCCAAACACATCCGCCACTACCTGGTTGAGCAGCGGAACGTTGATGGTGACTGGATCAAGGCGCCCGCATACTGGCGACACCATAGGCAGGGATATGACGACGGGCACGCTCACTGACCTCGCTAACATCGGTTAGAGCCGCCGCCCGCTGGTCTGCCAATCGACCCTGCTATGTAGTGTGCATTCAATATGCCAGCGAAAGCACTGTTAGCGATCTTCGCTCCACCAGCGATCGATTGGTGACGGCTCGAAGCCTGCCTCCTCAGCGCCCGGCCTTCCATACCGGTCCCACCAGGCGAGGCGAATGGTATTCGCTCTCCAGAGCGGAAGCATCGGCATCAATTGCCGAAACACGCGATCGAATGTACGACCTGCGGTCCGCAATTCAGCCTCGGATCGCGCAGTCTCCAGCGTTTCGATCGCGGCGTCGAGCGCTGGATTATCCAGTCCCGAGAGCGCATACGACCCTTCCTGGTCGGCAAGATCGCTGTGCCAGAGCAATCGCTCGGCCGTGCCGGGTAGGCGAGCTGGCGCCCAGGAGAGCGTGGCAAGATCAAAGTCACGGTCGAGTAGCAGTCGTGCTGCTGTTGCGGGGTCAGCCTGGACTTGGACCAGTTCGATGCCGAGCCGTTCCCACGCTTGCGCAATCCAGCCAAGGGGCCGTTCGTAGAGCGGGTTGGTGCTGACAACTCTGAACGCCACGTCGGCATCCGTCTCGGGATCGAACAGCCGACCGTCTCGCACTGCGTATCCTGCTTCCTCAAGCAAGCTCGCTGCCATTGAGAACGCCGCTCGACCGCCGGCCGGTGGCAATTCAGCGAGTGGGTCGGGCGACGAAAACGTCTCGGGCGGTAGGCTGCGAGCCATCGCAGCAAAGAACGAGGCCTCTGCCTCCGATGGCGGTCCTGATGGAGCCGCCAAGTCAGACTCACCGAAAACGCTGTCAAACCGAAGATAGGAGCCGCTAAACAGGGTCCGGTTTACAGTTTCGAAGTCGTAAGCCAGCGCCATGGCCAGCCGTACGCGGCGGTCGGTCAGGATGTGCCGCCGCAAGTTGAAGACGAGCCCGCTGAGGTCTCCAACCCCCAGCCCGAGCGCTTCATCCCGACGGATTTCGCCCGTTTCCACGGGTGCTCGATCGTAGCCGGTGCGCCACAGGGTTGGGTTATCTTCGAAACGGACGTCGTAGATGTCTGCCTGAAAAGCCTCTAGCGCCACGGTGTCATCGCGAAAATACTCGAAGTCAAGCCGGTCGAGGTTCCAGCGTCCTGTATTAACAGGTAGATCACGCGCCCAATAGTCCGAAACCCGTTCCAAAACCAGACGGCGCGGCGGGTCGAAAAGAACAACTCGGTAGGGGCCGGACCCGACTGGGAACTCTGATTCCGCATCGTCACCAGGCTGAGGTTCTGGATGCACGGGGATTGTCGCCAGCCTGCGCACGATATCGCGATCGCCGATACGGTCATTCTCGAAGACGACACGTCTTTCGCTCTCCACATGCACGCGGAGCGGCAAGAATGCCTGACGGTAGAAGGGCGCGCCCTCTGACTTGAGGGTTTCGAATGTGAAGGCGACATCGCCGGCCAGAACGGGACGATCGTCATGCCATCGCGCTTCAGGATGAAGAGCAAAAGTTAGGCGCGAGAAGTCGTCGGCAACGTCGATACCCTCAGCGAGGAGCCCATAGTAGGTGGCCCTCTCGTCGGCGCTTGCGACAACCAGTCGGTCATAGATCATCCGGATATCGGCCGGCGGTCGGCCTGGATAGGAAAGTGTATTGGCCGTGTCAAAACTCCCAATCCGGGCCAGCCGCATGGTACCGCCTTTGGCGGCGTTAGGATTCACATAGTCAAATGCCGAAAACTCGGGCGGATATTTGATCGTACCCAGCGGTGAGTGCGCATGGCTAAAGTGCTGCCTGCCGTCTTGGCTCTTTCCAAGTAGGGGGCTGAGAGCCACTGCAGCTGCCGAACTAGCCCCGATGATCAAGGCGCGTCGTCGGTTGAGCTCGATGCGTTCAAAGACGCCAGACTTGCTGCTTGCCATGGATCCGTCGCCCAGTCTTTCGTGTGGCAGGGCTGGCATACACCGGCTCGTCACCGGTAACGATGCCGTACCGGAAGATCAAAGATGATCGAACCACCAACCTGATCGAAGTGTATCAGGTTCTTTGTTGATATTGCGAGTGAGTTGCGTTCTTAACACCGGTGTGGTGTTGTTACGCGAGAATCAAGTGAACTCTTTCTGGGGGACGTTGAGATGGGATCGGTATCCGAGG
>JBCCER010000146.1:0-11066 GCA_039030175.1 Pseudomonadota bacterium
CGTAGTCGCGACAGAGCCTGAATCAGCTCATGGGGCACAGCCTCGGACAGGATCTGTTCCGGCCCCTCCGGCATGAGGCTTTGGAAGGGCAACACGATGACCGAGGGTTTGTGCGAGGGGGTGGGGGCAACCGGCGTTTCCATTTCGCTCGCGGGATGAGCTTCCTGAGGGGCGGCCGGCTCCTTCACAGCGCCCACGAAACGAAAGCCGCGCCCGCGCACCGTGCGGACGAGCCGCTGCTGTTCACCATCGTCGCCCAGCGCCTTGCGCAAAGCCTTCACGCAGCTTGAGATTGCGGCGTCCGAGACGAACCGTCCGTCCCAAATCCGCTCGACGATCTCGTCCTTTGTGACGACCCGTTCCCGGTTTTCGATCAGGAAGCGCAACAGGTCGAAGACCTGGGGCTCGATCGCAACGACGACGCCCGCCTGGCTCAGTTCCGCGAGATCGGTATCGAGAACGAAGTGTTCAAAGGTAACTTTCATCGCCGCTATGGTATCCGTTCCGCCGGATACCGCCAAGGATGGCTAAATCGGCCGCACCTAACCGTGCCGTTTGGCCATGATGCCCACGGAGGCCGGCGATGTGTGAACTGCGTCCCAATAGCCTGGCGGCGAGGTCTTTACGCAGCGCTCGGCGACCGAAACCGGCACCCAGGCGAAGTCGGCAAGGCCTGCCTCTGCAAACACAGTCTCGTAGGTCTCGGGCGCCAGATAGTAATTGTCGAAATCGACCGTGCTGCCGTCTTGATTGGTGAAATGCAGGGTGATCGCGTCGCCTTCCGCCCGCGCCGGTGTCGTCGACAGGCGCAGCCCGTATTTCTCGCAAGCCCCATAGTGCGACGGGTCGAGCCCCATATTGAGGTTCAGCCCGACAAACCGGCCGCCCGGCTTCATGTGCCGCGCGATCGCCCTTGCGAAGGACAGCAGCAGGTCGCGCGTGTCTGCATAGTTCAAGAGGTAGACCGCCGTAACGACATCGAACTGCTTGTCGAGCGCCAAATCAGCGACGTCCCCGACTTGATAAGCGCAGCCCAGCGGCCGCTCGCGCTCGGCCGCTTCGGCCAGCGCGATCATCTCATGTGAAATATCGACGCCGAGCACCGACTCGGCGCCGGCCTGCTTCAGCAGCCGGGTGTATTGACCCTCGCCACAGGCGAGGTCCAACACCGACAGTCCATCGAGCGCACCGGCCATGCGCATGAATGAGTGGTGGTCCACACAGTCCCGAAACGGCAGCTCCGTTGTCTTGCGAAACTGCTCGGCAATCGGGTCGAAGACCTCGCCGTTGTCATCCGAATTCTGGTTGCTCATCGCTCGATCCATTCCGCCGAATTTTGCGCCCTCAATCGAGCATAGCCCCTATGATAGCCATCGCAGATAGCAACAACAAAAGTTCATGAGCACCCAGCGCTACCCGTCTTTTGCCGGCTTGAAAGCCTTCAACGCCGTTGCCTCAACCGGCAGCGTGGCCCGCGCGGGCGAGGCGCTGGGCATTTCCGCCTCCTCGATCAGCCATCAGCTGAAAGCCTTCGAAAAAGAGTTGGGCGTGCGCCTGTTCGAAAACCGGCAGGGCAAGCTGCATCTGACGGTCGATGGCGAGCAGTATTTCCTGTCGATCAAAGGCCCGATGGCGCAGATCCTGGAGGCGACGGAGGATGTCCGCTCCGCCCCCGGCCGTCGGCGCGTGTCGCTGACCCTCACCCCCTCCTTCGCCGCCAACTGGCTGATGCCGCGCATGCGCGACCTCAACAACCAGCACCCGGACCTGGAGCTGGACCTCATCTCCACCACCCGCGTGGTCGACCTCTTCCGTGAGAACATAGACGTCGCGATCAGGCGCGGCGTGGTCGAGCGCGCGGGCTGCATCGCCGAGCCGTTAGTGGACGAAACCGTGGCCCCCGTCCTGTCGCCGGACCTCTGGCAGACCCTCAATGGCGCGGCTCTGGCCGACGCCTTCCAGACCGCCCGCGCCCTCGTCAACACAACGCTCTTGACCGAATGGGATTCCTGGTCCGCCGCTCGCGGCATCTCCCCACCGCCGATGAAACAACGCTTCAACCTGGAAACCTACGAGCTCACGGTGAAGGCCGCCCGCGACGGATTGGGCATCGCGCTGGGCCGCAAACCGTTGGTGGATGATCTGATCGCGACGGGCGAACTGGTCGCACCGTTCGATGCCAGCGGAGCGGAGAATGTGGGGTATTTTCTGGTCTATCGCGACGGGGACTTGTCGTCGGATGTGAAGCGGTTGTTGGCGTGGTTACGGGGGCAAAGGGGGTGATCTTCTTAATCAAGCTGAAGCAATTTCCAGCTCAACGATCGAGATAATCAACTTTTGCGCTTTATGACGTGGATAGGTATGAATACCGCAACAGTCGCTAGTGGATGCGGGCAATTTAGCTTCCTTAAGCTGGCTAATAGAAAAATTTGACCAGATGCGTTTTATCTTTTCAAGTTTGGAGTGTCAGGAATGGCAGAGACCATAGATGAGCCGGACTACGGCCTAGGTTTCCTAAGAGCATTATGGTGGCCTATCAGAGACAGAGATAAATTCTACCCTTTGCACGCCACAAAAAAATATAACTTCCTCAACTGGATATCAGACGCACAAAAAGTATACCACTATACAAATACCGAGGCATTAATAGGTATCGTTTCTGATCATGGATTCTGGATGACCCATCATGCGTATCTTAATGACTATAGTGAGTACTTGCATGGGAAAGAAATGGCAATCGATGTATTGAATGCTCTTTTAAAGAAAGATCGATTTTCTAAATTTAGCGAAATCATCGAAGGTACGGTCGAAAATTTAGCGAATAGCGATGATCTCGCCTACTACATCACCTCTTTCACAAGAGAGCGCGACAGCCTCGAACAATGGCGGGCATATGGAAAAACTGGAGGTATAAACATTGAGCTAGATGCTCAAGGGCACGGCGGTGATGTTGGCATGGCGCCAGACTTAATGTTTCATAAAGTTATTTACGAAGATAAGGAAAAGGTAGAGTCGTCTATTTTTTGGGTTAGAAGATTTTTCATAGAATACAATATAGATAGAAAGGTTGTTGGCCCAATCATAGGAGATGATGCCGAAGATTGGATTCAACATTTATCAAGCAGACTGAGGTACACATTTACCAGCTTCAAGCATTCCGCGTTTAAAGAAGAAAATGAAGTTAGAATAATTGTTCCTGAGTCTTTTAAGGATCGCTTCGTTAAAAGCCACTATCGAGCAAAATCTGGTGCAATTGTCGAGTACCTAAAGACAAATGAATATTCAAAGCTACTTCCTGGAAATTCAGAAGCAATACCAAAGGCATCACCATTGAGTATTAAGTCAATCATTGTTGGACCTCAGCCGGAACGGAAGATGGTGGCGCAATCAGTTGGTGCCTTTATGCGCGAAAACGGATACCCAAACGTGGAGATTGAATTTTCAAAGGCTCCATACAGGTCAATCTGACCTTCAAGCACGGTTACCTTTGACCTTGGCTGCGCGAAGGGCATCTCAATCCCAGACGGTTGTACACCTACACTCCAGTGTGCTGTCTTCCAGGCTGCAATCTCCCCAATCAAACCCACGATCAGCACCGTCGCCGCGCTGCTGACAAGCGCGAGAAGAGTGTGGTCTGCGGCTGCGCAACTATCCAGGATAGTGAGTTGCGCAGCGACGAGATGATCGCCAACGAACTGCACAGAGAGGGTAATCGGCTGACAGTGCCGCTCGGTTGAGGGCTTAGGCTGCGGCTTTCTGGTGTGTCTCCTTTCTGGTTGTGTTGGTTGGTTTTGGCAGTCCGTCAGCGAAGGCCTTTTGTGCGCTGTCCTGGCTCAGCGTCGCACAAATCATGTTGAGTTATGTTATAACATAACATATACGATGCGCTGGTGATCTTGGGGGACCGTCGGTGAGCAGTCAGGGCGATGCGAACGGATGTGCTGGCGGTTCTCCGTCGGAGCGCTCTCACCTCCGAGCGGTCCGGCGCCCACCCAAGCTCGCCATGATGCGCCAAAGCGCCGCGCCTCAAGCGCAAGCGCTCGCTTCGTAACGGACACGAGTGAATCCATGAATGCTCAAGACAACCGCCTTCCCGTCACCGTCCTGTCGGGGTTTCTCGGCGCGGGCAAGACGACGCTGCTGAACCGTGTGCTGAACAATCGCGAGGGGCGGCGCGTTGCGGTCATCGTCAACGACATGTCCGAGGTGAATATCGACGCCGATCTGGTGCGTGCGGATACCGAGCTCAGCCGCACCAACGAGACGCTGGTCGAGATGTCGAACGGCTGCATTTGCTGCACGCTGCGCGACGATCTGCTGGCCGAGGTGCGGCGCCTCGCCGAAGAAGGCCGGTTCGATTACCTGCTGATCGAGTCGACCGGCATCTCCGAGCCATTGCCGGTCGCCGCCACCTTCGACTTTCGCGACGCCGACGGTGAAAGCCTAGCGGACGTCGCCCGCATCGATACGATGGTGACGGTCGTGGATGCGGTGAACTTGCTCAAAGACTATTCCAGCTACGACTTCCTGCGCGATCGCGGCGAAACGATGGGGGAAGAGGACGAGCGGACGCTCGTCCATCTCCTGACCGACCAGATCGAATTCGCCGACGTGGTGATCCTGAACAAGGTGGCGGACGCGGAGTGGCACCAGGTAGATGCCGCCCGCAAAATCATCCGCAGCTTGAATGCCGACGCGCGGATTATCGAGGCCAATCACTCAAACGTGCCGGCAGACGCTATCCTCGACACAGGCCTGTTCGACTTTGAGAAGGCACACGAACACCCAATGTGGGCCAAGGAGCTTTACGGTTTCGCCGATCACGTGCCGGAAACCGAAGAGTATGGCGTCGCGAGCTTTGTCTACCGCGCCCGTCGTCCTTTTGTGCCGGAGAAGATCAACGCTCTGCTCAATGGAGAGCTGCCAGGCGTCATCCGCGCCAAAGGACATTTCTGGATCGCGACGCGGCCGGACTGGGTCGCCGAGTTCTCGTTGGCCGGCTCGATGTCCAGCGTCTCACCGCTTGGGACATGGTGGGCCGCCGTGCCCATGGAACGTTGGCCTGGAGGCGACACCGGGGCGCGGTCCTACATCACATCGCATTGGCAAGACCCGTGGGGCGACCGGCGGCAGGAGATTGTTTTCATCGGGGCTGGCATCGATTGGCCTGCGCTGAAGGCGCGGCTCGACGACTGTCTTGTCCCCACGCATCTCGCACAAGGCCCCGACGCACTACCCGACCTGCCGGACCCATTCCCACTCTGGCGACGGACGGAGGCGGCAGCGTGAATCTGATCCGCAAGATCGCGCGGGGTAGCGCAATCGACACAGGCGTTGCCGTCACGACCGATAACCTGTCGGCAATTCACCGCCCAGGCTGTGCTGCGGTGATTTGGCAGCGGCAAACCGCGCCAAGCGTTCAGTCTTGGATCGATACTCTAAGGCCCAAGCATCTGCCGAGAGCGCGCACGGTTGTTCGGCCCGCTGACGTGCGTGAAGCGGTTCTCCAAGTCTGCGAGGCGTCAGCCACCCCAGATTGTGCCGAACGCGACTGGCTCATCGACGATGTGACATCCCTGGCGAACACCTTCGCCGGTCTGATGCGCGCGCCTTATCTGCGCCTGCGCTTTGACGTCGTGACCACTAACATGTGCCGGAAGTTCCATATTGACGCCGTCACGGCGCGTCTCATCTGTACCTACCGTGGTATGGGCACCCAATACGGCATCGTAAACGGCGGAGTGGACCCAAGACGGGTGTTCACCGTGCCAACGGGCGCGCCCATCTTACTCCGCGGCACACTCTGGCCGGAGCACCCCCAGGCCGGACTTCGGCATCGGTCGCCGCCCATCGAGGGCACGGGCGAGACGCGACTCGTAATGGTTCTCGACCCGGTCACGGGCGCCGACGAGGACGGATAACAGACGGCTCTGGCGAGCTGCACGAACCACGGGCGAACGCGATGCGGCGCTGAACGCCCAGTTGGACCAGGCGGAACAGAAGACCTGGCACCTGACCGTTCTGTCCGCCCCGCATAAGCGCCGCGAGATACGAACGGGTCATGATCAATCAACGACCAACGAAGGTAATCGAGATGACCTTGTCGAAACTTTCCGCCGCCGGCTTCATGAGCGCCATCCTCGCGTTCGCCCCGCCCGCTTGGGCAGAAGAGGACGCAACCGCATGGCGGATCTTCATCGCCGATCACACCGACCCAATCGTGACTGCCATCGATCTTGACGCGCCGGACCAGCGCTGGACGTTTGAGCTTGCCGGACCGGCGCGGCTGCACACCGCCGCGGACCAGGCCGTGATCGCCGCGGTGCAGGCCGACAATGACCAGGTCGATTTCTTCAACAGCGGCGTGGCAATCGACTCTCACGGTGATCATGCCGATATCGACGTCTCGGACCCAGAGGCAATCGGTTCGATAGCGGGACCGCGGCCCATCCATTTCGTCGATCACTCGGGTGAGGTGGCCATTGCCTTCGACCGGGGCGGATACGCCGCTTTGCTGAACCATGGTGCGATCCTACAAGGGGACCTCGACGAAGAAAGTTTTCCGATGAATGTCGCGCACCACGGGTTCGTCGCGTCCATGGGCGACTATTATCTGAGTTCGGTCGCATCGGAGGAGCCGGTTGATGACGACCGGTTGCCGCCGCGAGTCGGCATCGGCGCGTTTGCAGCGGACGGATCACCCCTCGGCGCCATTCACGCCTGCACCGATCTGCATGGCGAGTCGTTCTCGGGCAACTACGTGGTGGCCGGCTGCCGGGAAGGCGTGATTGCCCACGACACAACGGGCGGCCCCGATGCCTTTGCCATGCTGCCCTACCCCGCCGATTTCCCCGAGGCCATGACTGGCACGCTGCTGGGCTCGTCCGCGATGCAGATCTTCCTCGGCAATCACGGTGCGGACGCGGTCGTGATCCTGGACCCGACGACGGAGCCCTACTTCACCCGCGTGGAACTGCCCTTCCGCCGGGTTCATTTCGCCCTCGATCCCGCCAGGCCGCAATTCGCCTACATCCTCACTGAGGACGGATCGCTGCACCGGCTGAACATGCTCTCCGCCGAGATCGAAGAAAGCCTGCCGGTCACGCAGCCCTATACGATGGACGGCCATTGGAGCGATCCGCGGCCCCGGATGGTCGTTGCCGGCGACCGGCTGGTGCTGACCGATCCGCTGAATGCCAGCCTGCGGGTCGTCGACCTGGAGGATTTCTCCGAACTGGACCCAATCGCGGTTGAGGGCATGCCCTACAACGTCCTGGCCGTCGGCGGCAGCGGCGCGGCCCACTGAAACGCACCCCGGCACGCCTCACCAGCGTGCCGGGGCCCACCCTTTAGGCCTAGCGGCGTTCTTTCACCACGACGCCGTCCTGCAGAACCATCGGGATGCGCTCGCCCTGGCCCGTCAGGCAGGCGATATCGGCGATAGGGTCGCCATCGACCAGGATCAGATCCGCCGTCGCGCCCGGGGTCAACTGCCCGAGATCGGGGCGGCGGACGATCTCCGCGTTTACCGAGGTCGCCGACCGAAGGATGTCCGCCGCGGGAAGGACCTGCGCGCGTAGGGTGAATTCGGTCGATTGATCCTGGTGCATCCAGCCCAGAAGGTCCGTGCCGTACCCCATCGGGACGCCAGCGTTCGCGAGGATTTCCAGCGAATGAAGACCGGCTTGGCGCACCATCTGGTTCTTTTCCCGGTTCGCGCCGCCAAGGCCAATAGCGTCGGCATGGCGGTCAAGACAGTCATAGACGATCAGCGTCGGGACAGCGTAGGCGCCACGGTCCATTAGAACGCCTGCCACCCGGTCGTCGATCAGGTTGCAATGTTCCAACGTGCGCACGCCGTTCACACAGGCATGCTCGATCGCGCGCGCGGTGTAGGTGTGGGCGGCGACGTAGGTGCAGGACGCTTCCGCCGCCGTCACGATGGCCTGAATTTCCTCGGCCGTGAACTGGATCCAATCGATCGGGTCGGTCGGGGTCGCGACCCCGCCATTGGCCATGATCTTCACGAAGTCCGCGCCCAGGCGCAATTCATCCCTAGCAGCGGCCAGACAGGCGGGCACGCCGTCGACGATGCGTCCTAGCGCGGGCAAGTGCCGGCGCTGCAGATCGCCGACATCGACACGGCTTGTGCCCCGGAAATCCGTATGCCCGCCGGTCTGGCCCAGCGCCTTGCCTGATGTGAACAGACGAGGGCCACGCACCAGCCCTTCTTGCTGGGCACGTTTGGTGCCGGCGTCGCCACCGCCAACATCGCGCACCGTGGTGAAGCCGCGATCCAGCATCGCGGACATATACTGCGCCGTCCAATGGGCCACATAGGTCGGGTGCAGCGCCTCCAGCGCCGCTAGGTTGGGCACGGCGGCGGCGATATGCACATGGGCGTCGATCAGGCCGGGCATCAAGGTCAGGCCAGTGGCGTCGACCACGCGATCCGCTTCGCCGACGATCGCAGTCTCCGAAACCTCTGCGATTTTTCCGTCGGCTACCAGGACATGGCAGCCAGGCTGGATGGCGTCACCCACTCCATCGAACAGATCGCAGTTTTCAAACCTGATGCGCATGTTTCCTCTCACCTCTTATGGCCGATGTCTTCGACGGATCGAATCTGATTTGGTATGCGCGCTTTAGAACGGGTTTTAGCCTCTACGAACATACACCCAAACACGTCGGCAATAGCACCAATGGCTGGCCGACGCTTCGAAACGACATAGCATAGCATCTGGAGAAAGGCACTGGACGAAGATGCGGCGCTCGGTCGTTCAATGAGGCAATGATCGCTCGGAGTCTCGTTGCGATACCGACTGGCTTTCTGGGCGCGGGCCAATTGCGGCAAACTAGGCAAACCCATCACCGGATTGGCGCCCGAAACCGTGACATTCGAAAACAAGTGGGCGGCGGCGCCCGCACGCTCATCTGCACAGTCGCAAAACCTAATCGCTACATCTCAACGATCCGGTGAAGGTTATCGGCAGATTGGTGCGCAAATCACGTACCCTCAAGAACCACCGGAGATGCAGACGAATAGATCGGGAAAGACGGCAGCTGTTTGCCAGGAATGTCGCAGAAGGTCTCGCGGGTGTCATTCTCGGCGACTGAGCTATCGAGTGACCGAGCAGGCCTCCACTCGCCGTCAAGCAAGTCGCCAATGCCTGTAGGCCAAGCAGTCAGCGGGACCGAAATCCGATGTCGGTCAATCGATAGACGCCGGGCCCGAAAACGATGACGCCCATCGTGCCGATGCCTTCTGTGCCATTCCTGGTCGTTTGATCATCGAGAGTCAGACGGTTCGATCCAGCCTGCAAGGTGATGCTGCCATCGCCGTTCTCAGTGAACGTAAACGTAACGTCGGCGCCAGTTGCTGTGTCGTTGCTGCCTAGCGTCTGTCCGACCGAAAAACTGTTCCCTGCACCGTTCGCCGACATGACGACGCCACCATCCTGCGGTGACAAAATGTACGCCCCGAATGGCTGATCGGTGCCCTGATAGCCGTGAACGAGGCCGGCGCCGATCATCGAGTCCGGCCAACCGCCACCATCTTCGACGACTTGCAAGGTCACTTCGACGACGCGCTCACCCGGTACGGCCATCATGTCGTCGAGGAACGGGATGATCGTATAGCCCCCGACGTCGAGGGAAAGGATGGCTTCCTGCGGCGCAACGATTTCCATCGTCAGATGGTCGCCCGTGTTCGCGTTGCCGATGGCAGTCGCCAGGTTGACCGCGTCTTCCTGCCCGCCCCCTTCGCTTTCCGGCTCTTTGCTGTCGGCCTGCTTTGCGGTGACCGCTGCCGTCATCAGCTCTAAAGGCAACGCGGAGGCAGTCTGTTCGCCCACCGTCTCTGCCGCAGCCCCAAAACCAAGGCCGACAAACACCAAACACGCGGTCAAGGTGCGAGCTATTCTCATCAATCGCTACTCCGATCAGTTACGGCCTCCGAGACGGACCAAACAACTTGCTCTGCGCCCGCCGAGGGCATCTCGGGTCGGCGGCAGACGAGCAGGACGTCGGTGCCCAATCTGGATCGCTCAACCTGCTGGCTCACCTGTCATTCCGCCGGGGCCCCCTAGGCGGCGATTTTGACTATTTGAGGTGGATTGGCAAGTGCAGTGGGCACGCCTGGGGACGGCTCGGCGGGCCAATCAGATAAGGAGGTTCACGCCACCGACGATTGAACGTTGCCGTGGGCTTCTGCCAGAAGCGCGCGCAGTTCGCCGGCGTAGAACGTGTGGCGCGCATGTTTCATCAACGGTTTGACGATGCTCTCGCGGATTGGGCAGGCCGGGATGTACATGGGAAAGCTGGGCGTGTTCATCGTCGGGTGGGTGAAAGCTGCGCGATCATCGACGATCCAGCCCATGCGTTCGTAGTAGCGCACGCCGCGCGCGTGGCAGTTGCTGACATCGAGCAAGCTGCCAAGCTGTAACACCAGTTCAATATACCGCGCGCGGAAGGCCGCTCGTACATCGGCTGGGACTGAGATATTCGGCATCGCGAAATAGCGCCCGCCCGAAGAATAGTGAGGGGCCACTCTGGCCAGCACCTCTGCCGCGTAGAAATCCACATTCTCGATCTCGCGGTCGGCGCTATAGGTGGCGCGGATCGCGACCAGCGGTTCGCCATCCAAAAGGCCGATGAGATGATAGCTGTCTGGATCGTACGCGTCGGCGGGGGCGTCGGGATACCAGGCCCGCACTTGCGCAACCTCACGCTTCACATTGTCGAACCGATCCGTGCAGATCATGGTGAAACGCCCCACCCTGCCGTCTCGATAGCGCCATGGCAGGGACCGTTGGTCGAGCAGCGGCCTAGGCATGGTGGATCCCACGCGTGCGCCGCTCCACCTCAAATCGGAAATGACGGCTTGGCCCTGCTGTCGCGGCATGGCGTTGCGGCAGCACCGGATCGTCGTCGACGAGGCCAAAGCGCAAGCGCTGGCCGATCAGCGCCAGGAAGATCAGCATGGAATACATGGTCATTGTATTGCCGATGCAAATCTTCGGGCCGTAGCCGAACGGGATCCAACTGCCGTCCTTCAGCCGCACGTC
>JBCCER010000147.1:0-10972 GCA_039030175.1 Pseudomonadota bacterium
GAAACGGCCCTGCGCGGCAGCTATGTGGCGGCCCACACCTATGGCAGCAAGGCAGTTCAGCGCGCGGTCGGCAACGGCATTCGGACCGTGGAGCATTGCAATCTAATCGATGAGGAGACCGCTCGGTTCGTGCGCGATCACAACGCTTACGTCGTACCGACCATGGTTTGCTATGAAGTGTCCGAACGGCACGGCGAGGAAATGGGCCTCTCTCCGGTCGTCATGGAAAAAATACGCTATGTCATCGAAGGTGGCCTCAACATGCTGCAATATTGCGCGCAGGTGGGCACGAAAATGGGCTTTGGCACTGACCTTATGGGTGAAATGGAGTTTGCCCAAGCCAATGAGTTCGTCATCCGCGCCCAGGTTCAGAAGCCAATCGACGTGTTGCGCTCAGCGACCTCGATTAACGCTGAGATTTTGAACCGCACCGAAGAACTCGGCTGCGTCAGGCCTGGCGCGCTGGCTGATCTAGTAGTGGTCGACGGCAACCCACTTGAGAACATCTCTCTGCTCGACGGCCAGGGCGAAAATCTGTCGGTGATCATGCAGGACGGCCGCCTCTACAAGAACCAGCTGAAGACGCGCGACGTTTCGCCGGCGACCAATGTGGCGCCTGCTGCCGCATCCTGACCCCGGCGCCGGCTGACCCATGGATCGACCGGCAGCGCCGCTAATGGATGTCCGTTCACTGACCGTTCGATTGGGGGGCGGCAACGACGCCCCATCGGTGCTCGATCGGGTTTCGTTTGCACTAGAGGCCGGTGAGATTGTCGGACTGGTGGGAGAATCCGGTGCGGGCAAGTCGATGACCGGAGCAGCGATCATCGGCTTATTGGAGCACCCGCTAACAAAGACGTCGGGCGAAATCTGGCTGGCCGGCACTCGGATCGACAATCTCTCGGAAAGCGCCATGCTCGCCGTGCGCGGTTCGAAGATCGGCATGGTGTTTCAGGACCCTGCCACCTCGTTGAACCCGGTTCTTACAATTGGTCACCAGCTGACCGAAACGATCCGTCAACATGAGGCCATTGGCCGTGGTGAGGCGCGCGATCGGGCGATAGGCCTATTGTCCGATGTTGGCATCCCGTCGCCGGCTGAGCGTCTGGGCAGCTATCCGCACGAGTTCTCCGGCGGGATGCGCCAGAGGGTCGTCATCGCACTTGCACTGGCCGGCAACCCCGACCTTATCATCGCTGATGAACCAACCACGGCTCTGGATGTTTCGATCCAAGCACAGATCATCGCCTTGCTTCAGGAGGTGGCCTCAAAGAGAGGTGCCGGCGTGCTGCTGATCACCCACGATCTAGGCGTGATCGCGGAAATCGCCGACCGGGTGGCGGTCATGTATTCTGGGCGCATCGTCGAAATCGCATCTGTGGCTTCGATAATCGAGGCACCGCACCACCCCTATACGAAGGCGCTTATGCGCTCCATTCCCGTCGTCGGTGACCGTCGCGGGCGCTTGCCCCAGATAGCGGGCGCCATGCCTCGGGTCGGCGCAAGGCCGCAAGGTTGCGCCTTTCACCCGCGCTGCACCAGCAGGCTTGACCGCTGTGACGCCGACCGTCCCGAGTTAGAGGCCAAGCAGGACGCCCAAGTCGCGTGCTGGGCAGTGTGAAACGGGACGACATGGCGGGCACTCAAAACGAGTTTTCGGCCGACTCAACGCCGCATGTTGAGGTTGCCGGCTTGGTGCGGACTTTCGATGCATCGCCCCCGTGGCTGGTGCGAACGATCGGCCGACAACAGCGGCGAATTGTGCGCGCGGTCGACGGCATGGATTTTGCCATTGCGCGCGGTGCGACGCTTGGGCTCGTGGGCGAATCAGGCTGCGGCAAGTCGACTGTCGCCCGCTGTCTTGCTGGCCTTCTTGAGCCCGATTCGGGGACCATTCGCATTTCTGAAGCAAGCGCCGATCCCTCGGACGACCGGTCGTCGCGGCGTCAGGTCCAAATGGTCTTCCAAGACCCATACTCCAGCCTTAATCCGCGCTGGCGGGTTGGCGAGACGATAGGCGATTCGCTGCTGGCGTTCGGCTTGGCCCAAAACCGACGCGAGATGCGGGACCAAGTCGGCGCGCTCCTCGTCGATGTAGGGTTGGCACCGGAGGATGCGGACCGTTATCCCCACGAGTTTTCCGGTGGCCAGCGGCAGCGCGTTGCCATTGCGCGCGCCATCGCTGCCAAACCATCCATCTTGATCGCCGACGAACCCACCTCGGCGTTGGACGTTTCCGTCCAGGCCCAGATCTTGAACCTGCTACGCGATCTTCAGGCCGCTCACACTTTAACCTGCCTGTTCATCAGCCACGACCTGGGCGTGGTCGACCACATGGCCGATACCATAGGGGTCATGTATCTCGGCAGGTTGGTGGAATTGCGGAACAAAACCGATCTTTTCGAACGCCCGCTCCATCCCTATACCCGCATGTTGATCGAGACGGCTCCGCGACTGAAACGCGCGACAACACGGCCGTCGGCGATGACCGGGGAGGTGCCTAGCCCTCTGGCTCCACCGCCTGGGTGCGCCTTCCATCCGCGATGTCCGCTGGCCACCGAGCGGTGTCGCCAAGAGAGGCCGTTGCCGCGAGCGCTGCCTGAGGGTGGCTTCGTC
Organism: Pseudomonadota bacterium; assembly: GCA_039030175.1. Lineage (GTDB taxonomy): Bacteria > Pseudomonadota > Alphaproteobacteria > DSM-16000 > Inquilinaceae > JANQGH01. The sequence continues at coordinate 2,617 of JBCCER010000147.1, forward strand.
GCGTGCCATGCGGTCGCTGAATGAACGATTTCTCCTCGCGTTCATTCAGGCCTTGGCTGTGAATGAACCCCTACGGCAGCCACGACAGAGGACGAGAATGCCGCCGATGGGTCATTCATAGATCGCAATTCGTGTCCGAAAACCCCCGAAAACCCGTTGACTCATCGCTGGCCTTTTAGGATCGTTCTCAATTGTCAGACAACAGACAAATATGAGCAAGGAGGAACCACTATGAGATCGCCGACTAGCGTTGCGACATGTCTGGCGGTGGCGATGGCTGTGTGCACGCCAGCGCTTGCGCAAGATGTCGTGTTTCCTGGGGACAACACCTCGGGCACCTATCACGACTACATGAAGACCGTGTATTCGCGTGCCGGATATCCCGAAAACACCCAGCTTCCGCTCACGAGTTTCGATGCTGAGTTCAACCTGCATGGGTTAGGCGCGGAGAGTTGGGAACAATCCGACGATGGCCTGACCTGGACCTTCCATTTGCGCGACGATCTCGCCTTTTCCGACGGCCATCCGCTAACGTCTGAAGATTATGTCTTCGCCTTGGAGCGTGCCGCGACCACTGGGTATGACTTCGCCTGGTATTGGGACTTCGCCGGCGGCATCGATGGCTGGGCTGAGGTCACCTCTGGCGATGCCGATCTGGACGCGCTTGGGATCACCGCGTTGGATGATCACACAATCGAAGTGACAACGACGTCTCCGCGTCCCTATCTGCCGAGCGTCGTCAGCCTCTGGTATCCGGTGCCCAAGCACGTCTGGGACGAGCATGGTGACGAATACGCCGCAAACGTCGAAACGCTTGTATCGTCCGCCGCCTACATGGTCGAAAGCTGGGAAAAAAACGACAACTCTATGGTTCTCGTTCCCAACCCCGAATATCGGGGACCTTGGCCAGCCTCGCTCGATCGGTTTGAGATCAACACCAGTCTCGGCACGCCGGAGGTTGGACTGCCGGCCTACATGGCGGGCGAACTTCAGATGGCTTATCTGAACCGTGGCCAGATCCCGTTCATGGAGCAGCGCGAACCTGACAATCTGCGCCGCAACGCGATCTTCGCCGTTTCCTATATCTCGTTCGACCTCGACTCTCCGCCGTTCGACAATGTCGATGTTCGTCGTGCGCTCGCGCTGGCCGTGGATCGCGATGAGATGACCCAAACGGTGCTCGCGGACTTGGCGATTCCTGCCGGCTCGATCCTGTCACCCGACTATCCCGGCCATAATCCCGATATCGCCGCACAGGCGGTGTTTGATCCGGAACTTGCGCGCGAGCATCTGGCCGCGGCTGGCTATCCGGATGGCGAAGGCTTCCCCGCGGTTGAGATCTGGTATCGCGATCAGGGTGGATACAACGGTGCAATCACGGCACCGATGCTCCAGTTCCTGCAGGCCGAGTACGCCGAGCATCTCGGCATCGAAATGGACCTTCGGGTGATGCCAATCCAGGACTGGATGCAGGCACTGCAGACCGAGGAAAACAACCTGTTCCTGTCGCCTTACGAGTTCGACTACATCGATCCGTCGAACTTCTTCGGCATCTTCTTCGATGGCGGTCGCCACGATCACAGGTTGCCGGAATATGATGAACTCGTTGCCGCAGCCGGGTCGGCCCCGGATTGGGACACGCGCCTCGATTACTACGAACAGGCAGAGCAACTGCTGCTCTACGATAACGTCTCGATCATTCCGCTGGTGCATCCGATCCAGACATTTGTGCTGTCGGAAACGGTTGAGGGCGACTCGACTGGTATCAACGCCAACGGCTTGTCTCCGACCGCTCGGATCTCACCGTACTTCTACACACACATGACCGTAGAATAGCGGCAAGGGTCCATGTCCCCGGCGGCCGGCGTCGCCGGGGACATTCGTCAGATGCACACCATGTCAGCGCAAGAACGATCGCGACTGCTTGTCGTGGAAGATTTGCGTGTCAGCTTTCCGCAGCTTGAGGGAACGGTCCAGGCTGTTCGCGGGGTTAGTTTTCACCTTGACGAGGGTGAAAGCCTAGGAATCGTAGGCGAAAGCGGGTCAGGCAAGTCGGTATCCTGTATGGCCGTCATGCGGCTCTTGCGAAGCCCGCCTGCACGGATTGCGGCCGAGCGCATGGAACTTGCCGGCGTCGAAATGACGGTCGCCAGTCGCGCCGATCTCGCTGACCTGCGTGGCAGCACGTCGGCGATGATCTTTCAGGATCCGATGACCGCCTTCGATCCATCCTACACCATCGGCTATCAGATTGCCGAAACCATCCGTGCCCATCGATCCGTCAATCGCCGCGCAGCGCGCAAAGAGGCGCTGGGGTTGCTCGAAAGGGTGCACATCCGGAATGCCGAGGCGATTCTCGACAGCTACCCACACCAGCTTTCGGGGGGGATGCTGCAGCGCGCCTTGATCGCCATGGCCCTGTCTTGCCAGCCCCGGGTCCTCATTGCGGACGAGCCGACCACGGCTCTCGACGTGACGGTGCAGGCGCAGATTCTCCAACTGATCAAAGAGCTCCAAGACGAACTGGGGATGGGGCTGATCATGATTACGCACGACCTAGGCGTGGTCGCGGAGACCGTGGACCGCGTCGTTGTGATGTATGGCGGCAAGGTTATGGAAGCTGCCCCCGTCGAGGACATCTTCGAAAAGCCGGCCCACCCCTATACCAAGGCGCTCCTATCCTCGATCCCCGGTCAGCGCGAGGGACGCGGAAAGCTGAACGAGATTCCAGGAAACTCTCCTGATCCATCTTCACCGCCAAGCGGCTGCCCTTTTCACCCAAGATGCTCCCAAGCCGTCGCGCAATGCAGGACCGATGAGCCGGCCCTGACCCCTATATCGGACACGTCGATGGCGGCGTGCTTGAGGCTGTGATGACAGCACAGGAATCGGTTGTCGCAAGGGTGCCTGCGCTGGAATTGCGGGATGTCAGCAAGGTGTTCCATCTGAAATCTGGAGGCATCCTGAACCGAAAAACGACGGAGGTTCGGGCTGTTCGTGACGTCAACTTGGTCCTGGAACGCAACAGCATCATGGGCCTTGTTGGCGAGAGTGGGTCGGGCAAGACGACCACCGGCATGATGGCGCTGCGGCTAACCGAGCCGACCGAAGGCAACATACTGCTTCAGGGCACGGATATCACCACGCTCGACGTTCATGCCTTGAAGCCGATCCGCCGGCGAATGCAGGTCGTATTTCAAGACAGCTACTCGGCGCTCGACCCAATGTTTACGCTTCAGCAGATCGTTGCCGAACCGATGGTCATCCATGGGGTCGGGACCGCACAGGAGCGCAAACAGCGGGCTCTCGACTGGCTTGAACGGGTCGGGCTTCACCGAAGTTTCGGCAACCGCTACCCGCACGAACTGTCCGGCGGCCAGCGCCAGCGCGTGGCCATTGCCCGGGCGCTGATCCTGGAACCGGCTGTCCTAATCGCGGATGAGCCGACGTCGGCACTGGACGTGTCGGTCAAGGCCCAGATCATCAATCTGTTGCAGGACTTGCAGACAGAGATGGAATTGTCGGTCCTCTTCATCAGCCACGATTTGTCGGTTGTCCGGTCACTCACGGATAAGGTTGCTGTGATGTTCAATGGCCGGATCGTGGAGGAGGCGCCGACCGAGGCGATCTTCGCCAGCCCGAGACATCCCTATACCCGTTCGCTGCTCGATGCCATTCCCGTCCTCAACCCGCGTGCTCGTCCTACCCGCGTTTTCAGGACTCGGGAAGAACTCGAAGAGGATACCGTGACACTCCGCGCCAGTGACCTGGCCGGATCGGTCATGGCGAGCGATGCCCGCAGATTGGTCGATTTAGGCGCCGGCCACAGGGTCGAGGCGAGGGTGGTTGCATGACCCAGTCTGAACGCGAGGAAGATCGACTATGATTGCGTTCATTCTACGCCGGCTGATCTCGGTCACGGTCACATTCGTGATCGTATCCATGATCATCTTTCTGATGATGCATTCCATCCCGGGCGGGCCTTTCGATGCTGGCGAGATGCCGCTGCCAGAGGAAGTGCGGCAGAGAATGATGGCCCAGTATGGGCTCGATCAGCCGCTTTACATTCAATACCTGAATTTCATGCGCGGCGTCCTTGTCCTCGACTTTGGGGTGCCGTTCCAAAGTCCGGGAGAAACGGTTCTCGAACTGATTGGCCGGGCTTGGGTGCCGTCCCTGCTGCTCGGCGGGTTGGGCGTCCTAATCGGTGCGCCCCTCGGAATGCTGCTGGGTATGGCGGCAGCATTGAAGCGCAATAGCTGGATCGACTACCTGGCGTCGGCGCTAGCCACCCTGGGGCTGACGGTCCCGGTCTTCGTCAGTTCGATGCTGTTGATCCTGGTATTCGCTGTTTGGTTGGACTGGTTACCATCGTCGGGGTGGGGAGAGCCAACACGATGGATTTTGCCAATCTTGGCCTATGCGACGATCCCGCTGGCCACCTATGCCCGCTATATGCGATCGGCGATGCTCGATACGTTGAACAGGCCCTTTGTCACGGTCTTACGGGCTAAGGGGCTTTCCGAACGCAAAATCATCTTCCAGCACGTTTTGCGGAACTCGGCTATTCCGCTGGTGACGGTCTTCCTGCCGATGTTTATCGGCACTGCAACCGGCTCGATTTTTGTTGAGGCAATGTTCCGTATACCGGGGCTTGGCAGCTTCTTCGTCTCGTCGATCCGGACCCGTGACTATCCGCTCGAGATGGCGCTGATGCTGATCCTGACGCTGATGTTTGCGGTCGCCTATCTGCTTTCGGATATCCTGTACGCATGGCTCAACCCCCGCATACGTCACGGAGGGGGTAAGAAATGAGCTCAACTGAGACGGTGCGTGCGGAAAAGGACCCAGCCGAGTTTCGCGCCGAGCCTACGGGGCGCGTGCATGGACCCCTTTGGTATGCCTGGCGCCGGCTTGTGGCAAACCGGGCCGCGTTGGTGGGCGGCATCACGCTAGGCTTGATTGCGGTCCTTGCGATCATCGCCCCGCTGATCACGCCGACCGGGCCGAACGATCAGGCCTATCTCACCGAGGCTTTGGCTTTTCCCTCAAGCCAGCACTGGTTTGGCGTTGACGACCTTGGCAGAGATTTTCTCACGCGCATAATTTACGGGGCAAGAGTATCGCTGACGATCGGGTTCGCTGCGGCGGTCTTTTCGATTTTGATTGGAATTCCGCTTGGTGCCGGGGCCGGCTATTACGGCGGTGTGGTGGACTGGTTCGTCATGCGGTTGATCGAGATTTTTTCGGTCGTACCGCCGCTTCTGGCCGCGATCCTTCTCGGCGCGATTACGGGCGGTGGCTTTTGGATGATCGTCTTCATTGCCGCGCTTTTTGGCTGGGTGCAGGTCTGTCTACTTGTCAGGGCCCAGGTCATGGCCTTCAAGGAGAAGGAGTTCGTTCGGGCCGCCACCGCTCTTGGCGCGAGCCCACGCTATGTCATCTATCGACATCTCATCCCCAACTCCGTCTCGCCGATCATTGTCGGCTTCGTGCTGGCGATCCCGTTGGCAATGATGCTTGAAGCGTCGCTCAGTTTCCTTGGTGTTGGCGTACCGCTGCCGACGCCCAGCTGGGGTCAGATGATTAGCATTGGCTTGAATTTTATGTACTTCTATTGGCACCTTGCCGTGTTCCCCACCTTGGCACTTGCCATAACGATTCTCTCGACATCGCTGTTCGGCGACGGTTTGCGGGACGCGCTTGATCCAACGATGGAGGGGCGCCGACGATGATCGAAGGCAATATGCGCGAGCAGTTTCTGCTCGATCCGGAAACCGTGTTCCTCAACCACGGATCATTTGGCGCCTGCCCAATCCGAGTCTTTGAGCGCTACCAGGCCTGGCAGCGTCAGTTGGAACGGCAGCCTGTCGCTTTTCTGGATTTCGAACGCGGTTATGGCCGTTGGCTGGCCGACGCTCGAAAGGTCTTGGCGGAGGAAATGGGGGCGCATCCCGACGACATCGTGGGCTGCATCAATGCCACTCAAGGTCTGAACGTCGTCGCCCAGTCTCTACCTTTGCAGGCGGGCGATGAAATCCTGACAACCGACCACGAATACGCCGCGCTCGAAAAGACGTGGGAGTATGTCGCCCGCCAGAGCGGTGCGCGTGTGGTCTTAGCCGAGCTTCCGCTGCCGCTGACCGATGAAGAACAAATCGTCCAGGCGATGATCGCGGCGATGACCGATCGCACGCGGGTGCTGTTCATCAGCCACATTACATCGCCAACGGCGTTGTTGTTTCCTCTGCATCGACTCATTGGGGAGGCCCGTCAGCGTGGCATCCTGACAGTGATAGACGGCGCCCATGCACCGGGGCATATCCCCGTGGATCTGGATGCCCTCGGGGCCGATTTCTATGCCGGCAACTGCCACAAATGGATGATGGCGCCGAAGGGCGCTGCCTTCCTTCATGCCCGCAAAGAGCATCAACAGATGCTCAATCCGCTCATAATCTCCCATGGCTGGCAGGTGGATCGAACGGCTGCCGGGCCATTTGGCGGGACCGCCTTCGTTGACGCAATGGAAATGCAAGGGACGCGAGACCCCTCGGCCTGGCTAACGATTCCCGAAGCACTCGAGTTCCGCCGGCAATACGATTGGGATGCGATTGCTAAGGCTTGTGCCGATCTGGCACAGGAAACCGCGCACCGGCTTTCGTCGCTCGCCGGTATGGAACTCATCGCGTCGCGGGAGTTTACGGCCCCACAAATGGTTTCCGTACAGCTTCCCGTGACGAACCATGAATGGCTCAAGAACGAGCTGCACGACCGCTACAAAATCGAGATCCCACTTGTTCTATGGAAGGGCGGCGTCTATCTGCGTCTTTCCGTGCAATGCTACAATACGAGACGGGATATGGATCTGCTGGTGGATGCGGTGTCAGATCTCCTAGCTCATTGCGAGGCGGCCTGACGGGAGGCATGCGTGACCGATGACTCCCTGATCCATCTGAACAGGCTGCCTACGCGCAATGTCAGTGGCGCCGTGCTGGAGTCGCTTGCCGAAATGGTGCGTCGGGCGAACTTGTCCGTAGGGGACAGACTGCCTTCAGAACTGCTGATCGCCGAAAAACTCGGTGTAGGCCGATCGACGGTGCGCGAGGCGCTGAACCGCTGGGAGGGGATCGGGCTAATAAGGCGCAAACGCGGTGTGGGCACATTCATTGTCGCGCCCATTCCACGTCATGGGGTCGGCGTGGATCCCGACACCCAACTGGACGGCGCGGCTATTTTGCGGTTGCTGGAGGTGCGTCGCTCCCTGGAGTCTGACATGGTGCGACATGCGGCCCTACGCGCGACTAAGCAGCAGCAAGCTGCCATCCAAGAACATTGTGCGGAACTGATGGATATTGTGGCGAGAGGCACGTCCTATCGTGAAGCAGATCTCGCCTTCCACAGGGCCGTTGCCAACGCATCCGCCAACCCGATCTATCATCAACTGATCGGCATCCTTGACCAGACAATCGAAAAGTCCAGCGACTCGCCGTTCGACAAACCGGGCTTCGGTCGGTCCAGCTTTCCGTTTCATCGCGACCTCGCGGATGCGATTTCCCGGCGGGACCCGGATCAAGCCGAGACGGCGGTTGCGCGGATTATCGCCGCCGTCGAAGACGAAGTCCGACAGATGATCGAATTGAAGCCTTCTGATTCCTGAGAGCGGCCAGCGCCCTTCTCTGATCGTCAAAGAAGGTCAGGCGCGGAAGTACCCGTCCAGGCGAGCCCAGGTTTCCGACAAGTCCACCATTCGGCCCGAAAGCCTCGCTTCGTCGAGCGCTAGGCAAACGATACCGGCGACCAGTGCGTCGATGGATGAGACGGGCAGGCCGCCGCCTTCGCCTCGTAGGTGCGCCGCCACCTCCTCCGCCATGCGTGTGTCGGCGCCGTAATGGCCATCTTCCGGGTCGTTTCCATTATACGTGAACGACTGGCCTGGCACGGCTTCGTCTCGGCCCGTAATGCGGAGGTAAAGGCCGAAAAAGTCACCGACAGCCATACCGTGCGTGCCGAAGATCCCAAAGCGGCGCTGCTGTTCCGGCGCATTTAGCGACAAGTGGAACGTCATCGAGACGCCGTTCTCGAATGCCATCAGCGCAGTCTGATGATCGATGATATCGCCATCGGTCGTGTAGGGGTTCGACGGCGGAGTGCCGGTCGGTTGCTTGACATAGTCGAGAATCTGACTGAGATCGTCGGGCGCGTTTTCCGGGACAAAGGAGGCGCGGCCGCCGAAACTGGCGACAGTCACCGGCCTTGACCCGACGATCCAGTTGTAGAGATCTATATCGTGGCAGGCCTTTTCCAGCATCACGCCACCGGACTGCGCCGAGAATCGTCGCCAGTCGCGCATGAAAAA
>JBCCER010000148.1:0-10924 GCA_039030175.1 Pseudomonadota bacterium
GAAGAAGATTTCCCCGAGATCTTCCAGGCCATCCGGGCTCGCGTCGCAGAGGGGCGGTGGGAAGTTCTGGGCGGCATGTGGGTCGAATCCGAAGCCAACATGCCAGGGCCGGAATCGCTGGTCCGTCAGATTCTATTGTCGCGCCAATATTGCGACGAAAAGTTCGGGCAAGGCTCGGAGAGTCCTGTCCTGTGGCTGCCCGATACGTTTGGTTTTCCCGGAAGCCTGCCGCAGTTGATGAAGCAGGCAGGCTTGCGATGGTTCGTAACCAACAAGCTCAATTGGAACCAATACAATCAAATGCCCGCCTCGACGACCTGGTGGGAAGGTATCGATGGGTCGCGCGTCATGGCCCATTTCCTGACGACGCCCCGGACAGTGCAGCACCTGCCGTTTCCGACCAACTACAAGTCGGACCTGACGGCAGCAGAAGTCGTGGGCACCTGGGATCGCAACACCATGAAAGACCAGGTGCGAGACCTGCTGATTGCCTATGGCTACGGCGATGGCGGCGGCGGCCCCACCGACGAACTGATCCGCAAGGCCGAAGCTTATCGGGCGATGCCGGGGGCGCCGCGTGTCGCATATTCGTCGGCACGCAAGTTCTTCGAACAACTCGAGAAACAGGACGCCCCATTGCCCGTCTGGTCGGGCGAATTCTACTTGGAAGGCCATCGCGGCGTACTGACCGGCAATGGCTGGATAAAGCGTGCCAACCGAATGACGGAGCGGCTGTTCCACGAGGCCGAGCTGGCCATGTCCTTGGCGATGGTGACAGGTCAGGAAGCCGACGACCTGACGGAGGCGTGGCGTACGCTCTGCATGCTGCAGTTTCACGACATTCTGACCGGGACTTCGGTCGCGGCCGTCTTTGACGACGCTCGAGAGGACATCGCCCGTGTCACGGAAGTCGCTGAGACAGCCTTGAACCGGGCTGTCGCGGCCGTCAAGCCGGAAGGCGCCGCCTTCCTGGTCCTCGACGGGGCTAAACTTCCCGGCGTGCGACACGCGCTGTTGCCGCAAGATACCGGTCCTGTCGCCGAGAACGGACGAGCGCTCGTAGCGCAGGCGGTCGACGACGGCGTTCTCGTGGAACTGCCGGAAGCGCCGCCGCTCGCCCCGCGCGTCCTTCAACCTTGCCCGGCCAGCGCAACATCTGACCTGGGAGCGACTGCGCGGAGAACCGATGACGGCGGGGCGGTCCTAGAAAACCGATACGTCCGCGTTGTCGTCGGCGATCAGGGAATGCTCACCTCGGTCTATGACAAAAGGGCCAATCGGGAGGTGCTGAAGACTGGCAGCTTGGGTAACAAGCTGGAACTCTTCGAAGACCGACCGGTTAGCTGGGACGCCTGGGACATCGATATCTTCTTCGAGGAAAGGTGCGAGGTCCTCACAGATCTAAGCAGTCTTGAGGTCATGGAAAACGGCCCCCTTCGGGCCTCGATCGAACTTACGCGTGAGTTCCGCCAATCGCGTCTCACCCAGCGGATTGGCTTGACCCGTCACTCAGCCCGTATCGACTTCGATACCGGGGTCGATTGGCACGAAACCCACTTGCTCCTGAAAGCCGCCTTCCCGGTCGCGGTTCGAGCGGCCAGAGCCGAGTTCGACATTCAATGGGGCCAAATCGATCGCCCGACCCACAGAAACACAAGCTGGGATGCCGCCATGTTCGAGGTGCCGGCCCAAAAATGGGCCGATCTCAGCGAAGGCGATTTTGGCGTCGCGCTGCTGAACGACTGCAAATACGGCTACGATGTGTGCGGCGACACGCTGCGCCTGTCTTTGATCAAGTCGGCCACAATGCCGGACACGACCGCCGATCAGGGCCATCACAAATTCACCTACGCGCTGCTACCGCATCTTGGAAACACCAGAACCGAGGTTCGGGCCGAAGCCTATGATCTGAACTTTCCGCCACGGGTTTTTGCAGGGCCGGGGCGCGGACCGGGTGTCGACGGACCGATCATTGAATGCGAAGACCAGCGCGCGATCATCGAAACGATCAAGCCGGCCGAGGACGGCAGCGGCGTGATCGTCCGCCTGTTCGAAGCGCACAATACGCGCGGGGCTGTTACGCTAGCCTTGCATCCGGCGGTGCGACGCGTCGAGATCTGCGGGCTGCTCGAGACAGAGGCCGAAGCAGTACCGATTAGCGAGCAGCGCGTGACGCTCCCTCTAGCGAACTACCAGATCCTGACCCTGCGTCTGCTTTTCGACTAACGGCGGATAAGCGCATCACCTGTCGGCGTTCTCGCGCGCCAATCATGTCCTATTGAGAGGCGCCGCACGCCTGCTGCAGTTCCAGCACGTCGGGCAGCGTTTCGGCCCGCATGCGGATGTTCCTGTTGTGAAACTCCAGCCGCAGATCCGCCGCATCACAGACCGAACCATCCGCCTCGGCCGCCGACGCTTGATCAAGCAACTCCCGGTCCGTAACGCCTTCAAAGCGCGGATCCCGATTGGCGAATGACTCCAGCCGCCCATACCAGGTGTTCTCAATCAGTTCGCGCAGAGACTCAGCTTCGCCCTCAAGCGCCTCTTCGGCTGCCTCCCGCGCGATCCCTCGGGAGACCATATTCTCGACGATCAGGTTGAACTCGTAGTCGACCCACGCGTCGATCATGGCCTCCCGATCGGTCAGCGCCAGATGTCGCACTGGCTCGGGCACGACTTCTTCAGTCACGATTTCGGTTTCGGCTGGCGTTTGCGCGAGTGCCACCATCGAAAGTGCGGAGATTATCAAAGTGAGGAACGTTCGCATGGGCCGAAAACTAGCAGCCGTAATACTACCCGTCATCGGCAGGACTCATCACAGTTGAGCCAACCAATCGTGATCCAGAGTAGGATGCGCCCGATCGGACGCGAAGCACTCATTCCGTTGGGATCTGATCTACAAGGATCAAAAGCGCCAACGCACGCAGAACATCGTCCTCGAATTCCAAGGCGAACCTCAAGCCAGCCGAGATCGTGTCGTCTGATGGATTGACGTAGACTGAAAGGACCGGATCGAGAAGATCGAGCTCGGCTGATCGAAGTTCGGACGCAATTCCATATGTCTCGTCATGGGCTGCCCGATCGCCATAACTAAATTGCGCGTTTGCTATCTCTGCCAAAAGGTTAGCTCTGGTATTGGCATCGACCGAGGGACCCTGGTTTTGCACTGCCGCATCTCGTGCGAACGTCAATGTATTCAGGGCCGCTAAATCGCGCGCCAACTCGAATTGATGGCCCGCAATAAACAGCAGAGCGTAGACCCTGTTTGTCAAGAACGGGATGGTGAGCGCGTGGGCAGCGGGGTCCTGATCGCTACCATGCTCGACATGGGTCCGTATTAGCGGAAGTAAGACACGGGTCGCCGAGAGCACGTCAGTCAACTCACCTACTGCCCGCCACGCGCTCGCGAAAGCGAGTTCCACATCCGATCGGTCCCCCGCGCCTAAGGCAATGACCGTCAACTCGGAAAGCGTCTCAACGCGCCTACTAACCAGTTCGATTTCCGTCGCCTGACTGATTGCACGCGCCATTGACCCACGCCTGGCAAAGTCCCGAGCAAGTGTCGTGTGGAAATCGGCATCTTCGCTCAGGATCCGGAGTTGGTCTTGGATGAGCGCAACTTCATCGTTAAGCAGCTTGTTGTCGCGGGGGCTTTCGAATGGCTGTGCCGTTAAATGATGGCTAAGGGGCCGTATTGCGCGGAGCCGAACCTCCGGATCTTCAATCAGCCTTCCTAATTCCAAGGCTTCGGCCATCGCGCCCGAATACATGCTTCGTGAGATCAGATCGTCCAAGTAGGACGTCCGGGTCGGCGCGTCGTCGATCTCAATGATGGCCTGGACCAACAGATCATTGACGCAGGCGTGAGTCGGGGCCGCAACGCAACGTTCTTCACCTGTCAGCGCCATCGCTGCGGAAGGTACTAGCGAAATCCAAGAGATAAAAATGAGGAGAAGCTTGCGCACCAGGGACCCACCGTTTGAACTCATCGCGATACGTTATTCAACTATCGCATAGCAAACTGTCTAACGACACCTTTCACAGCAGCTCTGAACAGCCCTGCAGAAACTTCCTCGCAGCGACCGTAGATTCCGGGGCTGCGGACAAATCTTGACCCCTCATCTCTATGCATGTTCATATGATAAATCACACATTCTCGCGAGCGCGCTAGACCCTATCGGCGGCGTAGCTAGCCAAGGAGGTGCGGTGGAGCGGTCGTTTAAGGACGAGGTTGCGCTGCTGGAGTGCGGCGACGGCGAGGTCTTTGAGGGTGAGGGCATCTTGGCCATTACCAAGGGCTTGCTTCAGGCCGGCGTTGGGTATGTCACCGGCTATCAAGGCGCGCCGGTCAGCCATCTGATGGATGTGCTGTCGGACGCCAAGGGCCTGCTGGACGAGCTGGGCGTGCAGTATCAGCCGGCCGCCAACGAGGCGGCCGCGGCGGCCATGCTGGCGGCCTCGATCAACTATCCCTTGCGCGGGGCGGCCGTTTGGAAATCGGTCGTAGGCACCAATGTAGCCTCTGACGCACTGTCCAACATCGCCTCGGCCGGCGTGAAGGGCGGCGCGCTGATCATCATCGGCGAGGATTACGGCGAAGGCGCCTCGATCATCCAAGAGCGCAGCCATGCCTTCGCCATGAAATCCTCCATGTGGCTGATGGACCCGCGCCCCGATCACGAGCGCATTGTCGATTTGATCGATAAGGGGTTCGAGCTGTCCGAGGCGTCGAACACGCCGGTGATGATGGAGTTTCGCATCCGCGCCTGCCATCTGCGCGGCCGGTTCATGGCCAAGGACAATAAGAAGCCGACCCATTCGCGGCTAAACCCGCTGACCGAGCCGGACTTCGATTACGACCGGATCTGCCTACCGCCCTCGACCTATTTGCAGGAGCAGCAAAAGGTCAATGCGCGCTTTCCGGCGGCGCGCAAGTTCATCGCAGAGCACAAGCTAAACGACGTCATTGATGGGCCGCGCAGCGAAATCGGCATTATCGTCCAAGGCGGGCATTACAACACCGTACTTCGCGGCCTCAGCCAGCTTGGCCTTGCCGACGCTTTCGGCATCAGCCAGGTGCCGATCTATTGCCTGAATGTGACCTACCCGCTGGTGCCAGAGGAGGTTACCGCCTTTGCTGCCGGCAAGCGGGCCGTCCTGATCGTCGAAGAAGGCAATCCGGACTATCTGGAACAGGCCATCAATGCCGAACTGCGCAAGGCCGATCTTCAGACCAGCGTGATCGGCAAGGCTGTGCTGCCGATGGCGGGGGAATACACCGCCGAGGTGGTGCTCAACGGGCTGATTGGCTTCTTGGAAGGAGCGGTCCCCAGAGGAGTCGATTTGGTCGGCCTGGCGAAGATGCAGGAACGCATCCGCGATCTGAAAGACCGCGCCAGCGCGTTGATCGGCGCGCCGGTGCCCAAACGACCGCCGGGCTTTTGCGTGGGCTGTCCGGAGCGGCCGGTGTTCAGCGCCATGAAGCTGGTCGAGCGGGACGTGGGCAAGCTGCATGTCTCGGCCGATATCGGCTGCCACAGCTTCTCGACCCTGCCGCCCTTCAATATCGGCAACACGATCGTGGGATACGGGCTGGGCCTGTCCAGCGCCTCGGCCATCGGGCCGGCCTTCGGCGACAAGCGGTCGATCACGGTGATGGGCGATGGTGGGTTCTGGCATAACGGGCTGACCTCCGGCGTCGGCCAGGCTGTCTTCAACAAGGAAGACGGCGTGCTGGTAATCATGAACAATGGCTACACCTCAGCCACCGGCCAGCAGGACATCCCGTCCAGCAAGGGGCCGGACGGCGCGCCGATGGCCATGTCGATCAAGCGAGCGCTGAAGACAATTGGCGTGCGCCAGGTTCAGACTCTGCGCACCTATGGCGTCGGCACGATGGTCAAGGCACTGCGCCGGGCACTGACCTCGAAGGACAAGGGCCTGCAAGTGATCATTGCAGACGGCGAATGCCAGCTTGCACGCCAGCGCCGGATCAAGCCGGCGCGGCGCCAGGCGTTGGCCGAAGGCAAGCGAGTCGCGCGCACCCGCTATGGCGTCGACGAGGCAACCTGCACGGGCGACCATTCCTGCATCCGCCTGTCCGGCTGCCCGTCGCTGACCATCAAGGACAACCCCGACCCGCTGCGCGAAGACCCGGTGGCTCATGTCAACAATGACTGCGTCGGCTGCGGGCTATGCGGCGAGGTAGCGGACGCGGCGGTGCTGTGCCCCTCTTTCTATCGCGCCGATATCGTCAGCAATCCGAATGGCTGGGACCGGGCTGTCGACACGATCCGCCGAGGCTGGATCGGGCTGTTGCAGCGCTTGGCCAAGCCGCGTCATCGGCTGCCCCAGCCGGCGGAATGACGATGGCGGATAGCGCGCAACCGATCTCGATTCTGATCGCCGCGTTGGGCGGTGAGGGCGGCGGTGTGCTGACCGGCTGGCTGGTCGATGCGGCGATGCGGTCCGATTTACCGGTGCAAAGCATCTCGACGCCGGGTGTGGCCCAACGAACCGGCGCCACGACCTACTATGTCGAGATCTATCCGCAGACCAACGCGTCGCTGGACGGCAAGCGGCCAGTGCTGGCGCTCTATCCCAGTCCCGGCACGGTCGACATCATGGTCGCGTCGGAATTGATCGAGGCTGGCCGGGCGCTGGAAAACGGCTATGTCGCCCCCGACCGGACGATCCTGATCGCGGCGACCCACCGGATCTACGCGGTTGCTGAAAAATCGGCTATGGCCGACGGGCGGTTTGATGAGGATCGTGTTTTGCGGGCGGCGCAGGAATTGCCACAGCGGGCGATCCTGATGGATCTTACCCGCAATCCGGAAACCCGCTCGTTGATCCTGAACGCCGTCCTGCTCGGCGCCATCGCTGGCAGCGAAAGTCTGCCGATCAAGACGGAAACGTTCCGTGAGGCGATCCAGCACGCCGGCAAGATGGTAGAGGCCAACCTCACCGCCTTCGAATATGGTGTTAGCCTGGCGCGGGGCGCCATTCGGCAGGCCGAACCCGAGCTTGAGATAGCGGCACCGGATCACGCGCGAAGCCTGGACCGGCTGATCGGCCAAGCGGCACAAAATTTCCCGCCGGACACGCTGAAGACGGTCGAGCTGGGACTGGAGCGCACGGCGGACTGGCACAATCTCGGCTACGCCAAACGCTACCTGAAGCGGCTGACCACGATCCTGGACACCGAAATGCGGGTCGGCGACAGCGAGGTGTTTCCGCTGACCAAGGAAGTCGCGCGGCGGCTGGCGCTGTGGATGGCGTACGAGGATCTGATCCGGGTCGCCGATCTGAAGACCAGGGCCGAGCGGTTCGCCAAAATCCGCGAGGAAGTGCGGGCCAAGCCGGACGAACCCGTGCGGACCCGCGAGTTCATGAAGCCCGGCGTCGAGGAGGTGGCCGCGATGCTGCCCGGCTTCCTTGCCAGGCCCCTACTGCGCTGGGCGGAGCGAAGGAACCTGACCGTGCGCTTGCATATTCCCATGCGGCTGACGTCCAGCGGCATTTTCGGCTTCACGCTGATCTGGCTGCTCGCCCGCATGCGCCGGTTCCGGCCGATGGGGTATCGGTACGGCCAAGAACAAGCCGCGATTGAACAGTGGCTCGATGCCGTTAATCGCCTGGCCGATCGATCGCCTGAACTGGCGCTGGAAGTCGCCCGGCTGCCGCGCCTGATCAAGGGCTACAGCGATACCCACCGGCGCGGGACCAGCAACTACCGCACCATCATGGACGATCTGGTTGCGCCCCTGCTGGCCGACCGGTCGGGCGACGACGAGGTTGCGGAGCGACTCATCGCCGATGCCCGTAAGGCCGCCCTGAAAGATCCTGACGGCGATGCGCTTGCACAGGCGCTGAGCCCGACAACGACGGCGGTCGCCGCCGAATGAACCATCACCAACAATCACCAAGAGGGAGGATTTCATGACCACTAGATATCTATTCGCCGGGATCGCAGCCGCGTCGATCGCGCTCGGTGCCATTGCGGCCTCCGCCCAGGAGACGACCCTGCGCGGCGTCACCTCGTTCGCCCAAGGCACCACCTTCTCGCGGCCCTGGGAGGCGTTCGTCGAGCGGGTCAACGAGATGGGCGAAGGCGTCATCCAGATCGACTATATCGGCGGGCCGGAGGCCGTGCCGCCTTTCGAAACCGGCAATGCCGTGCAGTCCGGCGTCGTAGACATCGCCAACGTCACCTCGGCCTTCTACCCCAACCTACTGCCCACCGGCGACGCGCTGCATCTGGCAACGAACACGATCCAAGACCAGCGCGCGAACGGCTGCCACGACCTGATCAACGAGCTGCATCAGGAGCAGGTGAACGCCTACTTCCTCGCCCGCACAGGCGACGGCATTCCGTTCCACCTCTATCTGACCCAGCCGATTGACGGGCCGGACCTGTCGGGCCTGACGATCCGCACAACGCCGGTCTATCGCGCCTTCTTTACCGAGTTGGGTGCCAATCTGGTGCAGACCGCCCCGGGCGAGGTCTATTCGGCCCTCGAGCGCGGCGCCATCGACGGCTATGGCTGGCCGGTGCAAGGCATGCTCGATCTGGGGTGGGAGGAGCAGACCACCCACCGCGTCGATCCCGGCTTCTACCAGGTCGATGTCAACATCCTGGTCAATCTCGATATCTGGAACGGGCTGACCGACGAGCAGAAGGCCGTGCTGCAAGAGGCCGCAACCTGGATCGAGGGCGAGAACGCCAACAATGAGGCGATCAATGCCGCCGAGCGGGCCGCCCAGGAAGAGGCCGGCATCGAGGTCATCCAGTTCGATGACGCGCAGGCCGCCACCTGGCTGCAAACCGCGCAGGATGCCGGCTGGGCCGTGGTCGAGGAGATCGATCCTGAGACCGCCGCTGCGCTACGCGCCTGCCTGACGGACGCGGGTTAAGCACCAACGCCGGGCAGGCATCGCGCCCTGCCCGGCGGCTGAGCCCATGGCCTCCCTCGAACGACTTTACCTGCGCATTCTCGGCCTGATGGCCGGGATCGCGGCGGCGATCTTTGCCGGCATCGCGATCGCCATTCCGGTGAATGTGCTGCTGCGCAACGCATTTTCGACCGGCATTCCGGGCGTGCTGGACGGGGTCGAATACGGCCTGCTGGACGCGACCTTCCTGGCCGCCCCGTGGGTGCTGGCCCGCGACGCCCATGTCTCGGTCGACATCTTCATCGCCGCCTTCGGCCGCCTGCGCCCCAAGATCGACCGGATGGTCAATCTGCTCGGCGCCGTGCTGGCGCTGATCTTTCTCTACTACTCGCTGGAGGCCACGCTGATTTCCGCCGCGCGCGGCAGCATGGTGCGCCAGACTCTGGTCTTCCCCGAATGGTGGGCGCTGGCGGTGATGCCCTTCTCGATGGCGTTCATTACCATCGAGTTCCTGCGCCGCGCGATCCGCCGCAGCGATCACGAACAGCTGATTGGCCTTTAGAAATCATGGATTGGGCCGGCGTCCTGATCACGATGCTGGGCGCGCTCTGCGTCCTGCTGATGCTCGGCCTGCCCGTTGCGTTTGCTTTCGTAGCGGTGAATATCGGCGGGGCGTTTTTCATCCTGGGCGGCGAGAACGGCCTTATCCAGATGACGCGCAACGCCGCCAGCTCGCTGACCAGCTTTCAACTGGCGCCGATCCCGCTGTTCATCCTGATGGGCGAGATCCTGTTTCACAGCGGCATCGCCTACCGCGCCATCGACGCCATCGAGCGGGTGATCACCCGCTTGCCCGGCCGCATGGCCCTGGTCTCGGTCGCCGGCGGCACGGTGTTCTCGGCCCTCTCCGGCTCGACCATCGCCAACACGGCCATGCTGGGCTCCACCCTGCTGCCGGACATGCTGAAGCGCGGCTATCACCCGTCCATGGCCATGGGGCCGATCATGGCCTCGGGCGCCATCGCCATGCTGATCCCGCCCTCGGCCCTCGCCGTGCTGCTCGGCAGCCTGGCCGGCATGTCGATCGCCCAGCTTCTGGTCGCGGGCATCCTGCCGGCGCTGATCCTGGCCGCCCTGTTCTCGGCTTACATCATCACCCGCGCCCTGATGGACCCGGGCCTAGCACCGCCGGACGATCCGCAGCGCATGAGTCTTGCCGAGCGTTGGCGGCCCTTCATCCGCTACGTCATGCCGCTCTCCGGCATTTTCCTGGTGGTGATCGGCGGTCTGCTGGCCGGCCTGGCGACGCCGACGGAATCCGCCGCGCTGGGCTGTATTGCCGCCGTGATCGCCGCCGCCCTCTATCGCGCGCTCACCTGGGCGGGCGTGAAGAAGGCGCTGATGGAGACGGTGCAGATCTCGGTAATGATCCTTTTCATCATCGTCGCCTCCCAGACCTTCAGCCAGATCCTGTCCTTCTCCGGCGCCACCAGCGGCCTCATCCGCACCATCGACGGGCTGGCCCTGGACCCGACCACGATCCTGATCGCGATCATCCTGATCCTTCTCTTCCTCGGCTGCTTCATCGACCAGGTCTCGATGATGATGGTGACGATCCCGATCTTCGTGCCCCTGGCCGAGGCCGTGGGCATCGACCTGCTGGTGCTCGGCGTCGTCTATTTGCTGACGATGGAAATCGGCCTGTTGACCCCGCCCTTCGGCCTCCTCCTCTTCGTCATGAAGGGCGTCGTGCCGGACGAAATCGGCATGGGCCAGATCTACCGCGCCGTCACCCCCTTCGTGATCATCAAGCTGGCCGTACTCGCCCTCATCGTCCTCGCCCCCCAAATCGGCACCGTCCTGCCGGAGGCCATGCGATGACCGCCGAGATCCGAGACGGCCGCAAACCCGGCGCGCCGACGTCCGACACGGCCGCCAACCCGCCTGAACCGACCGAGCCCGACCCCTACGCCGATCTCGACCAGTTCCTGCCCTATCTCCTGAACCGTGTCATGGGCCGCATGAACCA
>JBCCER010000149.1:0-10869 GCA_039030175.1 Pseudomonadota bacterium
CAGGTGCAGCCTGCCCGACGGCTTTTTCTCCGAACGGTTCTTAATTCATGTGTTTTGGGGCGCAAACTGCCCGCAAGCGAAAGTAATAAACATGCATACCAACGGCGGAACGAGAATGAAGTTGGGCGGCGTGCCAACGCCCGTCCGACTGCGGCGAGCCAAGCATGATGATTGTCGGGTCTTGGCTCACTTGTATCGTATGTCCTCGTGCGGCCTGGCCGACTATGTCTGGGGGCGTGCGGGACGTCCTGGAGAGTCCCCTCTCGATACCGGTGAGCGCCGCTATGCGGAATCGGATGGCCCATACTCCCATGACAAATGTCTGATCGCAGAACTTGACGGCGAAGTTGTCGGGATGGTCCACGCCTATCCGGTTGTCGGATCATCGAAGATGGTGCGCCAGACGGACCCAATTCTGCGCGCCTTTCAAATCCTGAAAGACCCGGGAAGTTTGCATATTGAAGGCTTGGCCGTCGTACCATTCGCGCGCTGCTTGGGTATCGGCTCGTTCCTTTTGCGTGCCGCGGGCTGGTGGGCAGGCGTCCACGGGCTATCGCGGCTGAGCCTAGTCTGCCTTGATCGCAATGTGAGCGCCATGGCGCTGTTCAACCGCGCCGGCCTTCACGAAGTCAGCAGATGTGGGCTGTGTCTGGATTCCAAGACTGGTGACCAAATAGGCGAGGCGGTATTGCTTGCCGGCGAGTCACTGTGGGGCGTTCCAACGTCTGGGTTAGATCTGGAGCGAACACATTCCACGGTTCGGTTATCGGCGACTTCAACGATGAACCTGCCGAGCTAGCTGGCGCCCAGGTAAAGATCATGGTGCGAGTGGTTGCTGGTCTTCCGGCTCGATGACCTCTAGGCGGGGTTGCTCCCGACTGCCGCCCAGAAGTTCTGCCGCGCGGTCGGCGGCATCTTGAAACGGCAGCAAGACAAGATCTGCGCCGCAGGCATGCAGCCATGCTTCGTCGTCCGGCCGGTGGCTCGTAACGGCTATTTTGCCTCGGTACCCCCGTTCGCGGAGCGTGTGGATGAGCGTGAGACGCGTGTCGTCGTGAGTCACGCCGGATACCGACTCCGGTACTGAGGTTACGACCCAGCGAACATCTTCCAGATCGATGTGGGATATGAATTCCGGATCCGAAGCATCACCATAGGCCGCTGTCAGCCCCTCTTGCCGCCAGCGTTTTACTGCAAGGGGGTTGAAGTCGATTCCGAGGACGCGCTGGCCGTTAGCCTCCAGCCGTCGTCCGATTGAGCCACCAAACCGGCCCAGGCCGAATACCACGATGCCAAACTTTTCAGTCTTCTCTGGTTCGACATCGTCTTTCTCCCGGGGTGTCCCTCGGCGTTCGAACACGCGCAACGGTCCTTCCAACGCCAGATAGAGTTGGTGGCCATAGCTGATGCCATAGGTCGACACCGCGATGGTCAGTAGCCCGACCAGGGTGACCAGGCCCAGCGTTTCAACGCCGAGCTGACCAAGGGCCACGCCCATGGCCATGAAGATCAAGGAAAACTCGCTGATCTGCGACAATGTCAGGCCGGCAAGAAACCCAGTTCGTTTGCGGTAGCCGAGCAGCCCGGAAAGTACAAGGACGACCAATGGCTTGCCGATCAAGACAAAGACAGACAGCACAAGCGCTGGCAGAATCTGTTGGCCGAGCAAGGACAGGTCGATCTGGGCACCCAGGGCGACGAAGAAAAATAGCAGAAGGAAGTCGCGCAAAGGCGCCAGGCGCGCGGCAATGGCTTCGCGAAAGCTGGTCGATGCCAGCGAGACGCCTGCCAGGAGGCCGCCAAGCTCTTTGCTAAAGCCGAGATAGTCGCCCACCGCTGCCAACAAAGCCGCCCAACCGATGGCGAAACAGACCAGCAGTTCCGGCGAGCTCGCCAGCCGCTGGACCAGCGAGTCAGCGAGATAGCGCATAAACAGCGCGACCAGAGCCAACATGACGACGCCATAGACCACAATCAGTCCTACATCGGCGAAGGTCGCATCCTCCCCGCCGCCGACGCCGGCTGCCGACATGGCGATCATGGCCAGGACCACGACCAGATCCTGAACCACCAAAATCCCGAGGGCGATCCGTCCATGCAGCGAGTCGATCTCCCGCCGGTCGGACAGCATCTTGACCACGATGATCGTGCTGGAAAAGGCGAGCGCGATGGCGATGTAGATGCTCGCTGTCGGATCGATGCCGAGCTGTAGGCTCAGGAGATAGCCAACACCGGCGGTGAATGCGATTTGCCCAAGCCCAGCTATCAATGCAATTGGGCCAAGGGTTCGAACGAGCTTGATGTCGAGCTTAAGTCCAACAAGGAACAGCAGTACCGCGATGCCGAGTTCCGCCAAAAGCTCGATCGGCTCATGCGCTCGCGCGAGACCTGTGACCGAGGGGCCAGCGATAATGCCGACAGCGATGAAGCTGACGATCAATGGCTGGCGGAAAAATGTGCCAAGCAGCCCGATAAAGGCGGCCAAAACGAGCAGAGCCGCGACCTGATAGAAGACCGACGCGGCAACCAGATCGATCATCGTCACCATCCCGTTGGTATGGGCCCGTTTGCGCGGATGGGGCCAAGCCGTCGCGGTCAGCGTGACCTATTATGGCCGCCTGTGGGCGTCAATGACCGTGTGTTTATTTACCGCAGGGCCCGATTTTCGAAGCGCTGGCTTCGAGGCCGTCTGTTTTGTCAGTCTTCAATGATAGCGACCGCCCTGGTGAACCCGGCGGAGGCGTTCTTGATCTTGAACGGAAAGCACGAGACGGTGAAACCCGTGGCCGGTAACGACTCCAGGTTGGCCAGTTTCTCGATGTGGCAGTAACCGATATCCATGCTCGCGCGGTGACCTTCCCAGATCAGGCTCGCATCGTGTGTCTTAGCGTACTTGGCGGCGGTATAGATGAACGGCGCGTCCCAGCTCCAGGCATCTGTCCCAGTCAACCGCACACCGCGCTCCAACAGGAAGAGCGTCGCCTCGCGGCCTACGCCGCAGCCTTTGGCGACATAGTTATCTTGGCCATAGGCGGCGCCGGCTGTCGTGTTGACCACGACGATGTCCAATGGCTGCAGCGTATGGCCAATCCGGTCCAACTCTGCCTCGACATCGCCGGCGGTTGCGACATAGCCATCGCCAAAGTGCCGGAAGTCCAATTTCACGCCGGGATTAAAGCACCATTCCAGCGGCACCTGGTCGATCGTCCAGGACGGTTCGCCGCCATTAAGCGCCCGGTTCATTGTCGAATGATGGTGATAAGGGGCATCCAGGTGGGTGCCGGTATGCGTGATGAGGTTTAGCCGTTCGACCGCCCAGCCTTCACCGCCAGGCAGATCGTCGACGGTGAGGCCGGGGAAAAACGCCGCGACGGACTCCGCAGTTTGCTTATGGTCCAGATAGGTGATCTCCGGCGTGAAGCCTGGCGGATCAGACGCAATACCGGCTTCGAGCGGGACAGAGATGTCGACAAACCGTCGCGCCATGTACGAACCCTCCTAAAGCAACCACAGGCTAAGACCGGGAACGGCAATGACCAGCGCCAATACCGCGAGCATAATCAAAACGAAGGGTGCTGCGCCCTTGAATACGTCGCCGAGCGGGATGTTCTGATCTGCCAACGTTCCTTTGATCACGAAAACCGACAGACCCATAGGTGGGGTCAGCAGCCCGATCTCGACCGCGATCACCGTAACAATACCGAACCAGATGAGATTGACGCCGAGATCGGCCGCCACCGGCAGCACCAAAGGAACCACGATCAGCATAATCGACGAGCTGTCCAATATCGTCCCCATGGCCACGATAACGACGACATAAAGCGCGATCATTCCGTAGAGACCGAATTCTGAGCCGACGATCCAGCCGGCCAATACGTCCGGCAGACCGCTCATGGACAGCATGCGGCTATACATCGTCGCGGCAATGATGAGGAAACAGATGGACGCCGTGATGTGGCCGGTCTCAATCGTGACCTTCCACAAACTACGCATGCCAAGACGCCGTTTGGCTAAACCGACAACGATCGCGCCGAGCGCTCCTATGGCGCCTGCCTCGGTCGGGGTGAACCAACCGCCATAGATTCCGCCAAGCACGAGAAATACAAGAACGACCAGCGGTGTCAGTTTTCCGACGATCTCCAAGCCGCCGCCTTCCTCGGCGTCTCGAGACTGCCGGGCTACTCCGGTAAATCCCTTAAATCGCGTTGCCAGTACATAGATCGCCAGACAGAAGGCGACCGACATTACGAGGCCAGGCAGAATTCCGGCAATGAAAAGGGCGCCGACCGATTGTTCCGACAAAATTCCATAGAGGATCAACAACAGCGATGGCGGAATGAGCATGCCCAAGACGGACGATCCCGCGACAACGCCGACCGCAAAACGCGGCTTGTGGCCGGCCCGCAGCATCTCAGGCACGGCCACGCGCGCGAAGACGGCCGCCGAGGCGATGGAGATACCCGTGACAGCGGCAAAAACGGCGTTGGCACCTACAGTCGCCATGCCCAGGCCGCCTTTGATGCGCCTGAAGGCCAGGTTGGCAACGTCGAAAGCATCCTTGCCGATGTCAGCCTGGGCCACCACCAGACCCATCAGCACGAACAGGGGCACGACGCCGAACAGGTAGCTGGAGATGCTCTCGCCGGTGGCAAGCGCTAGCAGCCGACCGGCAAGGACTGTGCTATCGCGGATCAGCGCCACGCCGACGAAGCTGACCAGCGCCAGCGCGATCGAAACATGCAGGCCAGCATAGACCAGCAGCACCATCGCGAGCAGCGAGAGAATGCCGATATCAAGCGGCGTCACAGTTCGATCCCCCGACCGGCCTCGTCTGACTGGGCAACCCTGCCACTGATTGCCTGCGCCGCCAGGCTAACGGCGTTCAACAAGAACGTGATCAGCATCGCCGCTGCGCCGATGAGAATGATCAAATTGATCGGCCAGGTGGGGGCAGTGAAATTGCCGACCGCGCCGACAAATTCGTCTCGTTCCCAAGAGCGCACAAATCGTGGGTAGAAGCTGGACAGAACTACCCAGACCAACAGGGCGCCGACCAAATGGAACAGCGCGTCCAAGGCAGCGCCGAGCCGTGGCAAGCGTCGACGCAAGGCCGAGAGCAGCGCGTCCGAACGCGTTAGCCGTCCGGCGCGCAGCGTGTTGGCAAGCTGAAGAAACACAATGCCCAGGATCGACAGCGAGACCATCTCCGGCACCCCGCTGATCGGATTGCCGAACAGTCCGCGACCGGCCACATCCGCGCTGATCAACACCATCAGCGCCAATATCCAAACCGTACCGATCGCGTTCATCAGCGAAGTCACTCGATCGATCCAGCCGGCGACCCTGTCAAAGGGCCGCCAGCCCGTCGGTTGTGACTGTCGCTCGCTCACGCTATCGGTCGCCCGTTAATCACTCGTTGAGCTAACTTACAGGCGGTCGCTCACTCCTGATCCCAATTGCGGGGTAGCTCGACATCGGCGTTTCTTAGGGCATCCATGTATTCAGTAAGGACCACAGTCCCAGGCAAATCCGCACCATCGGCGTTCGCTGCCCATTCGGCAGGGACATTTGGCAGTGCGGCGGCCCAAGCCGAACGCTCTGAAGCCGGCAACTGGGTGATGGTCGCCCCGCCATCCACCATGGCTTGCATGGCGCCTTCGATCCGCTGGGCTTGCTCAGCGATGTATGCCTCCGTGTAGGCAACCGCAGCGTGGCGCATTGCGGCCTGAACCTCATCCGGCATCGACTCCAGCCAGGGACGATTGGCGACAACCGAGCCGGCATATTGCGCGCCGAAATTGGTGATGGTGACGTAGGGAGCAACCTCGAACAGCCGGGCCGGTGCGGCCGCCGTCGCAAAGACGATCACGCCGTCGAAAACGCCGGTCTGAAGATCGTTGTAGTAGGTCGTCAGATTACCAGAGACACCGACAGCCCCGGTGCCCTCAAGCCAATTAACCGCAGGACCAGGCGCGCCAATGCGCCGCCCCTCTAGATCGGCGAGGCTCTCGACCGGAAAGTTGGTCATGAGAAGGTAGTCGTCGAGCGCAAACCCCCCGCCGAGATACTCAAGATCATAGGTATGCCAGCTTTCGACCACACCCGGCACATTGGCGTGCAAGTCGTCGACCACCGACAAAACCAGCTCGGGCGAGGGCGAACCGAACGGCGTGACGTAGGTGATATTTTGGAGGGGCAGGTTAGACGGCTCGAACACTGTTGGGACGACTCCGATTTCAGCCAGCCCATCCTCGAGCGCCTCTAGCTCGCCGCCGACAGCGGCCAGCTCACCGCCGTAAAATTCATTCCATTCGATCGCGTACTGCGTGCCGTCCAGAGCGGCATTGACGCTCGGAATGAAGGTTTCGGTCAGATGCTTGACCCAAAGAAATATCGGCGGGTGACCATTGACGACATTCACGGTATAGGTTTGCGCGACCGCTGTCCCCATCGCCATTGGCAGTGCGATAGCTGTTGTTGCAGCCAGCAGCACCTGTTGAATCCTCATCCTGCTTCCTCCCTTTCGAGTTTGTTGTCTTGTATCGGTAATGTTGCGCCGGGTTCGTCGGCAAGTGCCCGAAGTCCGGCACAGATGAACGGCACGGTCCGTGCCAAGATCGTCTCCACATCACTATCGTCGGCAAGCCCGTCCGAGAGGGCGGCCGCGCGACCTGTTCGTGCCATCTGAGGCAGAGCGATGGAAATCGCGTACAGATAGCCGCGTACTGCATCGGCCCTGCCGACACCCGGCAGACTGCTTTGAATGGCCGCAATAAAGCGACGGGCGACTTCGTTATAGTGCTCGGCCGTTAATCTGACCGATCGTTCGTCGGTACCGTTGCCGAGCGCGACCACCAGATTGGCATAATGCTGGCCGCCCCGCGCCGGGTCGTGGCCTAACTCAATCGTGGGTCTGAGTAGGGTGGTAACTATGTCCTCAAGGCCAGGAGCGGCAGGCGCTGCCCGATCAATCAAGGCATCCAATGCTGACAACCGCTGCCCGTTGATATCAGCCGCGCGGCGGTGGATCACCTCGGCGTACAGTCGATCCTTGCTCTCGAAGTGGTAATGGATGAGCGGCTGGTTGACACCAGCACGCTGCGCGATGGCGCGCATTGAGGCACCCGCAAAGCCAGCCTCGGCGAAAACCGTCTCCGCCGCATCCAGGATCGTTGCTCGTGTTTGGTTTGTCGCCAAGTCGCCCTATGCCCCATGGATGGCAAGCTCGGATCAGGCAAAACCTCATCCGAGCGTCTCGCAACCATCTTTATCGATCGATCAGTAAAAGTCGAGTCGGCGTCATGCCTTCGTGGACCGGCGACCTCCTATCCTCGAAATCTACTCGCGATCCCAGTGCCGCATTGGGGCAAAGCCGTCAGCCCGCAGAGCATCCATATAGGCGCCCAAAAGTTCGGAGGCTGGCAGTCCGCGTCGATCTGCGTTATCGGCCCAAAGAAGGGGTACATTCGGCAGGGCGTTCGCCCACGTCTCGCGGTCAGCGGTCGGCAACTCAGACACGATTGCGCCGCCATCGATCATGGCCTGTAGCGCTATCTCTATGTGCTCGGATTGCTCTGCGATGAATGCGCTTGCGTAGGTTGCCGCCCCTTTGCGTAGAGCAGATTGGATCTCTTCTGGCACACTGCCGAACCAAAGTCGGTTGGCGACGATCGGCCCGCCATATTGGGCGCCGAAATTGGTGATGGTGATGTAGGGCGCGACTTCGTGCAAACGCGCGGCGATTGCTGCGGTTGCAAACACGATAGCGCCGTCGTAAACGCCGGTTTGGATCTCGTGGTAATAGTTGTTGAGATTGCTGGAGACCCCGACTGCGCCAGTTCCTTGTACCCAGTTGACCGCCGGTCCAGGGGCCCCGATGCGGCGTCCACGCAAATCGTCAAGGCTGTTCACGGGAAATCTGGTCATTAGGAAGTAGTCATCCAGGACAAAGCCGCCGCCCAAATACTCCAGGTCATAGGCATGCCAGCTCTCGACCATGCCTGGCACTCGGTCATGCATGTCGTCCATGACAGACAGAACGGTTTCAGGCGAGGGGGAGCCAAACGGTGTGACGAATGTGATGTTTTGCAGGGGCAGGTTCGACTGTTCGAAGGCAATTGCTACAAGGCCCACATCGGCCAGACCGACTTCAAGTGCCTCTAGCTCTCCGCCGATAGACGCCAACTGACCGCCATAGAATTCATTCCAGTCAATTGCGTAACTAGTACCGTCGAGCGCAGCGTCCACTGCAGGGATAAACGACTTGGTGAGGTGCTGGACCCAGAGAAAAACGGAAGGGTGTCCAGCGACAAGATTGACCGTGTACGTCTGGGCCTGGGAGGAGCTAGATGGAAATCCCAGCAAAAGTGCAGCGACAAGCGTGGCGGCGCGCCAACGCATCTTCAAAAAACTCCGGTCGCCAGAATTCTCGTGGACATCGGAAGGGTAGCATACGCTACCCCACGTGCCTTGGGGACATTGATACTGCGTCATGGAAAATTGCCGTCAAGACGCCGTTCCGTATTTTGGAATGCATCGTCCTTGCAGGATCGGCGGCATGCTGTCGGGCCCCTTTTACCCAACCCAGCAGGTCAGCATCGCTCGCCTGGCCTTGACGCTGACGGCGCCAGACCTCCGACGTGATGATTGGTGTCTCCGTGCGACGCAATTCCGAGCCGCAAACTTGCATGAGTGTCTCGGTTGGTCCTCCAGGCACTGAAAATACAAGAATAGCAACACTCTAGGCCGTTAGTTCTCAGATCCTCGCCGCTGGGCAGTGCTCAAAAATTCCCTGTTCAAGCATTCGATGAAACCCGAAGCCGTGGAAAGCAATTATAACGAAAGCGTGTTATGAGAAAACAATTTACAACATGTGTAGATACCCTTTAAACGTGTGGATATGAACAAACCCAAATAAGGCTAGGAATTTCAAATGGAACAGGAACTCAACCTGATTGAGGGCACGGCGCGGGCGGACTTTCTAATTGGAAGCTGGAAGGATGATCTGATCCTGTCCGGCGCTGGGAACGACGTCGTGTTTGCGCGTAGCGGCAATGACATCGTCGATGCTGGCGACGGCAATGACGCCGTCTTCGCAGGTGATGGCGACGATTTGGTGATGACCGGGCTGGGACGCGACTACGCGGACGGCGGACGGGGCATTGATACAGCGAAGTTTGATGGAGATCGCAGCGATTATCGAGTTGTCTCGTTCTTCGGCATCGTTTTTGTCACGGACCTTCGCAATGGAGAGACAGATACGCTGAGGAACTTTGAGTTCCTCGAATTCGATGACGGGCGCTATTTCCCCGATGGCTCGCCTGTCCAACGGCCGCCCGAAGCCGTCGACGATGAAGCCGAGACCAGTGAGGACGCGCCTGTCTCCATCGATGTCCTGGCTAACGACAGCGACCCGAACGATGACTCCCTCACGGTCATTGAGGCTACAGCCGACAATGGCGAGGTAATCATTGAGGCTGACGGCACACTGACCTATACGCCGGACGAGAATTTCAGCGGCAAGGACAAGATCAGCTACACGATCTCGGACGGCAATGGCGGAACGTCGTCGGCAACCGTCGCGGTTCAAGTCGGTGGCGTTGCGGACGAGCCCACGCTTGCGGCTCAAACATCATACGAAACGCTCGATCTTGCAGAGATTCCTCTCAGCGATCTCGTTGCGAAATTGGTCGACCAGGATGGCTCCGAACGGCTGACGGTGAAGTTCAACAAGCTTCCCGAAGGCGCCATGATCTCAATTCCCGCGGCAATCGCGGAAAAGGATCTTGGAATTGAGGAGCTGACAGCCCGTCGCAGCCGGCTCCTTGAGGAGGTAGAAGAGCGCGAATCCGAAATCGCCGCTCTCAACCGCCAGATCGACCTCCTTGAGCGAGATGATCCCTCATCGCCCGACCTTCCGGGCCTGCGTGAGCAAAGGGACGAGACGATACGCCAATTAACTGCGAAGCAGGATGAAAAGAACGAGGTCGAAGCGGAGCTCGAGTTGGCGACCAAGGAACGAGCCGAGTTGAGCAAAACCGCCGGCCCGGACGGCATGATCGAGTTCGACGACATCAGCTCCGGCTTCGTGTTGAAGCTGCCTCCTGGCACGACGGAAGACTTCGTATTGGAGGTTCACGCGATCGCAACGGAGTCCGATCCGGTGGCTAGCGAGGATGTTCGCACCGCCGTGAGTAAGCTCGAGATCGAAATCAACGTGAAGGAAAGCCCGTCATTGAAAGATGACGAGGCGGCCACCAGGGAAGACACACCGGTCATCATTAAGGTTCTTGAGAACGATTCCGACAGCGACGGAGACGACCTGTCGGTCGTCGAGTTCACCGACGGCGCCAATGGCAGGACCTTCCTCAATCCCGATGGGACGATCACCTATAGGCCGGACCCAAACACCAGCGGCGAAGATCAATTCACCTACACGGTGGAAGATGGCAATGGCGGCAGGTCGACGGCGACCGTGAAACTGCTCGTCGGCGGCGTGGCTGACCGACCGCTGTTCGAGAAGTACGATACGTTTGTCGTCAGAGACCTGGCGGAGGTCCCGCTCGACGGTTTCGCGGCCAGGCTTCAGGACCGTGACGGTTCTGAGAAATTGACGCTGAAATTCTTCGGCCTTCCGGCGGGTTCGGTAATCCTGAATGCGCCGGCGATCGCCGAAAAAGAGGCCGCGATTTCCGAGCTTGAGAGTCGTCTCATTTTGCTCAGGAATGAGATTGATGTGCTTGAACAAGACCTCAGGGAGGTCTCGGCGCGCATCGAAGACTTGCAACAAACCAACCCGGATTCCGAAGAGCTTCCGGGATTGCTGGAACAAAAGGCGAGCCTCGAATCGCAAGTGCAGGACAAGGCGGA
>JBCCER010000150.1:0-10826 GCA_039030175.1 Pseudomonadota bacterium
ACAGGCCAGACGCTGCATGTGAATGGCGGTCTTTTGATGCCATGATCTTTGCCGCGCTGGCGACCGGGCTGGGTGCTGTCATGCCGAGATCGCACTTCGTTTCCGGCCTTTAGCGGGCCATTCTAGCGAGGTTCCAAAAGCGCGTTTTACCTCTCGATGCCTTAGGGCAAACTTATCCCGTGTCAGAAGAAGCCAAGAAACATAGCCTCCTAGCCCCCCTTGAAGACCCGACGTTCAGAGGTCTTTGGGTAGCGACGATGTCGTCGAATCTTGGTGGTTTGATTCAGGCGGTCGGGGCCGGCTGGATGATGACCACCATCACGAACTCGCGGGATATGGTGGCGCTGGTCCAGGCCTCTTCGACTCTGCCCATCATGCTCTTCTCGATCGTGGCAGGGGCGCTGGCCGACAGCATCGATCGTCGGCGGATCATGCTGACGGCGCAGACCTTCATGCTCTCCGTTTCAGCCGCTCTGGCTGCCTTTGCTTTCATGGGTCTGCTGTCGCCCTGGCTGCTATTGACGTTTACCTTCCTGATCGGCTGCGGCATGGCGCTGAACAATCCGTCCTGGCAAGCCTCGATGGGTGACATCGTGCGCCGCGACCAACTGCCGACGGCCGTATCGCTAAACAGTATGAGCTTTAATCTCATGCGCAGCGTCGGCCCGGCGGTGGGCGGCACGATTGTGCAAGTAGCCGGCGCGGCGGTTGCCTTCACGGTCAATGCCTGCAGTTACGTCCTGCTGATCTTCGCGCTGTTGCGCTGGCAACCTAAGACAGTGCCGAGTGCGTTGCCGCGCGAGGCGGTTGGCCCTGCCATCTCCGCTGGCCTGCGCTATATCGTGATGTCGCCGAACCTGATGAAGGTGATGTTCAGGGGCTTCATGTTCGGTGGTTCCGCCGTTGCCGTACTTGCGTTGCTGCCCTTGGTGGCGAGAGATCTGGTCGACGGCGATGCACTGACCTACGGCTTTTTGCTCGGCGCCTTTGGATTTGGCGCCATCGGCGGCGCGGTATTGAACAGCCATCTGCGTGCCCGCTTTAAGAATGAGATCGTGGTGCGCGGCGCGTTTCTCACCTTCGCGCTTACCGCATTGCTGCTGGGGCTTAGTCGCCAGATCTGGCTCAGTTGCTTTATCCTGATGTTCTCCGGCGCCTGCTGGGTGCTTGTGATGTCGCTGTTCAATGTCACCGTGCAGCTTTCGACGCCGCGCTGGGTCGTTGGACGGGCGCTATCGATCTATCAGACCGCCACGTTCGGTGGCATGGCAGGCGGCAGTTGGCTTTGGGGGGGCACGGCGCAGGCCTATGGGTCGGCCACGGCGCTGATTGTTTCCGCCTGCGTGATGGTGGTGGGCGCTCTGGCTGGCCTCAAATGGCCGCTGCCGGAATTCAGCGCGCTCAATCTCGATCCGCTTGGCCGCTTCACCGAGCCCCAACTGCGCCTCGATTTGCGCATGCGAAGTGGCCCGATCATGGTGATGGTGGATTACGAGATCGATCAGGAAGATGTCCCCGCCTTCTTGGAAGCCATGGCCGAGCGGCGCCGCGTAAGAAAACGCGACGGCGCGCGCCAATGGGCGCTGTTGCGCGATTTGGAGAACCCGGACATCTGGACCGAGAGCTATCACGTCCCAACCTGGGTGGAGTATGTCCGCCACAATCAACGGCGAACCCAAGCCGATGCAGAAATTTCGGATAAGCTGCGCGCCTTGCATCGTGGCGGCGAAATCCGGGTCCACCGGATGATCGAGCGGCAAGCGGTGCCCAGGCATGACGATACCCCCCTGAAACCGCATCTAGACGTGCATCACTGACTGGGGCTCAATTCACCATGGGATTCAACGCACCAGGCACGGTCACCAGCTTCATCGACGGCAAGTCGGTTGCCCCGTCAGGCGAGCCGCTGCCGGTCTTCTATCCGGCGTCGGGCGAAAAGATCAGCGAGTTGCGCGAGGCGGACGCTACCGAGGTGGATCGGGCCGTTGCCGCTGCGCGGCGAGCCTTCGATGCCGGACCCTGGCCGGGGCTCAGCACCGAAAAACGCCAGGACATGCTGCTGGCCATCCGCCAGACGGTGCTGGCGCATTTGGAAGAGCTGGCGATGCTGGAATGTCTCAACACCGGCCTCGTCCTGCGCGAACTGAAGGAGCGCCACGTCGCCCGCGCGGCCTACAATTTCCGCTTCTTTGCCGAATTCATCGGGCAGATGGCGGGTCAGGTCTACGGCCAGAACCCCGCCTATCAGACGACCGTAACACGCGAACCGGTTGGCGTCGCCGCCCTGATCGCGCCTTGGAATGCGCCGCTCGCGCTGGCCAGCATGAAGGTCGCGGCGGCAATTGCCTTCGGCAATACCTGCGTGCTGAAACCCTCCGAACAGACGCCGCTCGCACTTGTGCGCTTTGTCGAGTTGCTGCACGAGGCCGGCTTGCCCGAGGGCGTCGTCAATCTCGTCAATGGCCGGGGCTCTGTCACGGGGCAGGCGCTGGTCGATCACCCCGGCGTCGACCTCATATCCTTCACCGGCGGAACGGAAACGGGGCGCCAGATCATGGCCTCGGCCGGCAAACGCCTCGTGCCGACTACCATGGAGCTTGGCGGCAAATCCGCGAACATCATCTTCGACAGCGCGGATATCGAGCAGGCCCTCAACGGCGCCTTGCTCGGCATCTTCTCCAATAACGGCCAACAATGCCTGGCGGGCAGCCGCATCCTGGTCCAGCGCTCTATCGCCGACAGTTTCATCGAACGTTTCGTGGAACGGGCCCAACGGATCCGAGTGGGCGATCCAATGGCGGATGACACCGAACTCGGCCCGCTCGCGTCGGAGCCGCACATGCGCCGCGTGCTCGGCTATGTGGACATCGCCGCGGCCGATGGCGGCCGCCTCCTGACCGGAGGACAACGCCGCGAGGATCTGGGCGCCGGCTACTACGTCACGCCAACTGCGGTCACGGCGCCGACCAACGACACCCGCGTTTGCCAGGAAGAAATCTTCGGCCCCTTCGCCAGCTTCCTCACCTTCAACACCACGGACGAGGCCATCGCGATCGCCAATGCGTCGAAGTTCGGCCTCGTCTCCTACGTCTGGTCCAACGACTTGCCGACGGTAATGCGCGCGACGTCGGAAATCCGCGCCGGCGTCGTCTGGGTCAACACCCCCATGATGCGCGAACTCCGAGCCCCCTTCGGCGGCTACAAGGAATCCGGCGTTGGGCGAGAGGGCGGCGAGTCCTGCCGGGATTTCTATACCGAGCCGAAGACGGTCTCGATTCCGATAACCCCGCTATCCCTGCGGCAGTTAGGAGTCGACGATAATTGAAGGCGATCACCTATACTGAATACGGCTCGCCAAGCGTCTTGAAGCTATCGGACGTCGCGAAGCCGGCACCAAAAGACGACGAGGTGCTCATCCGCGTACGAGCGGCGGAGGCGACCAAGGCCGATTGCGAACTGCGTGGGTTCAGGTTCTCGGTGAAATGGTTCTGGCTTCCCTTGCGGCTTGCCGTCGGCGTGCGGAGACCAAAGCGGCCGGTACTCGGCGGCTACTTCGCAGGCGAAATTGCGGAACTTGGTTCCGGCGTGACTGGCTTCTCGGTCGGCGATCGTGTGTTCGGCGGGGCGGGGCTCGGCATGGGCGCCTACGGAGAATACCTCACCCTGCCCGCGAAAAGCGCTACCGCGACCATGCCGGCCGACATGACATTCGAGCAGGCAGCGGCCGTTCCGCTCGGCGGGTTGAACGCGCTTCATTTCATGCGCCTGGCGAAGCTTCAGGAGGGCGAAACAGTCCTGATCAACGGCGCGGGCGGCAGCATTGGCGCCCACGGCGTTCAGATCGCCAGGGCGATGGGCGCAGAGGTCACGGGTGTCGATGCCGGGCATAAAGAGCAGATGCTGCGGGATCTAGGCGTCGATCATTTCATCGACTATCAGAGCCAGGATTTCACCCAATCCGGCAACAGGTACGATGTCATCTTCGACATGGTGCCCAGCAGCAATTTTGGTGCCTGCATACGGACGCTCAAACCCGAGGGGCGCTATCTGTCGGGCAATCCACGCTTGTCCGTGATGCTGCGGTCGGCGTGGGTTTCGAGGTTCACCGACAAGACGGCGAGTTTCCGGTTTGCCAAGGAAACAGTGGAGGAGTTGCAGACCCTGCGCGAGATGATCGAGGCCGGCTCGATCACCCCCATCGTCGACCGAGTCCTGCCAATGGAGCAAGCCGCCGAGGCCCACCGCCTGGTCGAAAGCGAGCGGCGGTGTGGGGCGATTGTACTGTCCATCGGCGAAGCAGCGGTCTAAGCGCCTCTGACGCGAGCGAGCACCTTTGTCGGATCGTCGGGCAGCGATGCGCCCCGCCAAGCCACATGTCCGTCGGGTCGTACCAAGACGAAACGCGCCTCGTAGCTTGCGATCATGGCTAGATCGGTAGCCGGCACGACGTCCATTGGAAGCCCAGCCCGTTTCGCCGCACCGACGAACACTTCTGTGTCCGCAGCGTCTTCCCCCAAGACCAGCAGCGTAAACCCATCCCCAAACAGATCCAGCGACGAGCGTCCATCCTCTATCCAAACATGCGGTGCCCGGCTGCCGGGCCAGGTTGAGGGGACGACGACCGCCGTGTCGTCCGGCGGTTCCGGGCTGCCGTCGGCCACGCAGATGGGGGAGTCGGCGTAGCGGTAGCCGAGATGGGTGCCAGCGGAATTGAACTGGCGGGCCAGCCATTTGATTTTGGATGCCAACCCGGCACGCAAGGCATAGCCCTCTGGACCGTCGCGATCGATGTCGGGTGGCGTTTCGGCCATCACCAGGTCGATCTTGTCTGAGTTTGTGGCCGAGATCAGAGAGTTGCGGATCGCGATTGGCTTGCGCTCGGCCTCATAGCTGTCGAGCAAACGGGGGCCGCCCCAGCCCTGAAGCGTGCCGGCCAGCTTCCAGGCGAGATCGCAGGCATCGCCGATGCCCGTATTCATGCCGACGCCGCCGGTTGGCGCGAACAGGTGGGCCGCATCGCCGGCGAGGAAGACATTGCCGGCTCGCCATCTAGCCGCAATCGATTGGTGATGATGCCAGTGAGTCACCTCTAGCTGCTCAAAATCGAACGTCTTGCCGACGGCGCGGCTTAAGACCTCCTTGGCGTCGAGGTCGCGCGTTTCCTTTGCTGGATCGAGAAAATAGTACTGGTAGTTCCACAGCTCCTTTCCGTCGATGGCGGTGAAAACGCCGAAACTGTCGTCGGCGAAGACGAAATAGAGATTGGCAACGCCCAGCCCGTGAACGCCCAGGAAATCGGGGGCGCGAAAGAAGAAGCTGGTGTTGGCCCGCATGGCGCCGCGCCCGTTCATCGGGATGTTCAGCGCCTTGCGCACGCGGCTGCTGCCGCCGTCGCACGCGACCATGTACTGGGCGCGGATCTGGCGTTCGGTGCCATCCCGTTCGCCGACGATGGTGGCGGTAACGCCGTCGGCATCCTGCTCAAACCGATCCATGCGCCAGCCGCGCTTGAAACTGAGGGTGGGGGCTTGGCGCAGCGCCTCGCTAACCAGCACCGGCTCCAGCTTTTGCTGGCCGATCTGGGTCTTGCCATAGGGAGACCAGGCAAGTTCTCGAAACCTTTTGGCTGCGTCTGGGTCGCGGCTGCGGATTTGGTCGATCGAGGGCGAGGTGAAGCGATAAAGCTCCTGCTTGGCCAGCCTGGTGGCGAAGATGATGAAATAATTGTGCTGCGGCGGCAGGGCCTTTTCGTAGATCGCTTCGTCCAGCCCCCAGCGCCGATAAAGCTCCATAGACCGAGCGCCCAGAAGCGTCGCCTTGGGGTGCTTGGTGGCCTCCTCTCGGCGCTCGACCAGTGTGCAGTCCACACCGCGTCTTGCCAGATCGATGGCCAGTGTCAGCCCTACCGGCCCGCCGCCGATGATCAGGACGGATGTTTCCTCGACCAACGCAATCACCCCATTGCCGATCCCGTTCAGAAATGTATCATGAATAATACAGGTCCATCCGTCGACCGATAAGACGGGGGTCCTGAACGGGCGAGGCCAAGGGAAGGGAGCAAGACGATGAAGCATCTGATGATGGGGGCTGCCGTCGCGGCCATCTTGACTGGCGCGGTCGCGGCAAGCGCGCAGGATATCTCGGTTCGGGTCGGGTCGTTTACGCCGGAAGGCGCGGTTGGCGTGCAAAACGTCATGATCCCCTGGATGGAGGCGGTTCAGGAAGAGCTCGGCGACCGGATCGAACTCACCGGTTTTTGGGGCGGTACGCTGGGGCCGGACCCGTTTGCGCAGTATGAGCTTGTGCGAGACGGTGTGATCGATGTTGCCTGGATCCTGCCGGGTTACACGCCAGGCCAATTCCCGCAGTTGCAGATCACCGAGTTGCCGTTCGCCGTACAGTCGGGCGAGGAAGCCTCGACCGTCGCCTGGCGGCTGTACGAGACCGGCCTGCTGGACGGTTTCGATGATGTTCATGTCCTGACGATCTGGACCCCGGACATCACCAACATTCACCTGCTGGAGCCGATCGAAGGCCTTTCCGACCTGGACGGTGAAGCGCTGCGCACAGCGGGCGCGACCCAGGCCATGTTCGTTGAGGCCATTGGCGCCGCGCCGCAGACATTGGGCTCCGTTGCCGCCAATGAGGCGATGTCGCGCGGTACCATCGACGGCCAGCTTCAAGGCTGGACCGGCATGCGCACCTTCGGCGGGTTTGAGGTCGCCAATGCCTCTTACGTCGTGCCGCTGGGCGCCAGCCCGTTCTTGCTGCTCATGAACCTGGATCTTTGGAACAGCCTGCCGGAGGACGTGCAGGAGGTCATGATGCGCCATGCCGGCGAGGGGCTGGGCGCCTATGGCGGCGGTCGCTATGACGCCATCACCCAGGACATCATGGCAGGCCAGGCGGAAGACGCCGACTACACGATCGTCGAGG
Organism: Pseudomonadota bacterium; assembly: GCA_039030175.1. Classification (GTDB taxonomy): domain Bacteria; phylum Pseudomonadota; class Alphaproteobacteria; order DSM-16000; family Inquilinaceae; genus JANQGH01. Next base: position 6,937 of record JBCCER010000150.1, read on the forward strand.
CCAGTGCTGAGGAAATCGCTGCCTACGCCGATCAGTACGGCACCGTCCATGAACAGTGGATCGAGGCCCACGACAATGGGCAGGAGATCTACGACACCTTCATGCAGCTGTTGGACGAGTATCGCAGCGGCGGCTGATCGGCCAGACGCAACCGGCTGAGGGCGAGACGCGCATGGGCTTCCTGCTGCGGTCTCGCCTTTTGCTGGATACGGTTACGAGAGCGGTGGCGATTATCGGCTTCACCGGCCTGGTCGTTATTGGCCTTCTCACGATGTATGATGGGCTCGCGCGCTACACCGGCCTGACCCGCATTCCCGGTTTCAATGATTTCGGTGAGGTGATCTTCGCCGTCATTATCGCTAGCTGTTTTCCCGCCGGCCTCTTAAAGAACCAGAACATCACCATCACAATTCTGGGCAAGCTGACCGGGCGTTGGGGCCACGCGATCCTCAATCTGTTCGGTGCGCTGGCGACGCTCGTGGTGTTCGTCCTGGTCGCCTGGGCGCTAGGGCGGCGGGCTGATGGGCTGGCGGGTCGCGTCACCCAGACCGGCTATATGGATGTCGCGCCCTGGTGGTGGATTACCTTCGCGATCATCTTGGCCGCCACATTGGTCCAGGTTTGGGTCGTGCTGGCGCGGATCGCCGAGTTGGCAACGGGCGAGCCGCTGGTCGACGATCGCGGCGGTGCGACCGAGCACGGACTTGAAGAAGGCCTCATCGACGAGGCGGCCGAACAGCATCCCGAAAGCTCTGGCGGGCGGTTCCGCTGATGGACGGCTTTACCCTGGCCATGGTCGGCCTGGCCGTCATGTTTGCCCTGATCCTGCTGCATGTTCCGATCGGCATCGCCATGGCCGGCATTGGCTTTTGGGGCGTGGTCGAGTTCACCAACATGCGCGCCGGCCTTGCCGTAGCGTCGACCGAGGTCAGCTCGGCCATCGGCAATCCCGGTTTTGCGGTTATTGCGCTGTTCCTGCTGATGGGGGCTTTTGCGGGCGTCGCGGGCCTGTCGTCGGATATTTTCCGAATAGCGAACGCCTTTGTCGGTCACCGTCGCGGCGGGCTGGCCCAGGCGACGGTCGCCGGCTGTGGCGGATTTGGGGCCGTCTGCGGCTCGTCCGTCGCCACTACGGCGACCATGGCGCGTATTGCCCTGCCGGAAATGACCAAGCGGCACTATCAGCCGCATTTCGCCGCCGGTGCGGTGGCCTCAGGCGGCACGCTGGGCATCCTGATCCCGCCGTCGGTGCTCATGGTGCTCTACGCCGTCCTCACGGAAAACTCGCCCCTGACCCTTTTCGCGGCCGGCTTGATTCCGGGTCTCATTGCCATCGCGCTTTATTTCGTCGCGATTGAGATCTACGTGCGCATCTGGCCCGATGCCGGCCCGGCCGCCGACCGGCTGACCTGGGCGGAGAGGGGGCGGGCGGTCGCGCAGTCTTGGCGCGCTATCGTGATCATCGCCGCCGTGTCGATCGGCATCTATTCGGGCATCTTTACGGTCATCGAGGCGGCCTCGGTCGGTGCCAGCCTCACCCTGATCTTCGCGGTCTTTTCCGGCCGCATGACCCGGAAGATCTTCTTCGACAATCTGCTGGAGACCGCCGGCAACACCTGCCTGATCTTTGTGATCATCATCGGCGCCAATATCTTCCGCAGCTTTATGGGCTACACGCGCGCACCGGAAGCAATCGTCGACTGGATCCAGGTCATCGGGCTGGAGCCGTTCGCGATCATCCTGGTTTTGCTCTTCGTCTACATCGTTCTCGGCAGCATTTTCGACACGGTGGCGGCCATGGTCATCACCCTGCCGTTCGTCTATCCGCTGGTGGTCGACACGCTGGGCTACAACGCCATCTGGTGGGGCATCATGATGGTCATGGTGATGGAGGTGGGCATGATTACCCCGCCGATCGGCATCAACGTCTTCGTGCTGCATGCCGTGGCCAAGAGTCTGACTCTGACTCAAATCTATCGGGGCATTTCGCCTTTCCTAATCGCCGATTTCATTCGCCTGTTCCTGGTCGCGGCCATTCCGGCGCTGGCGCTCGCCTTGCCCGGCTGGCTTGGATACCCGTTGGAATCGGCCGTCGTCAGATAGGGTTATACCAAGGATCGATGATAAAGACCCATGTGATGGCGGCCAAATCGGTTCACGGCAAGGCGCGTCGTGAAGCGCGATGTGGTGCATCGGGCAAGCGGCGCAACGCAGCCGTGAAGCGATTTGGCCCCACCGAAGGCCGCGTTGTCTTGCCCGCTGGCTGCGTTGCGCGCCGCTTGTGGTGCGTCCACACCACGGCGCGACACGCGCCTGACCAACGAACTAGACAATGCGGTCACATGGGTCTTTATCATCGATCCTTGGTATTAGGCGCTGGGGTGCGCCCAGCGCACGCGGTCTCGCGGGATAGAGACGGTTAGCTGGTCGCCAGGCGCCGCAACCTCGTCGCGCGCGACCAACAGCCGAATGCGCGCCTCGCCGACGCGGACGACGTAGCGCACCCGCGTGCCCATGAAGACGCGAGCCTCCACCGTTCCAGTGAACGATATCTCACCGCTGCCGAGTTTCAGATCTTCCTGCCGCATCACCAATCGGGAGACATCGTCCGGCGCGGCGAGGGGAAGCGTCTGACCGTCCGGCAGTCGTACGCCATCAGCGTCCATCGAGACCTCGACCACATTGGCCGCGCCGAGGAAGTCGGCCGCGAATTCCGTTCCCGGGTCATCATAGATCCGGTCAGCCGGCGCGTCGCGTTCGATGGCGCCGTCGCGCATCAAGACCACCCGGTCGGACAGGCTCAGTGCCTCCTCCTGGTCGTGGGTGACGAAGATGGTCGTCAGGCCGAGGCTGCGGTGCAGGTCCTGCAATTCGATCTGCATATCCTCGCGCAGCCGCGCGTCCAGGTTCGACAGGGGCTCGTCCAGCAGTAGTACGCGCGGCTGATAGACGATGGCGCGGGCAAGGGCCACGCGCTGCTGCTGACCGCCAGACAATTGCCTCGGGCGGCTGTCTGCCAGATGGTCCAGCTTGACCATCGCCAGTGCCTCGATCGCGCGCTTTCGTTGCTCATCTGCGCTGGCGCGGCCCTGCATACGCAGCGGAAAACGGACATTCTCGAGCACGGTCATGTGCGGCAGCAAGGCGTAGGACTGGAACATCATCGCCAAGCGCCGTGCTTCCGGTGGCTGGCGTGTGACGTCGCTGCCGTCGATGATCACGCTGCCGCTGTTGGGCGTCTCCAGGCCGGCAATGATACGCAGCAAGGTGGTCTTGCCACAGCCGGAGGGTCCCAGCAGCGAGACGAAACTGCCCCGCTCGATCGACAGCGAGATGCCACGCACGGCCTCGAATGAGCCGAAACGCTTGGTGATGGTTTGAAGGTCCAGAAAGCTCATCCCGCCACCCGCCTTAGGCCCAGGAACCGCTCGATCGCGACGATCAGCAGGATGGTCAGAATGATCATCAGTGTCGAGACAGCGGCGACACCCGGTGTCGGGGAGAATTCGAGCTGTCCGTAGATCCGCATCGGCAGAGTCTCGACCCCCGGCGAGCGCAGGAATAGCGCCACCACTGCCTCGTCAAAGCTGACGTTGAAGGCGAAAAACCCGCCGGCGACGATCCCGGCTTTGGCCTGCGGCAACACAACGAACCACAGCCTCTGAATTGGCCCCGCGCCCATGGTTCGCGCAGCCTCTTCAATCTGCGGGTCGGCGTCGGCCAGCACGGCCGCCACCGTTCGAACGATGTAGGGAACCGTGACCACCGTATGACCGATCCACAGTGCGACGAGAGACGGGCCGCCGAAATAGACCGAGGCAACGATCAAGAGCCCGATGCCGAAAATGATCGTCGGCAACACCAACGGTGAGAGGAACAGTGCAGAGAGC
>JBCCER010000151.1:0-10782 GCA_039030175.1 Pseudomonadota bacterium
AGAACTCCTGGGACGCCAGCTTGACGCGCCGCTTTGAGTGCCCTTTGTGTCCCCTGAAGCCAGCGAAGATCTCCCAGCACAGCGCCAAACTGCGAGATACCGTCAATCGGCAGCCAACTCGGATCATGGTCGAGCCCCTGCCCCCCAAAGTTAACGATCATACGTTCACCACGCCGATCCACCATGACCGCGGAAATGCTGGACTTTCCGTTTGTAATCTGGCGCACAGCTTCGGTGCGAACCCCATCGGCCTGCAGATCGTTAAGGATCCGCTGGCCCCAGCCATCGTCGCCGACGCGCGCCCAAAGATGGGCTTCGCCGCCAATCCGGGCCACCGTCACTGCGCCTGTCGCTGCGGGACCACCCCCTACTTCGCGATAGTCAGACGCAAAATGCTTGATCGGTTCATGCGGAAGCGTTTCCACGTCGAACACTAGATCCATAACGGCAATGCCGACACAGGCGACCGGCCCACCGGTGGTCATGGCGTCAAGTCCAATCTGTCTGCAACCGCCCGCGCGATCATCCAACCGACCCGCACGTTGGATTCCTCCGTCACTCCAGCAATGTGGGGTGTAGCCAACAAGTTGGGCACGCCGACGAAGACGTTGTCAGAACTGACCGGCTCGGCCTCGAAAACGTCCAGTGCGGCACCACCCAGATGACCCTGCTTTAGCGAATTCGCCAGGGCGGCGTCGTCGATCACGCCTCCACGCGCGGTATTGATGATGATGCTACCAGGCTTCATGGCAGCGAATGCTGACGCATCGAAGAGATGGCGTGTCGCTTCAATCAAGGGAACGTGGAGGCTGACGGCATCGCTGCGTTTGAGCAGGTGGTCCCAGCTTACAGGTTTAACACCATGGTCGGCCCAAACCGGATCGCCGTCGGCGATGTTGGGGTCATGGGAAACGATCTCCATACCCAGTGCCTTCGCTCGAACGGCCACTAGCCTGGCGATACCGCCGAAGCCAGCCAGCCCCAATGTCTTACCGTATGACTCGCCGCCCATGAGTGCAGTACGCGGCCAATCGCCAGACAACACCTGCTCGGTCGCCCCATAGGCCCCGCGCACCAAAACCAGCAACGCGCCTATGACATACTCCGCAACGCCAATAGCATTGGCTCCAGTTGCGGGAATCACTTCGATCCCGCGATCTTCGCACGCTCCAACGTCAATATTGTCAAGGCCTACGCCCAAGCGCCCTACCACAATCGCCTTGTCGAGCGCCGCTATCAGGCCATCACGCACCTGAGTCCGATTGCGAACAATCAGCGCCCGGCAGCCTGGTATCGCGTCAAGCAGGGTTGCGCGGTTATCAACCAGGCCTGGGTCGTAGAGAGTTTCCGATTTGGCCGACAGCCAGTCAACGGCGGCCGCGTCCATAAATTCTGAGATAACGATATCAGCCATGATCCAAAGGGGCGTAAGAGTACAGGTACGCCCGCTTGGTTATCCTTTGGCGGCCGGAACTGCAATCCGCTCAGTTGACTGATTTTGAGAATTCTTGAGCGACGCCGTGCCGTGTTCGAAGATCCGGACGGCGACCGGCCATGAAAAAGGGCCGCCGGATCGATCCAGGGCGGCCCTGATTTTTTGGCGTTGGCTAGCTCAAACCGACTGCCTTGCTCCGCTACTCAGCGCACGGGCCAAGTCTACCAAACGTCGGCGCAGCGACGGCTCGTCAATGCGATAGTAGGCACGTACCAGTTCCAGGGTCTCGCGGCTGGTCGTGGGGTCGCGGCGCGAGCTTGCCTCGATCGGGGTGGCGTCAACCTCGACCGACGTGGAGGGTAGCCCGTCGTAAAAATAGCTGACGGGAACATCCAGCAGCTTGCTCAGCATATGGAGGCGGCTGGCACCGATACGGTTGGCACCGCGCTCATACTTTTGGACCTGCTGGAAGGAAATGCCAAAGGCATCGGCCAACATCTCCTGGCTCATGCCAAGAAGCGTACGGCGCTCGCGCATGCGCTTGCCGACATGCACGTCAATGGGGTCTGGGCCATCTTCAGCAATTGTTCTGCGACGGCGGGGGGCTTTTCGTTCTGAAATCACGGCATTCTCTATCGATGTCATATTCAATTTCTCCCTGCCTGGCTGAGACTCCAGGCGATATAGATACAAGTTAATAAACGTATATACCTAACTATGACGATCACAAATTGGTTTATTCAGCGGCAGTTTTAATCACCGGATCGTAACTCTCTAATTCGTGAAGTGGAATGTGGCAGGCAATGGCATGTCCGTTCACAGTTTCGTGAACAGGTGGCTTCTGCTCGACACAGACAGAGCCCAACTTACGCGGGCATCTGGTGTGGAAAGGACAGCCCTTTGGTGGATCCAAGACGCTCGGTAGCGGTCCTTCCAATACGATACGCTTCTTGTGAACGCTGGCGTCGGCGATCGGAACGGCCGACAACAGGGCCTCGGTGTAGGGGTGATAAGGCGGCGCAAAGACTTCTTCAGTCGTGCCTTGTTCCATGATCTGGCCCAGATACATCACCACGACCCGGTCAGCCAGATACTCCACAACGCCCATATCGTGGCTGATGAAAAGCAAGGTGGTCTCGTATTCTCGCTGGATGTCCATCAAAAGGCCGGTGACCGCAGCCTGCACAGAGACATCGAGGGCCGACACGGGCTCATCGGCAATCACCATGGCGGGATTGCCGGCAAATGCCCGGGCGATTCCAACACGCTGTTTCTGACCGCCCGAAAGTTGGCGCGGCCGACGTTTTGCAAAATCTCGCGGCAGTTTCACGAGATCAAGCAGAGCTAGGACACGCTCGCGCGCCTTTGCCGAACTCTTCTCTACGCCGAACTTACGGATAACCCTACCAATCTGGCGGCCGATCGTCATGCTCGGGTTCAGGGTATCGTTGGGGTTTTGGAACACCATCTGCAGCGATCGGACCTGGCCGGTGTCGCGATCCGCTACGGCGGTCGCCGAAATGTCGTCCTGATTGAAGGTCAGCTTCCCGCCCGTCGCGGTCTCCAATCCCAAAAGCACTTTGGCGAAGGTGGACTTGCCGCAGCCGGACTCACCGACAATGGCTACCGTCTGTCCCTTGCGCGCGGTAAAAGAGATATCCTCGTTGGCCTTAACGTAGCGAACCGATCGCCCGGAAAGCACCGCCGCCAGCGATCGATCGCGGACGGGATAGTACTTTTGCATGGCATCAACCCGCAGCACGACATCGCCCACCTCCGCAGGGGGACGTGCCTCTGCCGTATCGGACTGCTCAGACCAGTCGATCTCGTCCCAGCGCACGCACCGAACGCGATGATCGCGGTCCGGAGCTGCAGCCGACATAGGGATTTTTCCGCCGTCGCATCGGCCTTCTGAGAAGAAATCACAACGCGGACCAAAATAGCATCCGGTCGGACGCTGATGCGGCAGCGGTAATCGGCCTCTGATCGGCTTCAGCGGCCGTTCATTCTTATTGCGCCCCGGCGTTGGGATACAGTCAAACAAACCGCGCGTGTATGGATGTCTGGGCCGGTCAAAGATGTCGGTGACCAGGGCCTCCTCTACCACCTCGCCGGCATACATCACGGCAACGCGGTCGCACGTCTCCAGAATCAGGCCGAGATTGTGGCTGATATAGACCATCGCCGTATCAAACTCGCGGCTGATCTCGGCAATCAACTCGACGATTCCCGCCTCAACGGTCACGTCCAGGGCCGTTGTGGGTTCGTCGAGCAATAGCAATGATGGGTTGGACAGCAGCGCCATCGCGATCACAACGCGCTGCTGTTGACCGCCGGAGATTTGGTGCGGGTAGGCCTCCATTACGCGACTTGCATCCGCCAGTCGAACCTTGCCGAGCATCTCAACGGATCGGCGCCGGGCTTCGTCTTCCGTGCAATCCGGCTCATGGAACAAGGGCACTTCCATCAGCTGGCGACCGATCTTCATGCTCGGGTTCAGGGCGGCCATCGGCTCCTGATAGACCATGGCGATTTCCAAGCCACGAATGCCGCGCAACTCTTCTTCGTTCATGGCGCCCATGTCGCGCCCTTTGAACTTGATCGTCCCGCCGACAATCCGCCCTACATTGCCCAGATAGCGCATGATCGCCATGGCAACCGTCGATTTGCCACAACCGGATTCGCCCACCAGCCCGATCGACTCGCCGCGCTCGACGGTCAGGTTGAAGTCAACGACAGCCGGAAGTTCGGCGGCGCGGGTGAAGTAGGAGACATCCAGTCCCTCAATCCGGAGGATGGGCTCAGAATTGATGGCGGTGCTCATTCCCTATCAATCCTTCAGACTGATTTCGCGCAAGCCATCGGCAAGCATGTTCATGCCCAGGACCAAGGACGACAACGCGATACATGGGAAAACGACCGAATGCGGCGAGGTCAGCGCGACGACCCGGTTCTCCGCGATCAGATTCCCCCAATTCGGGTCCGGCGGCGGCAGACCGAGTCCGAGGAACCCGAGCACGCCAAGCGTGATGATCACGTAGCCAAGACGCAGACAGGCATCGACGATGATTGGCCCTCTTGCATTAGGCAGGATCTCGACGAACATGATGTACCAGCTGCTCTCGCCGCGTGTTTGGGCAGCCGCAACATAGTCGCGATTACGCAAATCGAGGACCAATCCACGAACGATACGCATGATCCCGGGCGCGCTGGCAAACGTTACAGCAAGCAAGATATTCAGGTTGGTTCGATCAAAAGTCGTGATCAGAACGATGTAGAGCACGAGAACCGGAAAACTGAGAATGATGTCGGACACTCGGCTCAGCACATCATCGACCCAGCCGCGCTTATAGCCGGCCATTACTCCAAGAACGATCCCAATGGCGTAGGCCAGTACCGTTGCCAGCGGCGCCCAAACAAGGATCGGTCGCGCCCCCCAAATGATCCGTGAGAGCACGTCGCGGCCCAGATTGTCACCGCCCAGAAGATAGCATTCATCGCCCGTGGTTCGCTCCATGCCTTCCGACGTGAAATACGGCCTGTCCGGTTCGGCACAGGTTCCAGGCGACGCATTAAGTAGCGGACTGATTTGCTGCTCGGCGGGATATGGCGCGAGTAGAGGCGCAAAGATGGCGACCAGAATCCAAAACACCAGGATGCCAAGACCAACCGATGCCATCCAGCTTTCACGAACGATTGCGATGGTCTTGAAGGCGCGGACCAACGCGCTCGGTTCGGCAGGCGTGGCCCCTTCTGGTTCGGTTCCATATGTCCGGTCGGTCATGATTGAAACTAAACCCGTTCAGGTGAACCGAATGCGCGGGTTGAGATAGGTATAGCCAATGTCCGCAATGGTCTGAGTAGCGACTGCGACAATGACGGCGACCATGGCACAGCTTTGAATCATGTCGATGTCGTGGTTGAGAGCCGCGCTCAGCAGCAGGGCGCCAAAGCCCTTATAACCAAAGAAGAATTCAACGACGATCACACCCGACAGCAGCCAGTTGATCTGAAGAATGATCACCGTGAACGGGGCAATCAGCGCGTTGCGTAGCGCGTGCCGCATGATCACCCTTCCATGCGGCATGCCCTTTAGGACAGCAGTTCGTATGTAGGGACTTTGCATAACCTCGGCCATCGAGGCCCGGGTCATGCGAGCGACGTAACCAAACCCGTAAAGCACCAGCACTGCGACCGGCAGAATCATCTCTCGGATACTGAATCCATTGGCAAAGCCACTCGTTCCCGGCAGCAGGCCCAACCAGAAGACGAACACGAAAGACAGCAATACGGCGCTGGCGAATTCTGGGATCGAGGTGGTGATCACCGCGAGAAACGTGATCGACCGATCTGTGCCTGACCCCTCACGCATGCCTGCGAGGATACCCAACGTAAGCGACAACGGCACCATGAGCGCGAATGTGAACAGCCCGAGAATGGCCGTGTTTCCCAAGGCCGGCCAAAGAATCTCGGCGACGCGGGTGTTGAACAGCGTGGATTCGCCGAGATCGCCTCTGGCGAAATTGCTCAGCCACTCGAAGTACCGCTCGTATATCGGCCGAAAATAGCCATTGGTCTCTAGCCAAATTTCACGCTGCTCTGGTGTCGAGTATTGCCCCAACACGCGAACTGCGATGCTCTCGACGTTAATCTCCAGTAGAGCGAACAGCACGATAGATACCGCTAACATCGTTAGCAGCATGAACAACAGCCGTCGGGCAAGGAAGACGATCAATAGCCGTCCCCTACCCGCGGATATCTGTGGGGGATTTCACGAAGCTTGGGGAGATTGCGCGGCAGCATCCCGCGCGATCTCCCCCTGCATGGATTACGAAAGCGACCAGGCTGGGTAGTCAAACTCCCGCGCCGGCTGCAGTTCAAAGCCCTGGAGCCGGTTGTTGCTGGCCGTGTGGATCGCCCGCCAATACGGCTGGATGATGACTGAATCGTCGCGGAGCATGGTCTCCAGCTGCTCCATGATCAGCCGCCTCGCTTCGATATCGAGCGTGCCGTTGGCTTGATCCAACAAAGCGTCGAAGTCTGGATTGGCGTAGTTGCTTTCATTCCATGGCACGCCTGAGCGATAAGCCAAATTAAGCACCTGTACACCCAGAGGGCGGTGGGTCCAGCCCGTGAAACCGAACGGCCATTCTGTCCAGCGATCCCAATAGGTGCCGCCGGGCAGGATATTCACATTCAGCGTGATGCCGGCGGGCCGCATCATTTCGGCCATCACCTGGCAGGTATTCTGCTCCCAAGTTGGCTGAGCGACGCAGTTGATTTCAATTTCCAACCCATCAGCGTAACCGGCCTCCGCCAACAGCCGGCGGGCAAGATCATAGTCCTGCACCGGCCGTGGGATCGCCGCATACTCCGGATGGATCGGCGAGACATGATGGTCTTCGCCGGGCACGCCAAGATTCTGGAACGCTAGTTCCAAAAGCACGTCATGATCGATGCAGGCGCGAACGGCCCGGCGTACCAACGGATTATCGAACGGTGGGGTCGTAACGTGGAAACGCGCGATGCCGGTCTGACCGGTCACCTTCTCATAAAGCGTCAGATCTTCCATGCCGCGGACGGCCGCGACTTGATCGGCGCTGATCTCGTAAAGCAGGTCGACCTGATCGGACGCCAAGGCGGCCAAAAAGGCAGACGGATCCTCGCCATGATCGATGAAATCGAGCCCATCGAGCATGACATCGCCGCCCCACCACGGTGCGTCTGTGCGCTTGGTGAACTCGGCGCGCTGCGCAACGGAATAGTTCGCCAACGCGTAGGGGCCGGTTCCGACCGGATTGTCGAGGAAGTTGCCGCCATTGTTCCAAAAATCGCGATGGACAATCAGCGCCGGATAGTCGCCCAACGCCTCCGGCACGGCGAGGTCTGGGCTGCTCAGATTGAAGCGAACGGTTAAATCGTCGACAGCCTCAGCCGACGCAACGGACGAGAAGCGGCTGAAGTTGGATGACCCATGCGCCTCATCGCGCCACTTCTCCATATTGGCAACGACATCGTCGGCTATTAGTTGATCGCCGTTGGACCAGGTTACGCCGTCCCGAAGGTAGAAGGTCCATGCTGTCAGATCGTCGTTCGCCTCCCAGCGCTCGGCAAGATACGGCCGGGTGATATTGTCGGCTCCAATCTTTGCCAACGGCTCAATGACCGCGCGATAGGCATTGGATTTCTGGCTCCAGTCAGCCAGCGACGGATCGGAAAGCTCCATGACGTTCATGGAAACGCGCACCGTTCCGCCGGGCGTGCCCTGTGCCCTGGCAGGTGCGACGAAATGCTCGCCCGTGATTTTGCCCGCAATGCCGTAGGCCGTCGTTGCGGACAGTCCCAACAAGGTGGAGGTGCGCAGGAAGTCGCGTCGTCCCATCTTGCCGCTCTTCAGGTCGTCGACCACTTTCGGCAGCGCAACATGAACCGATGCGAGTTGTTTGGTATCCATCAAGTCATTCCCTGTGTTCTAAACGCCTATTCTTCGTTCGATAAAGCAATGGCATCTATCTTGTTGGTTTTTTCCAAGACAGTCCAAAGCTCAAGCGTTGTTTTTGCGTGATTTATTGATCCCAAAACGCTTGGTTTTCAAGCGTCTGGATTCCCGTTTAATTATTCGTTGTTGTTGATCCATTGTCAAACCACAATCCCGTCTATTCGGCCATCTACCGGTCATTTACCGCATCGTGGCCTCAATCGAGGAAGTTCCGGAATGCCCGACAAATTCGAGATTGTTGAACGCCAGGTCGGATTTCATGGCTTCTTTCAGCTTGATCGGCTCTGTCTGCGTCATGAACTCTTCGACGGCGGATGGTCAGAACCACTGAAGCGAGAGGTCTTGTTGAGAGGTTTAGCGGTAGCTGTACTGCCCTATGACCCGCGACGTGACCGAGTTGCCCTTATCGAACAGTTCCGTGTCGGTTCGGCGGCGGCAGGCAAACCGCCTTGGCTTGTCGAGATTCCCGCTGGGATAGTTGAGGCGAACGAAACGGCCGAAGGCGTTGCGCGTCGCGAGGCCCTGGAGGAAGCCGGGCTCGAACTTAGGGAGATCGTGCCGATCGTTGAGTTCATGCCGAGTCCAGGAGGTTCGTCGGAGGTGGTCCAGATCGTCGCGGGGCGGATCGATCGGGAAACCGTTGATGGGCTGTTTGGACTTGCTGACGAGGGCGAAGATATTCGGGCGCTCTATCTTAGCAGTGAAGATGCGTTCGATCTCATAGGTTCGGAACGACTGACCGCTTCGTTCACCATTATTGCTTTGCAATGGCTGATACTGAACAAGGAACGCCTCCGTCGAGAATGGCTGGGCTAGCAACGGCGTGGCCGGGAATAACAGGGCTGCCACCGGCACTCTTGCGGCCCGATTTGGGCCGGAATAAGTTGGCCGCCCTCTGCCAGACCTGAAAGTTAACCTGCCATGTCCGTTTTGTTTCGCGATGACGCCTATTTGACCACCTGTAGTGCCACGGTAACGGAGGTCGGCGATGATTGGGTCGTCTTGGATCAGACGGTTTTTTACCCGACCGGAGGCGGTCAGCCAGGAGATACCGGGTCGCTGAAATGGGATGGTGCGGAAGTCTCCGTCACCAACGCGATCAAAGGTGATACACCCGACCAGGTGCGCCACATTTTGTCAGAGGACGCTGTCGCTCCAGCTGTAGGGACGCAAGTTGAGGCGTCCATCGATTGGCCGCGGCGGCACCGGCACATGCGCATGCATACCGCGATGCATCTACTCTGCAGCTTGGTGGAGGGCGATGTGACGGGCGGCCAAGTCGGCGCCGAGAAGAGCCGCCTGGATTTCAATCTGCCCGCCACCGCCCTCGATAAGGAAGCATTGACCGCCCAACTCAACGATCTCGTTGCGGCGGATCACCCTGTCGATGCCCGATGGATCACTGACGATGAACTTGGGCAAAGACCGGAACTGGTCAGAACCATGTCGGTGAAACCGCCAATGGGCCAGGGCCGTGTCCGACTGCAGCTGATCGGCGATGACGAAACTCCAGTCGATCTACAGCCTTGCGGTGGCACCCATGTGCGCCGTACGGGTGAGATCGGCCCGCTGCGGATCTCGAAGATCGAAAACAAGGGTCGCCAAAACCGCCGCGTCAATATCGTTCTAGAGGGTTGATCATGGCGGCCGACCTCCCTACCCCGCTGGTCGACACGGCCTGGCTGGCCGATCGTCTCGGCGATCCGGACCTGCGTCTTCTTGATGCAACCTACTTTCTTCCTTTCATGAATCGCGATGCGGATGCGGAGTATCGCGAATGCCACATCCCGGGTGCGATCCGCTTCGATGTGGATAAGATCGCCCAAGACGACACCGACCTACCCCATATGGTTCCCTCGCCAGAGCACTTCGCCGAACTTGTCGGCGGACTCGGCATCGGCAGCGGCAACAGGATCGTAGCCTATGACAGTTGGGGCTTGTTCAGTGCGGCTCGGCCCTGGTGGCTCTTCCGTTTATTCGGGCATGACCAAGTTGCCGTATTGGACGGCGGATTGAAAAAATGGAAGATGGAAGACCGGCCACTGGAGACAGGCACGAACACACTGCCGGCAGCTCGTTTCGACCCCTCATTTCGTCCTCATCTGTTGCGCAAGGTTGAGCAGGTACAGGACTTCGTTCAAACCGGTCGCGAAACAATCGTCGATGTCCGAGATGCGCAACGTTTTTCTGGCGACGCGCCTGATCCACGCCCATCCGTCCGCGCCGGCCACATTCCGGGCAGCCTTAACTTGCCCTTTCCTGATCTTATTGATCCTGAAACCGGCGCCCTGCGCCCCTCGGAGATTACTTCTGCGCGAGTAGCCGCCGCTGGTATTGGTCCTGCCTCTAACATCGTCGCTTCGTGCGGCAGTGGCGTTACCGCCTGCATCCTATCCTTGGTCCAATACCGTGATCGGCAAATCGATGTTCCGGTTTACGACGGGGCCTGGGCTGAGTGGGGCGGACGGTCCGATCTGCCGATGGAAACTGGCTCACCTCAAAGCACTTTCGGTTGATGGATATCCGTGCTGCGACAAGCGCCGACGCGGTGTCACTGGTGGCGCTTTGGCAACGTTGCGAACTCATTCGTCCCTGGAATGACCCAAGGTTGGATATCGCTCGCGTATGCGCGGCCTCCAATGCCGACATTCTTGTTGGGACCATTGACGGCAGGATCGTAGCCAGCGTCATGGTTGGCCATGATGGGCATCGTGGCTGGGTCTACTACGTCTCCGTCGATCCCGATCATCGCGGCGCGCAGTATGGCCGGAACATCATGGACGCAGCCGAAGACTGGGCCTTTGCGCGCGGTATGCCTAAGGTACAGCTTATGGTTCGCGCAGATAAC
>JBCCER010000152.1:0-10763 GCA_039030175.1 Pseudomonadota bacterium
CGATCGCGAAGCCAAAACCCCTTGGCCCGAGATGGGTGCGCGGATCATGAATCGGTGTCTGGATCTGGGTCTGTCCATGAACATCGTCAATCTGCCCAAGATGGCGAGCGTCTTCCGCATCGCGCCTCCGCTGACGATTACCGAAGACGAGCTGGATCTGGGCCTGTCGATCCTGGACGACGTGATTACCCGAGAGTCTGGTTAGCTCGGGGGCCGCCGACCGCCGCGGTTGACGACGAGGATGCCGGCCGCAACCAGGCCGATGCCAATCCAGTCGGACCAGCCAAACTGTTCGCCCAACACGAGCCAAGCAACGGCGACGCCGAAAACCGGGTTCAGAAAATGATAGGCGCCGGCCTCCGTGGCGCTGGTCCGCTGCAACAGCGTGAACCACAGCCAGGTGGCCAACAGCGACGGCCCAACGATAATGTACGAGATCGCGGCCACAAACTGCCAGGTGATGTCGAAATCCGAGAATGACTCAAGGGCGAGCCCCAGCGGGGCCAGCACGATACCACCCACCAACATCTGAAGCCCGACCACCATCATAATGCCGGTGCCGAAGCTGCCATGCTTGACGACGACCGTCCCGACGCCAAGCGCGATGGTTCCCACGGCAGCAAAAAGGATGCCGGCGGTCGTTCCAAGTGCGCCGGAGGGCGCGTCGCCGAGATGGTTCTGCATGACCCAAATGACGCCCAGGAAACCAAGGGCGAGGCCGGTCATCTTGATCGGGCCGATCCGCTCGTGAAGAAAGGCGGGCGCTAACGCCGCGACCACCAGCGGCAGCGCGCTGCCGATGATCGCCCCCAGACCCGCCTCGATCGACGTCATGGCAACGAACATCAGGCCCAGATAGAGCACATTCTGGCAGATGCCCAAGACGGTAATCCGCATCCACGGATCGCGACCGCGCGGCAATCGATTGCCGAGCGCTGCGGCGATCGCAACCGCGATAAGGCCGGCGACCATAAACCTGCCCGAGAGCATCAGCAGCGGCGGTGCGTACTGAAGAGCAAACTTCGCGAATGTGAACGCCGATGACCAGATGAGCGCGAAGCCGATGCCCATTGCCACGGTAATCGCGCCGTATCCGCTTGAATGGTGTGCGTCGCTCTGGGTCGCTGTCATTTCTGGTGCCGGGTTTCGAGGACGCCATACTGACCGCGCTACTCGTCTTGGTCGAGTTCGTGGCCCACATGGGCGGGTTGCGCGCCGCACCGTCGGCGATTTGGCCAACGATTTGTTTGTATTGAGCGAACAGCGCCGCTGCGCTTATATGCCTGGGAGGCGAGCGGTGGCGACAAATTTCGCGCATCCGATCCAACGGATGCCGGCACCGGGACATTGCAGGGAGGACGGCCATGGCGGAAACGCCGAGGCCAGACAAATCAAACGACGCTGAAACCATCCTTGAGGCTGAACGCGTCAGCCTGTCGTTCGGTGGCGTCCACGCCCTTGAAGATGTCAGTTTTCAGGTGCGCAAGGGTGAGCTGTTCTCGATCATTGGCCCTAACGGCGCCGGCAAGACCTCAATGGTCAACTGCATTTCCGGCCGCTATTCGCCGACCCAGGGCCGTATCCTCTTGCAGCGACGTGACATCACCAAGCTGAGGCCGAGTGCGCGGGCCGACCTGGGCCTGGGACGGACCTTCCAGAACCTTGCGCTGTTCGGCCATATGTCGGTGCTCGACAACATCATGGTCGGCCGCCACCACTTGCTCAAAAACAACTTCATTACAGGATCGCTATACTGGATCGGCGGCGCCCGTAAGGAAGAGTTGCGCCATCGCCGCGAAGTCGAGGAGATCATCGACTTTCTCGAAATCCAACATGTGCGCGGCGCGACCGCTGGCACATTGTCTTATGGATTGCGCAAGCGCGTGGAATTGGCGCGCGCTGTGGCCCTTCGGCCTCAGCTGCTGCTGCTCGACGAGCCGATGGCCGGCATGAACCTCGAAGAAAAGGAGGATATGGCCCGCTATATCAATGACTTGAATGTCGAGTGGGGCATGACCGTGATCATGATCGAGCATGATATGGGCGTGGTCATGGATATTTCCGACCGGGTCATGGTGCTCGATTTCGGACGGCTGATCGCCGAGGGACTGCCCAGCGATGTGATGGACCATCCGAAGGTCAAGCTGGCCTATCTCGGCGTCACGGACGAGGATGAAGACGAGGAGGGTGAGGCAGCGTGAGCGCAACGCCGGACACCCTGCCGAAGCTGCTGGCGCACAATGCGGCCAATTGGCCGAACGATGTGGCCTTGCGCGAGAAGGATCTTGGCATTTGGAACGCCATCACCTGGGCCGAATACAGTGCCCGGGTCGGTCTGTTCGCCCAGGCAATGCGGCAGCTTGGCATCGGCGAGGGGGATGTTGTCGCGCTGATCGGCGACAACCGGCCCAATTGGGTGATGGGCGAGATCGCCGCGCACGCCGCCGGCGCGGCCAGCCTGGGCATGTATCGCGACGCGCTCGATGAAGAGATCGAATATCTGCTGACCTATGCCGAGGCCAAGTTGGTGCTGGCCGAAGATGAAGAGCAGGTGGACAAGCTACTCAATCTGGGTGACCGCATCCCATCGGTTCGGCACATCGTCTATTTCGACCCGCGCGGCATGCGCAAATATGACGATCCGCGCTTGATGAGTGGCGAGGATTTCGTTGCCTTGGGCGAGAAGGCTGAGCCCGGCCTCTACGACCGGATGGTTGCCGAGACCAAGGGCGATGCGGTGGCCGTGCTGTGTACCACGTCGGGCACGACGGCCAATCCGAAGCTCGCCATGCTGACGGGCAAAGCGATGATCGGCCAGTGCGAGGCTTATCTGGAAGTCGACCCGAAGGATTCGTCCGACGAGTACGTCTCGGTTCTGCCGTTGCCCTGGATCATGGAGCAGATCTACGCGGTCGGGAAATCCCTGGTCTGCCGCATGAAGGTGAATTTCGTCGAAGAGCCCGAGACGATGATGCACGACATGCGCGAGATCGGACCGACCTTCGTACTGCTGGCGCCGCGCGTGTGGGAACAGATCGCGGCCGACGTGCGCTCGCGCATGATGGACGCCAGCCGGTTCAAAAACCTGATGTTCAATCTCGGCATGCGCCTTGGTGGTAAGGCGCTGGATGACGGCCGCCATTCGACGCTCGCCAAGGCAATTCTGTTTGGCGCTTTGGCCGATCGGCTTGGCTTCAGCCGGTTGAAGTCAGCGGCGACCGGCGGTGCCGCGCTGGGGCCGGACACCTTTCGCTTCTTCCTGGCCATGGGGGTGCCCCTACGCCAGCTTTATGGCCAGACGGAACTCTTGGGCGCCTACACTATCCACACGAAGAACGATGTAGACTTCGACACCGTCGGGGTGGCGTTCAATGACGCGATCGAGGTGCGGATCGATCAGCCGGATGCCAATGGCGTGGGCGAGATAGTCACCAAACACCCCAACATGTTCGCCGGCTACTATAAGAACGAGGAAGCCTCGAAGGCCGAAATCAACGAAGCCGGCGAGATGCACACCGGGGATGCCGGATACTACAACAAGAGCGGTCATTTGGTCGTGATCGACCGGATCAAGGATCTAGCGACGACTAGCCACGGTGACCGGTTCAGTCCGCAATTCCTCGAAAACAAGCTGAAATTCTCGCCGTTCGTGGCCGAAACGGTGATTCTCGGCGATCAGCGTCCCTATTTGGCGGCGATGATCTGTATCCGCTTTCCGATCGTGTCGAAATGGGCCGAAAAGAAGCGCATCGCCTTCACGACCTACACCGATCTTTCCTCTCGCGACGAGGTCTATGCCCAAATCCAAAGCGAGATCGAGGCGATCAATGCGTCTCTGCCCGAGCCGCAGCATATCCGCAAGTTCCTGCTGCTCTATAAGGAGCTGGACGCGGATGACGGCGAACTGACACGGACCAGAAAGGTCCGCCGGGGCGTCATCAACGACAAATATGGCGACATCATCGAGGCGATCTATGGCGATCGCGACGCCATTCCCATCGACACGACCATCGCCTTTCAGGACGGAACCAGCCAGCGGATCAAGACGGTGCTGAGGGTGGTCGACCTGAAACCTCAAACCGCGCAACCGACGGCCCACGCGGCGGAATAGACGGAGCGAGACGAACGCACTATGGAAGGTCTTCGCCTAGGGTTTCTCTATCAGCTCATGCTTACCGGGCTGATCATCGGCACGCTTTACGGCGTGGTCGCCATGTCCTTCGCGCTGATCTACAAGGCCTCCAAGGTCATCAATATGGCCCAGGGTGAGTTTTTGCTGATCGGCGCCTGGATCTGCTGGTACTTCCTGATCGAGTATCAATTGCCCTTCTGGATCGGCTTTCCGCTGACCCTGGTAGTGATGCTCGTCTTCGGTATTTTGCTGCAAATTGTGGTGTTGCGGCCGTTGATTGGCGAGCCGATCATCTCGGTCATCATGGTCACGATCGGCTTGTCGATCGTGTTCCAAGCGCTGATGAAATGGCTGTTCGGCGTATCGCCCCAGCCCTATCCGCAGATCTTTGCCTCGCCCAATGTAGACATATTCGGCGCGCAAATTCGCACCGTCTATGTTCTGTCGATCGCGGTTTCGCTGGTCATCGTCGGCGGTTTTGCCTGGTTCTTCAAATTCTCCAAGATGGGGCTGGCGATGCGTGCCACCGCGTTCGATCAGCAGGCCGCCCAGTCGCTAGGGGTCTCGGTCAAATCCGTCTTCGCCATGTCTTGGGCCATTTCGGCGATGGTGTCGGCCGTCGCGGGCATCGTGGTCGGCGTGGTTAACTCGGTGTCGTCCGATCTTTCTTTCTTCGGCATCAAGGTGTTCCCGGCGGTGATTCTGGGTGGCCTCGACAGTATCGTCGGTGCCGTCGTCGGCGGCATCATCATCGGCCTGTTGGAGCACTTCGCCGTCTATATCGACCTGTTTGCAGGCGTCGGCAACTTGCAGCAGATCGTTCCGTTCTACGTGCTGATCATCATCCTGATGATTAAGCCGTACGGCCTGTTCGGCACCAAAGACATCGAGCGGATCTGATTCATGGCCGGCATGACATTTCGGCCCAGCGGCGACTTCCGATCCAGCTACGCGGCCGACACGACGATCTTCGATGACCGGTTCAGCCGGCGGTTTGTCGTCGGGCTGGTGATCATCTTGGCGTTGGTGCCCATACCAACGGTATTCGATCTGGGGTTCGACGTTCTAAGCCGCTATTGGATGAACCTACTGGTCTCTATCGGCTATTTGTCGATCGCGGCGCTTGGGCTGAACATCCTGGTGGGCTTTACGGGCCAGATTTCGATCGGACATGCGGCCTTTTTTGGTTTCGGCGCCTTCGCCTCGGTATTTATTTACGAAACCACCAGCATCCCGGTCTTTTTCTGTATTCCGTTAGCTGGCGTGATGACCGCTGCTGTAGGGCTGATTTTCGGCGTCCCGGCGGCGCGTATCAAAGGCCTCTATCTGGCGATCGCAACGCTGGCCGCGCAGTTCATCCTGCAGGATTTCTTCGCCAGAGCCGACTGGTTTTCCGGAGGCTCACACGGCTCCGTCGCCCGGCCGCTGGAGATCTTTGGCTACTCATTTCGCAGTGTGCATGCGTATTGGTGGATCGTTCTGGCCTATGTCGTGGTCCTGTACCTGGCGGCGACCAATCTGATGCGCAGTAGGGACGGGCGGGCGCTGATCGCCGTGCGCGATCACTATCTCTCAGCCGAGATCATGGGGGTGAACCTCACCAAATACCGGATCTTGTCTTTCGGAATTGCCTCCTTCTATGCCGGTGTCGGCGGCGCCCTATTCGCTCACCACAACCTTTTCGTTCAGGTGGAAAGTTTCACCATCTTCTTTTCCATTCTGTTTTTGGGCATGGTGATCATTGGCGGGCTGGGCTCGATCATGGGAACGATCTTCGGTACCATTTTCATCACCATGCTGCCCGAGGCGACCGAGGCGGTGGCTGCCATGCTTCGTGGCGGCGCCGTCGACCGGGCGCTCAACTTGGGCAGCGCGCTGAACTATCTAAAGGAGATGGCCATCGGGCTGGCGATCATCTTGTTTCTGATCTTCGAGCCCGAAGGGCTGGCCCATCGATGGCGCCAGATCAAAGCCTATTGGAAACTCTACCCGTTCTCCTACTAGACGGGTGGCAACTGGGGGTGCGAACGATCACCCCGAATTAGGGAGGAGTTTACGTATGAAGACGCTAACCTTGGCCACGGCAACCGCCGCGATTGCGTTGACCGGTGCCTTTGCGCAGGCCCAGGACATTCCTGTCGGACACCTGGCCGACCTCACGGGCCCAACCGCGTCGATCGGAGTGGCCTATGCCGACGGCATCAGCGACACGATTTCTTGGTACAACGCAAATGGCGGCGTTGACGGCCAGCAGATCGATTTCGAGACCATCGACTATGCCTATCAGGCGCCGCGCGCCGTCTCGATCTACCAGGGCTGGGCGTCCGACGATGTGGTTGCCATCCAAGGTTGGGGCACTGCGGACACCGAAGCACTGGTGCAATTTGTCGAGCAAGATGAGGTGCCCTACTTCTCGGCCTCCTATTCCGGCGCGCTGACCGATCCGACCGGCGAGGGCGAGCGGTCCAGCAACGCAGCGCCGTATAACTTCTTCTATGGCCCGTCCTATTCGGACGCCTGCCGCGCCCTGGTCCAATGGGCGGCCTCGGACTGGGACGAGAATGGTGACGGCTCAACCCCGGTCTGGGTGCATATGGGCGACAATCACCCCTATCCGGAAAGCCCCCGCGTGGCATGCACGGAGTATGCCGAGGAGTTGGGCTTCGAGGTCGCCAACCCAATTGTCTACACGCTGGCGCCGGGTGACTTCACCGCCCAATGCCTGACGCTGAACGAAATCGGCGCCGACTACGCCTATGTCGCCAACATCGCCGGCTCTACAATCTCGCTGTTGAATAGCTGCGCCAATGCCGGCACGGACGTTCAGTTCGTCTCCAACGTTTGGGGTTATGACGAGCAGGTGATGCGGGCGGCCGGCGAAAACGCCGATGGCGTCGTGGTCGCCGTGCGCACGGAATCGATCTGGACCGATGACAATCCGGGCCTCGAACGCGTTCGCGAGATCTCTGGCGGCGGAGATTATGAGGTTCTTAGCTACATCGCTGGTGTCTGTTCGGCCGCCTATATGGTCGAGGCAATCGGCGGTGCGGGCGAGGCTGGCGAGATCAGCGGCCCGAACATCCGCGCCTATTTGGAAAGCCAGACCGACTGGGTGCCAGAGGGGCTGGACGGTGTTTGCTTCCCATCGACTTGGACGGCCGAAGACCATCGTGGCCTGATGACGGTCGCGGTCTATCGGGGCAGCGTCAATGGTTCGACGGAAGGCCAGGAAATCGCTGAGCTGATGAATAACGGCACGATGGCGCTTGATCCGGTCGCTATCATCGAATTGCCGCGCCGGCCGGAATGGATCGGCTACTAGGGCTTAACGGGGCGGGGCTTCGGCTCCGCTCTCCTTTTTAAGGACGAGCCGGCATGACAGCCGCAATGGCAGATACAGCGCCGCAAACCGCATCGCCCTTGCTGTCCGTCAACAATATCGAAGTCGTCTATAGCGACGTCATCTTGGTGCTGCGCGGCCTCAGCCTGGAGGTACCAGAGGGGCAGATCATTGCCCTTCTTGGTGCCAATGGGGCCGGCAAATCGACTACCTTGAAGGCCATTTCGGGGTTGCTAAAGGCCGAGGATGGTGCGGTCACGCGCGGCTCCATCGTTTATGGCGGCGAGACCATCAATGGCCTCGATCCCGGCGCGATTGTTCGCAAGGGGGTCTTCCAGGTCATGGAGGGTCGGCGGATCATCCAAGACATGACCGCCCATGAGAATTTGCGTCTTGGCGCCCATACCAGGCGTGATCGCGGCGCGATCGCCGCCGATATCGATCGGGTCTATGAGTACTTCCCCCGATTGAAGGAGAGAACCGGGCTTGCCGGCTACCTATCGGGCGGAGAACAGCAGATGCTGGCCATCGGCCGCGCGCTCATGGCCAAGCCCAGGCTGATCCTAATGGACGAGCCCTCAATGGGCCTGTCGCCGTTCCTGGTCAAGGAGGTGTTCGGCATCATCGAACAGCTCAATCGCGATCTTGGCATCACAATCCTTCTGGTCGAACAAAACGCCCGAATGGCGCTTGAGGCCGCGTCGTACGGATACATCATGGAAAACGGCAAGGTGGTGCTGGACGGGACCGCCGAGCATCTAAAGTCCAATGAGGACGTGAAGGAGTTCTATCTTGGCGGCGGCGGTGCCGAGCGTCGCAGCTTTAAGAACCTCAAGAGCTTCAAGCGCCGCAAGCGGTGGCTCTAGTCTGATGACGGGTCAGTATTACGATGATTTGGAGACCCGCGATCCCGAAGTGCGTGAAGCAGCCCTGATGGCTGCGCTGCCCGCGCAGGTGGCGTTTGCTCAGGATAGGGCTCCGGCCTATGGCGACTTGCTGGCCGGTGTCGACCCCCAAACGACCGATACCCGTGCAGCCTTGGCGACTTTGCCCATAACCCGCAAGTCGGACCTGCCGACCCTGCAGGCTGAAAAGTTGCCGTTTGCCGGCTTGACCTCAGTTGACCCAGGTCGGTTGCACCGCATTTTCGCGTCGCCCGGGCCGACCTACGATGCCGAAGGGGCAACGCCGGACTATTGGCGTACCGCTCGTGCCCTGTTCGCGGCCGGCGCACGATCTGGCGACATCGTCCATAACTGTTTTTCCTATCACTTCACCCCAGCGGGCGCGATGTTCGAAACCGGCGCCCATGCCCTGGGCTGTGCGGTAGTGCCGGCCGGGGTTGGCAACACCGAGCTACAGGCTCGCACGATTGCTGACGTCAAGCCCCGGCTTTACGTCGGCACGCCGGATTTCCTCAAGATCATCCTGGAAAAGTCGGACGAACTCGGTCTGGACGCATCTTCTCTCACCTTGGCGCACGTTTCCGGCGGCCCCCTTTTTCCCGATCTCCGGGCCGCTTATGCCGACCGTGGCATCACGGTCAGCCAAAGTTACGGAACAGCCGATCTGGGGCTGATTGCTTATGAGAGCGAGGCCGGTGAGGGGTTGATCCTGGATGAGAACATCCTGGTCGAAATCGTTCGGCCGGGCACGGGCGATCCCGTTCCGGTCGGCGAGGTCGGCGAAGTCGTCGTCACCACCTTTGCCCGCGAATATCCACTCGTCCGATTTGCCACGGGCGATCTGTCGGCCCTGATGCCTGGAATTAGTCCGTGTGGACGTACCGCCCCCCGGATTCGTGGTTGGATGGGCCGTGCCGATCAGACCACCAAGGTTAGGGGTATGTTCGTCCATCCACGGCAGATCGCCGAAATTGTTCATCGGCACAGCGAAATTGGGCGAGCTAGGTTGAATGTGACCTCTCAGGCGGACCGTGACCATATGGAACTGCTTGTCGAGACCGAAAACATGGGCGATGAATCGTTGATGGCCGCAATTGCCGAGACTCTTCAATCAGTTACCAAGTTGAGAGGCGCAGTCGCCCTAGTGACGCCAGATACGTTGCCCAACGATGGGATCATAATCCACGACCATCGCAAAAATCCCTAGTCTGACCTCACATTCTCGGATAGGGTGAGGTCAGCATCACAATTTCGCCATGATCGGTTACTAGGGTTTTCTCAGTCCTTAATAAGGACAATCTTGGTGTGGCGTTTTGCGAGTCCGCCGCGCCGAGCGGGTCCCGATAAGCCTCCGCAAGTGCATCGCTGGACCCTTAAGGCCACCGCTTCTCTGACCCCTGGCGGTGGCCTTTTTTTGTCTTGAATTCGGTGAAGATCGGGGTGGCGGCGAAAATGGTGCAGGCTTCATGGCCCGTGCTATAGCGTCGCCATGACGATTTTGACCGCTAGCGACCTTTCCTGCCAACGGGCGGGGCGACTGGTCTTTAACGACGTTTCGCTACGCCTGGAAGCCGGGGGCGCTTTGGTGGTGACGGGGCCGAATGGAGCAGGCAAGTCCAGCCTGCTGCGGCTATTGGCCGGACTGCTCGCGCCCTTGACCGGCACTGTCACAATAGAAGACGCGCCTTCCACGGAGCGGCGGACGTTCGGGTATGTCGGCCATCAAGACGGGATTAAGCCACATTTAACGGCACTCGAGAATCTGGCCTTCTGGGCTGGGCTTTTCGACCGCCGGGAAGCCATGCCTCGCGCCAAACTGGCGCTGGAGGCCTTTGACATCGCGCGTTTAAGCGATTTGCCCGGTCGCTTTTTATCTGCCGGACAGAGGCGCAGGCTCAGCCTGGGGCGCTTGTTGGTCGCGCCGTCACGCATCTGGCTGCTCGACGAGCCATCCGTGGCGCTCGATGGCGATGGTGTTTCCAGGCTTGAATCCGAAATCGACAGCCATCGGGCCTCAGGTGGCGGCGTGATCATTGCGACCCACCAACCGCTTGATATTCCCGGCACTGACTCACTAGCGCTCGGGACTCAACGACGGACCCGACCGCTAGACGCGGAGGCACTGAAACCGTGAGTGCGGTCTGGCGATTGATGCGCCGCGATCTCACGCTGGTGTTCCGGTCGGGCGCGGATGCGGGCGTGGCCCTCGCCTTTTTCATCGTCACCGTAGTGTTGTTTCCATTTGGCATAGGCCCAGAGCCGGAAATCCTTGGTCGCGTTGCCGCTGGGCTGATTTGGGTGGCTGCCCTTCTTGCGACGCTGCTGTCGATGGAGCGGTTGTTTCAAGCCGATTTTGAGGATGGGTCGCTCGATCAGTTGGTCCTGA
>JBCCER010000153.1:0-10730 GCA_039030175.1 Pseudomonadota bacterium
ATCGTGGACGGCAAGATCCTTGGCGGCTCGCCCATCATCGGGGCCGGGGTCGAGAGCCTGCGTTGGCCCAAGCCGCTAAGACCCAGCTCCACCCTGCGGGCGGAGGCCGAGGTGGTTGCCGTCAAGCCATCTCGCTCCGGCGCGCCTCGCGGAACGCTGCTAGTTAACATTAAGACTTACGATCAACATGATGAAATCGTATTGGAAATGTTAACTAGGCTTGTCCTGCCCACAAAAGGCTGATGTCAGCCACGCTTGGCGTCTTGGCCGGCCATGACCACATCGGGGTGATGACAGATCAACCCAGATATCGGGAGCACTAAATGGCCCAGGATCTTGCGAAGGACCCGGTCGTAATCGTTGCCGCAGCGCGTACGCCCATGGGCGGCTTTCAGGGCAGTTTGAAGGATGTGAAGGCAACCGCTCTGGGCGCTGCCGCAATTGGCGCTGTGCTTGAGCGATCGGGCGTGGATGGGGAGGATGTCGACGAAGTGACGATGGGCTGTGTGCTGCCCGCTGGACTTGGCCAGGCCCCGGCGCGCCAAGCCTCAAAAGGGGCGGGCATCCCGGACAGCGTCGGCTGCACCACGGTGAACAAGATGTGCGGTTCCGGCATGAAGGCGACGATGCTGGCCCACGATGCGATCGCGCTTGGCACTGCCGACATCGCCATCGCCGGCGGCTTGGAGAGCATGACCAACGCGCCCTACCTGCTCGATCGCGCACGGCAAGGGTATCGCATGGGCCATGGCCGCACGCTCGATCATATGTTCCTTGATGGTCTGGAGGATGCTTACGAGCCCGGTCGCCTGATGGGCACATTCGCTGAAGACACGGCTCAGCACTATCAGTTTACCCGCGAGGCGCAGGATGCCTTCGCGATCGAAAGCCTCGCTCGCGCGCGGAAGGCCACGGAGGATGGCAGTTTTGCGGGGGAGATCGCGCCCGTCACGGTCAAGACCCGCAAGGGCGAGGTCGAGGTTGCGGTCGACGAACAGCCGATGAATGCCAAGCCGGACAAAATTCCCACTCTTAAGCCCGCCTTTCGGCCAGATGGTACGGTGACGGCAGCAAACTCCAGCTCGATATCCGATGGCGCCGCTGCCCTGTTGCTCATGCGGCGTTCGGTTGCAGAGGTACGAGGCTTGCCAATCCTGGCGGAGATCAAAGCCCATGCCAGCCACGCCCAAGAGCCGGCTTGGTTCACCACGGCACCGATCGGCGCCATGAACAAGTTGTTCGATACGGTTGGCTGGAAGGCTGGTGACGTCGATCTTTATGAAATCAACGAGGCGTTTGCCGTCGTCGCCATGGCAGCGATGCGTGACCTGGATTTGCCGGCGGACAAGGTCAATATCCATGGCGGTGCCTGTGCTCTGGGCCATCCCATTGGAGCCTCGGGCGCGCGCATCTTGGTCACGCTGCTGGCGGCGCTGGAGAAAACCGATAGCAAGAGGGGCGTTGCGTCCCTGTGCATCGGCGGCGGCGAGGCAACGGCAGTAGCGATCGAAAGGCAAGCCGCGTGAGCCGGCGTGGCATCAGCACTGGGTCTTCGTTCGAAGCCAAATACGGCTACTCGCGGGCCGTCATCGACGATGAATGGATTTTCATCTCCGGTACCACGGGATTTGACTATGTCACCGGTGCGATCAACGAAGATGTGGCAAACCAGACAAGGCGAGCGCTGGCTACTATTAAAGAAGTTCTGGCCCAGGCCGGTGCCGCATTCGGCGACGTGGTGCGCGCTCAGATCTTCATCGCCGACCAGGCCGACGCTGATCGCGTTCTGAAAACTTACGGTGATATTGTCGGAGCCGAAGTAGGCGAAGGGGTCAGGCCTGCGGCAACTGCCGTGATTTCCCGTCTGATCGACGACCGTATGAAGGTCGAGATTGAGATTACGGCCCGCCGGTCGACCAGCCAGCATGATCTCGGCGCATAGGAGGATACAGTGCCTGTCGTTTTGATCACCGGAGCGGGGCGCGGTATCGGCCTGGAATTCGCCCGGCAATATGCCGAGGAGGGCTGGACCGTTTTGGCCGGCGTACGCGATCCCGAACGGGCTGGCGACCTGTTCGACATCGATGGCGATGTGACGGTCTTACAGCTCGATGTGACGGACCCTGCCGCGGTCGTCATCATGTCGGAACGGCTTGCGGGCATTCCGATTGATCTTCTGATCAACAATGCCGGGGTAGGAAATCCATCGGATCTCGAAGATGGCGGCATCGACTACGCAGCCTGGATTGGGGTGCTGCAGGCCAACACGCTGGGTCCGGTGCGCGTGACCGAAGCCTTTTTGCCGCATCTGCGAGAGAGCGAGCATGGCAAGATCGTTACGATCTCTAGCCAGATGGGCAGTATCGGCCAGAGCAGCGGCCGGGCGATCATCTATCGCTCCTCCAAGGCTGCGGTGAATGCGGCCATGCGGGCGCTGGCGATGGACCACAAGGGCGAGGGGTTGAGCTTTGCGGTGGTGCATCCCGGTTGGGTCAAGAGTGGGATAGGCGGAGCCAAGGCCCCGTTGGAGCCAGCGGACAGCGTTGCCGGAATGCGCCAAATCATCAGCGAACTCGACGCTGACAAGTCCGGACGCTTCTGGAACTATGATGGCAGCGAGATCCCCTGGTAGGCAGCCCTAACCCATGTCCGGCCCCATAACGTTCTATTTCGACATTGCCAGCCCCTACGCCTATTTGGCGTCCCAGCGGATCGACGGTATTGCGGCCAGACATGGCCGCACGGTCGACTGGCGCGCGATCCTTCTCGGTCCGGCGATGAAGCTGAATGGTGGGAGACCGGTAAACGCGACGCCGTTGCGGGCCGCGTATGCGCGGGAAGACCTGGCGCGGCTCGCGCGACTATGGGGCATCGCCTATGTTGAGCCGCCCCAACTGCCCATCTTCTCGCTACAGCCCTCTCGCGCGTTCTACTGGGCAATGGACACCGAGGGACCTGAAGCCGCGCGCAGGCTGGTCCAGGCCTTGTTCAACGCCCATTTCGGGCGCGGTGAAGACATCAAGGAAGTCGAGCAGACGCTCGATGTCGCGGAGGCAGCAGGCTTTGATCGTGAAGCACTGGCTGAAGGACTGAGGGATCAGCGTATCAAGGATCGCCTTCGGGAGGAGACGGACGCATCGATGGCGCGCGGTGTCTTTGGTGCCCCATGGGTCATCGTCGATGGCCGCAACTATTGGGGTGCCGATCGGCTCGATATACTGGACCGGGTGCTGGCGGAAGGCGATTGACGCCCAGGCCGGTCAGCTGTCCGCGACGCGCCAGTTCAAATTGGAAGGTTGGAAGACTCGAACGCCGGCGCTGTCCGGTAGCGTCCGGTCAGCTTCCTCGGCCGGCGTGTCGCGGACGAGTGTGATCTCGCTCTCATTTGCCGGCAAGCCATAGAACTTGGGCCCGTTAATGCTGGTAAAGGCCTCCAGCCGATCCAACGCGCCTTCGTCTTCAAACACCTGCGTGTAGGTCGCCATCGCGGTGGGCGCGTTGTAGATGCCGGCGCAGCCGCACTCTGCTTCTTTTGTGTGGATCGTATGCGGGGCGGAATCGGTACCCAGAAAGAAGGCCGGGTTGCCCGAGGTTGCGGCCTTGCGCAGTGCCAGGCGGTGTTTCTCTCGCTTGGCGATCGGCAGGCAAAAGTGATGCGGTCGAATGCCCCCAGCGAACAAGGCATTGCGATTGATCACCAGATGATGCGGTGTGATGGTCGCTCCGACCCTGCCGCCTGCGCTTTCCACGAAGGCGACCGCATCTTCTGTGGTGGTGTGCTCCAGTACAATGCGCAGCCCTGGGTGTTCCCGCAGGAGGCGGGTGAGATGGCGGTGAATAAACACCGCCTCGCGATCGAAGATGTCGATATCAGGGTCCGTCACCTCGCCATGGATGAGAAGCGGCATGCCGATCTTCTCCATGACTTCCAGCACGCCGCGTACCGCCTCGAAATCCCGCACACCGCTGTCAGAGTTGGTGGTCGCGCCGGCCGGATAGAGTTTCACGGCGGTCGCCGTACCGCTCTTATGCGCCTCCGCAACGTCCGACGGATCTGTGTTCTCAGTCAGATAAAGGGTCATGAGCGGCGTGAAGCCGGAGCCGTCCGGCAGGGCAGCCTCGATACGCCGGCGGTAGGCGATTGCCTGCGCCATCGTGACAACCGGTGGCACCAGGTTCGGCATGACGATCGCGCGTCCAAAATGGCGGGCGGTATCATCGATGACGGTCTTCAGCATAGCCCCGTCGCGCAGATGCAAATGCCAGTCATCCGGGCGCCGCATGGTGATTGTATCTGCCGTGGTCATGGATGCCGTGTCCGTGCCTGGGGCAGATCGTTGAGTTAGTCCGATCCGCCGAGTCGCCGTTGAGCCGATGGATCAAACAGATGCACGTTCTCGGCCGCGCTGCCAAGGCGGATTGTATCGCCAGGGGAAGCGGCAATCCGCTCGCGCAATTGGGCGGTGATCAGCTGGCCGCCGAGCTGCGCCTGCACCAACGTGTCGGACCCGGTGGGCTCCAAGTTGGTGATCACCACATCGATCCCATCGGCGGACGGTTCGACTACGGCGAGATGTTCAGGGCGGATGCCGCAAATCACCTTTCCTTTTGCAACGCCTTGAACGCCGTGACGAACAATGTTCTCTCCGGCGATCTTAACAGCGCCGTCGACGCCATCGGACTGAGCCTCCATCAGATTCATCGCCGGCGATCCGATAAAGCCGGCAACAAACGTGTTTGACGGATGGTCGTAGAGGTCAAGTGGTGCGCCAGACTGCTCGACAATACCGTCGCGCATTACGACGATCGTGTTGGCCATGGTCATGGCTTCGATCTGGTCGTGGGTGACATATATGGTCGTGGTCTTGAGCCTTGCGTGGATCGCCTTCAACTCGGCACGCATTTGAACCCGCAGCTTGGCATCCAGGTTCGAGAGCGGTTCATCGAACAAATAGACCTGAGGGTTGCGAACAATGGCGCGGCCCATCGCGACGCGTTGGCGCTGTCCGCCGGAAAGCTGTTTTGGGTAGCGCTCAAGATAGTCGGACAGGCCCAGGATGCGGGCGGCTTCCTCGACACGCTGGCGAATTTCGGCCTTCGGCGTCCTCGCTAGTCGCAGCGAAAACGCCATGTTCACCGCCACGGTCATGTGCGGATAGAGCGCGTAATTCTGAAACACCATGGCGATGTCGCGGTGTTTGGGCTCCACCTGATTGATTACACGGCCGCCGATGCTGATGACGCCGGCGTCGATCTCCTCAAGCCCGGCGATCATGCGCAGCAAGGTCGACTTGCCACAGCCGGACGGGCCGACGAGGACGACGAACTCGCCATCCGGCGCGTCGATAGACACACCCTTGATAGTCTCGACCGAACCGTAGGCCTTGTGGACGTTGCGAATTTCGACGTTGGCCATGGCTTAGCTTTTCGGGGTGAGAGGGGTGCAGGTCATTCCTTGACCCCCGTGCTTGCGATGCCCTGGACGAAGTTTCGGCGCAGGATCACGAAAATGGTCACCGACGGGATCAGCACGCAGGCCGCCGCGGCGCTTAGCCTGCCGAGATCAACGGTGAAGCCGGTCTGGAAGAGGGCTAAGCCCACCTCGACCGTGTAGCTCTGGCGCGATGTCGTGACGATGATTGGCCACGCGAACGCCGTCCAGGCCTGGAAGAAGGCAAGCACCGCAAGGGCGCCCAACGGACCGCGAAGAAGCGGCAAGACAATGCGGGCGAAGATCCACATTTCGCCGGCGCCGTCTATGCGGGCAGCCTCCAGCAACTCATCCGGGATCGAGTGTTTGACGTTCTGGCGGATCAGAAAGATGCCGAAGCTCATCACCAGATAGCCGAGCAGCAGGCCCCAGATCGAGTTCAAGATGCCGAGTGCCTGGGCCTCGAAATAGAGCGGGATCATGTAGACCTCGAACGGCACGATCGCCGTGGCGAGGATCAGGATGAAGATCACTTCGAGGGTGCGGAATTTGAACTTCGCCAGCACGTAGCCGACGATGGACGAGGTGATGACGATCGCAACCATCGACATGAAGGCAAAGCGCAGGCTGGTCCAGATCCAGCGCAGCAGGGGTGTGTCCCCGAGTACGGAACTAAAATTCTCGATCGTCGGATCGGCCGGAATGATCGTGGGCGGCCAGGCGACCATCTCTTCAGGCGTCTTAAAGGCGTTCGCGACCAGAAGGATTAGCGGCAGCACCATCAGGATGCCGAAGAGGAACAGCACAATGTCGATGACCAGATTGGTCATCCGTGCCTTCGCCGTCATGCCGATGCCCGGGGCAGAGTCGACACCATGATTTTGGCTGGCGTCGGTCATCGGTTCCACTTCTCGCGCAACAGGCCGAACTGAATGAGCGTCAGCACCAGCACGATGAGGAGTAGGATCACCGCTTCCGACGCGGCATAGCCGACCCGGTAATTCCTGAATGCATTTTCCAGCATGTCCAGCACCAGCACGCGAACCAAGCGGCCGGGCGCGCCTTGGGCGTCGGAGGCCAGGACGAAGGCCTGGGCATAGACGTTGAAGGCCGAAATCAGCGTAACGACCGAGACATAGAGCGTGATCGGCCGGAGCATGGGCACCGAGACGAACAGGAACCGCTGAATGCCGGACGCACCGTCAAGTTTGGCGGCTTCGAACAGCGAGATTGGAAGGTTTTTGAAGCCAACAATGTAGATCAAGACCGCGTAACCGAGCGCTTGCCACGAGCACAGGATGATGATGCAGATTACCGACAGGACCGGATCGAACAGCCACGCCTGGCCTGGGATGCCGAAGAACTCCAGCACCGCATTCAACGGCCCTAGATTGGCGTCGAAGATCCATTTCCACGCCATCGCTGCGGGCACAAGCGACACGATATGGGGAATGAAGACCGAGGTCTCGTAGAAGCCCGCAAACCTCGAGCGGGTGCGGTGATAGATAAGCGCCGAGATCACCAGCGCCGTCGGAATGGTCACGAACAGCACGCCAAAGGCAATGATGGTTGTGTTGACCAGCGCGTTTAGGAACAACTGGTCTTGGAACAGCTCCTGAAAATTCTCTAGGCCGATGAATGGCTTATCGCGAGACAGAATGTCCCAGCGATGTAGGCTCAGGCGCAGAGTTTCCCAAATCGGAAACATGCGCACATAGGCGAAAATCGCGAGCGTCGGCAGGATCGCCAGGATCGCAAAGCGCCATTTCTTAGTGCGCAGCATCTGCCCGCCTTATGGAGACTAACACGCCGTCCCGGGGGGTGAGGCAGGCCCCGGGACGGCAGTGTCTCAAACGTAATGGCTACTGCGCAAGCAGGCCTTCACGCTCGAGGATGCGGTTGGTCTCTTCGGCGGCTGCAGCCAAGAAGGCGTCGATCGCCTCAGAATCGTCTGCCAGTGACTCATCGGCGAAAGCGGCTTCCAACTGGGCCGCCAGACGGGTCAAGACCTCCTCAATCGGACCGATCGCCGGCAGGGTAAAGAACTCAAACCCTTCCGGATTGTCGACGAATGCCGAGAAGGCTGGGATCGCCGTGGTCACGGACGAGTAGTCGACATTGATCCGGTTAGGCAACCAGCCGACATTTTCCAGTAGCCAAACGAGGTTGTCCGGATCGTTTGCCGCCATGGCAAAGGCCCAAGCGGCATCTGTCTCGTCACCCTCACTGACATAGAGGTTCACCGGCAGCGCGATCGAGCCCACGGGCAGGGGCGCCGTGGCGTAGTTGAGATCGGGCGAGCGTGCCGCAATATCGCCGATCACCCAGGATTCGCGGATGAACATGGCGGTCTGCTCGCGTTCAAACGCCTCGGCATCTGCCGGCATCTCTGGGGTAACCGTGTTCAGCGTGTAGAGGCTGACCAGATACTGGTTCAGAGCGTTGCGGCCAGCCTCGTTGGCATAACCGGCTTGCCACATGCCGTCGTCGGTCTGCTCAAGCACCGAGCCGCCGAATTGGAAGAGATTGATCCAGAATTTCTCGGCGATGCCCTGGCCGCCGCCCGACAGACGCAGGCTCCAACCCGACACAATCGGATTGCCATCGGCATCACGCTGGGTCAGCGCCTCTGCGTAGTCGGTATAATCCGCCATCGTCGCCGGCGGATCGGTCAGCCCGGCCGCCTCAAACATGTCCGTGTTGTAGAACAGGGCTCCTTGGCCTCGGAACAGCGGGACACCATAGACCGTGCCGCCATCGCTGGCGGTGTCGATGAAGAAGTCCGAGAAATTGCCGTCGCCAGTCACGAAGGCAGCAACATCGTCCGGCGCTGCCGGCAGCAGGTCGTTTTCGATGTAGCGTTGAGCCGTCGAACCGGCCAGTTCGACCACGAGCGTGCCCTGTCCGCCACCGGTGAGGCCGAGTGCGATGCGCCGTTCATGCTCGCGCAGAGCGATGGCCTCGACGTTGACCTCCAGATCCGGGTGATCGTCGGCCATGGACGCGGCGACATGCTCGTAGAAGGGCACCATCTCCGGAAATCCGCTCCAGACCGTGATGGTTTCAGCGAGCGCAGTCCCGCCGCCAATCGCCGTGCTAACCAACAGCGCGGTACCGAACGTCAACGATGTCTTACTTTGCCTTCCCATGCTCCCCTCCTTGGTTGTGGTGTAGTCACTACAACATTTTGATCAGTGTTGCATGCAACCGGTTGCATGTCAAACGCCGGCAAGCCGAAAAGCGGCGTCCCGAATCGCCTCCGCACAGCCGGGCGCTACCGTGGCGCTCTGGCCGTAGAACCGGTGCGCTTCTTCGACTTCGTAGCCGCCGTATTGGTATTCCTGCTTAGGCGGGATGTAGCCCGGATTATCCTCGCAGAAGCCGGCCAGCATGACCGGCTTTCCAGCGAGCGCGGCACGCAGATCAAGCGCGATGCTAGCGAAGATCTCGCCGGGCATGCCGATGATTTGCAGTCCACCCCAATTCAAAAGTGCGACGCGTTCCGATTGCGGAGTTGGGGTTCGCGGTGCGATGTCGCGTGCCCAGTCAGCCCAGATTCTGAGTAAGGTGGCGCGTGCCTCGCTGCTACGCGCCGCCTCTTCAAGCCAGTCGTGGCGCAGGGTCTCAAGGGGGGCGGTCTCACGTCGCTCGAACGTCAAATCGACGGAAGTTTCGGCCTGAGCCGTTGAAGCCCCCAAGGTTTGCTCGACTCCGTCGAGGGCGGCGGTTGCGATCTTCTCTCCAATCGTCTCGGCGGCCTCGAACGTTCGTTCGGACGGCACGTCAAGCGTGATCGAGGCCTCCGCCGAATGGCCGGTGTTAAGGTCACCGATGCAGCCGGTCAGAAAGATGGCCGTTGCGCCAGGATGGGTCTGCTCCAGATTGGCGCGGACATAGTGTGGATAGTCGCCCGTCCACTGCCGGTTATGAGCGCCAAGAACCACCGGATGGCAGGCATAATTGACGAGGATGGCGCGCAGGGTTCCATCCTGGCCGTGCACTCGAAGAACCGGCAGGGCGCGATCTATGGGGCCGTCTGCATGACGCCGATTGCGCGCAACATCCGGGTCAGTGCCCTCAGCATATGTCAATGTCGAGGGGGCTTGGTCGGCTAGCGCCTTCTCGATCGCGAGGACGCAGGAATTTTCCAAGCGCGTTAGATAGCCAGGATCAGCCGCAGCATGGAGGCGTCCCGCCATCGACACGGGGCCGCCATGGGTGTGTGTGGCACAGATCATGACGTTCTGTGCGGCGAACGGGCAGCGGTCGCGGATGCGTGCGCTCATCTCATGGTGAAAGCCGATCACGTCGGCTACAACCAAAGCGGTGTCGTTAATCGCCAGCGCGCGCACGGTCAGTCGGTCGTGGGCACATTCGGCCGGCTTGGTCCGCGCGGCGAATCCGGCCATCAGAAGTCCCGAATCCGGGGTCACATCAACAACGGCAACGCCAGCTTTGATCATGGCGCGACCCTCGTTCCCGCTGACCATACATCAAGCACGTCTAGCGGTTCACCTGACTCAGCGGGCAATCGGAAGCGCAGGACATCAGCACGCGCCCCAACCTTTAGACCCTCCGCTCGGCCAACAAAGCTGCCTGGATTGGCGGTTGCCAATGTCAGGGCATCGGAAAGACTAAGACCGGCCATCCGCATGGCGATCGGCACTGTGGCCGCGAGCGGCAAGCCTGCCCCCGCCAAGTAGGGGGTGCCGGCAAGGCTGACGCGGCCATCCTCGCTGAGCGTGACTTTACCGCCGACCGGCTGGTCATACGTGCCCGGCTTCATACCTGCGAGCGCGACGCTGTCGGAGACCAGGATGGCTCGATCCAGTCCTTTGGCCCGCACCATCGCCGCAAACGCGTCCGTCGGAAGATGGTGGCCGTCCGCGATGAAACTGGCGGTAAGGCCGTCATTGGCGAGCTGTGCCCAAATCAGATTTGGGTGGCGCGGTAGTTGCGCGGCGGCGCCATTGCCGAGATGCGTGGAAAACCTCGCACCAGCTCGGGCGGCATCGTGAATTTGGTCGGCTGTTGCAGCCGAATGACCGATCGCGACGAGGATGCCCCGGCCGGAAAGCTCAGCAATATAGTCAATCGCCCCTTCATGCTCGGGCGCGAGGGTTACCATTGACACCAAGCCGTCCGACGCAGTTTGCCAACGATCGAATTCCTCAATCGACGGCGGCCGTACATGCTCGGCGGGATGGGCGCCGCGCGGACCGTCTTCGGGCGACACCGATGGCCCCTCGACATGCGCCCCGACGATCATCTCAGCGGCCAAATCATCAGACTCGAGCAC
>JBCCER010000154.1:0-10594 GCA_039030175.1 Pseudomonadota bacterium
GTCGATCAAGGCGACCTCCTATCGACTGGAGTTATCGGCCGATACCAGGCGCGGTTTCAGGCGCGAGATAAGCGCCGATCTCCGAGAATATCGTGTTTGCAGGGCGCGGCGAGTCAGGCGTCTCGGCGCCGGAGGTGACGGCCACGGCAATGCCGATTTGCTCAGACGGTAGATAAGCCATCACCGCCGCATAACCGGCAAAAGACGGCGTCTGGACGACCCAGTCGTTGGTCACGAGCACGCCAAGCGCGTAATAGGTCTGGTTCGAAAACGGGGCGAGACCGGCGGTAGTCGGTGCGACCATTTCGGAATAGGAGTCCGGCGCCAAGAGGCTGCCGGAGCCGATCGCGATGGCCGAGGTCAGCAGGTCGCCGATATCCGTGGTCATGATCGAACCTTCCGCCAACGTCCAGGACGGGTTCCAGTAGGTCGAGTCTTCGAGCACGCCACGTTCGGCCGTAAAGGCGTGCAGAACCGGCTGCTGGATAACCGGAGTCGACTCGCTCCTGGTGTTCTCCAACGCTAACGGCGCCAGCACATAGTCGTCGATTAGGTCTTCGACGCTACGGCCGCTAGCTGCCGAAAGCACCTCGCCAAGGATGACGATGTTGGTGTGGGCATAGTTAAAGCAGGTGCCCGGGTCGCAGGCCATCGGCTGCGAGAGACCGATTTCGATCAACTCCTCCGGCTGGAACTGGCGAAACGGGTCTTCGTAAAGCGGAAGCAGGTCGAGATTGACGTAGTCGGCATAGCCAGACGTGCTGTTGATCAGCATCGCCAGCGTCACGTCGTCGGCGCGCGGATAGTCGGGGAACCATTGCGACAGGTGGTCGTCGAGGCTGAGCACGCCGTCTTCCTGCAAGCGCAGCAGCACACTCGCCAGATAGGCGATCGCTACGGCGCCGTTTCGAAAATGCATTTCCGGTCGCGCTGGAATGCCCGCCATGGAGGTGCCGAACGCTTCGGTCAGAACCGGGGTGCCGCCGACTTCGACGCTGACAATGGCGGCGGTAAGATCGAACCGGTCCTTACTGTCTTCGACCATTCGGCCGATGGTGCTGGCTGCCTCCTCGGTCTCGACACAAATTTCTCCGAGCAAGATCTGGCCATTGGCGCAATCGGTTGCTTTTGCAGGCAACGCTGGCAGCACGAGAAAGCTGCAAGCCAGAGCTATATTCGCTGCACCGAAGACTACTTGCTTGGCCAAAGTGGCGCTCCTTCGTACGATTGGGTCGTGGGCTTCTTGCGAAATGCCGAGCGACTGCTGCGCTAAGTCGATAGCACGCGGCTAGAATTCCTGGCTCGTCCAGTCGAAACCGGGCACGAACCAGTCGGGGTTTCGGGTCCATAGCTGTTCGAAGCTGCAAAAGACCGAGCGCAGATGCCGCGAGATACTATGTTGCGCTTCCTTCGCACCGCCCTTTTCCAGGGCGGAGAAGATCTCGACATGTTCGCCGATGGTCGTTTTCGTATGCCCTGGGACATGGATGCCCATGTTGCGGATGCGGGACAAATCGACCGCTGCAAAGTCAATCACCAGCGGCACGCGCTTGAGGCCGGCACCAACCGCGATCAGTCTGTGGAACGCGTCATCGGCTTGAAAAAATGCGTCGTTGTCGCGTGCTTTGGCGGCCGCGCGTTGAGCTGCCAGGTTATCCCGAAAGCGTTTCTTCAGATTGGCGTCCAATTTTCCGGCAGCACGTTGCGCCAGCAGTTTTTCCAACTCCCGGCGAATGAGTAAGGCTTCAAACGCGGAGGCCGGGTCAATCAGGGAGATTTTGGTGCCGAGCTGGGGCTTGATTTCCACCAGCCCCTCGTCGCTCAGTCGGATCAGCGCCTCCCGTACTGGCGTGCGCGAAAAGCCGAGCCGGCTGGAAACCGTGTTCTCGGTGATGGTTGAGCCCGGAGGCATGGCAAGGCTGATGATCTCGGCGCGGATGATTTCGTAGGCCTGCGCCGCCCGTCTTTGATCTTGTCCTGCTGGCACCGCCGCTCTCAATCGCCGATCCCTCCGTGCCGAACCACAACGCCCGCCAACTGGGGCATGTTGCCAAAAGGAACTTGTATGCTAGCATGGAAGGGTACCGTTCGCACAACGGGATATGATCGATATAGCGTCGATCGTCGACGACGTCCGATGATCACATCGAGGCGCTCTGAGATGAGGTTTCACCTTCGCTACGCCCGCGATCGCCGGCGCGGCAACCCATGCAACCGGGAGGAACTGTGATGAACAAGCTATCTGAACTGCGGGCCAGGGCCGGCCTCGCATCCCTGATCGTCGCCGCCGCCGCCATCGCGGTGCCGATGAACGCCCAGGCGCAAGACACGTCCGATATGCGCATCGCGCTTAGCAACAATTACGCCGGCAACTCCTGGCGCCAGGCCATGCTGCGCAGTTGGGAAGCCAACGGCGAGCAGGCCGTTGCCGACGGCGCCGTCGCGGCCGCAGACGCTTTCACGACGGCCGAAAACCAAGTCACCGAGCAGGCTGCCCAGATCCAAAATCTGATCCTGCAAGGTTACGACGCGATCGTTCTGAACGCTGCCTCACCCGAGGGTCTGAACGGTGCCGTTCGCGAGGCCTGCGATGCGGGCGTGACTGTCGTGTCGTTTGACGGCGTGGTGACCGAGCCCTGCGCCTGGCGCATCGCGGTGGACTTTCACCAAATGGGCTATGACGAAGTCGTCTATCTGACAGAGCACCTGCCTGAAGGTGGCAATCTGCTGGAAATCCGCGGCCTTGCCGGTGTGTTCGTCGATGACGCGATCAGCGGCGGTATACATGCGGCGGTGGACGCGAATCCGAACTTCGAGATCGTCGGTTCCGTCCATGGTGACTGGGCACAAGATGTGGCCCAGCGGGCCGTTGCCGGCATCCTGCCAAGCCTGCCTGACATCGCTGCCGTCGTGACCCAGGGCGGTGACGGTTATGGCGCTGCCCAGGCTTTTGCCGCGACCGATCGCGACATGCCGATCATTATCATGGGCAATCGGTATGACGAGCTGACCTGGTGGGCTGAGCAAAAGGCCGAGAACGGCTATGAGACCATGTCGGTCTCGATCGCGCCGGGCGTATCGACCTTGGCCTTCTGGGTTGCCCAGCAGATCCTCGCAGGTGAGGAGGTGCCGCAAGATCTGGTCGTGCCGTTCCTGCGCATCGATCAGGACAATCTGGAAGAAAACCTGGCAACCACCGAAGTCGGCGGCGTTGCAAACGTCACCTACACGCTTGAAGAAGCGCAGGCGGTAATTGCCGCTGCACAGTAGGCGAGGGCTTCTGTTAAGGTCGCTTGCATGACGAGCGCGAGCGACAATGGCCGCTGAAGCGGCGGCCTTGGCAAAGTTGGACGGCGTCGAAAAGCATTTCGGCGCCGTCCGCGCGTTGGCCGGTGTCGATCTCACTGTGGCGCCCGGCGAATGCGTCGGCCTGGTCGGCCATAACGGTGCCGGCAAGAGTACGCTCATGAACGTCCTCGCCGGCGTCTTTGCGCCGGACCAGGGCACCATCCAAATCGGCGGCGAGAACGTTACGGGCAAGTACTCGGTCGTCAGCGCACAGTCGGAAGGCGTGCGCTGCGTGTTCCAGGAACTCTCCCTTTGCCCCAATCTGACGGTCGCGGAAAACACGCGGATCATGCACCCGTCCCTGACGGGGCTGGCCTGGCGGCGAAAGGCCAGCGCACTGATCATCGCCAAGCTGGACGAGATCTTTCCCAACCACGGCATCTCCGCGTCGTCGGTCGTTGGCGATCTGTCGATTGCCCAACGGCAAATGGTGGAGATCGCGCGCGCCTTCACCGAGACCGATACCGAGGCGCGGCTGGTGATTCTCGACGAGCCGACCTCTTCGCTCGACGAAATCATTGCCCAACAGCTTTTGACCTATGTCCGCAAGCACGCCGCGACTGGTCGCAGCGCCGTCCTGATTTCCCATTTGCTGGGCGAAATCTTATCCACCAGCGACCGGATCGTGGTCATGCGCGATGGGACGGTGGTCGCGTCACGGCAGGCCGGCGAGTTTGACCGCGACGCGCTTGTCGCCGCCATGGGGCATGTGGCTGATGATAGCGAAGAAGACGAAACAAAGGATGCGGCCGCACGCTCTGAGGAACCAATCCGCGTCAGCATGAAGCGGCGCGAGGGCGAGGCGTCAGACTTCATTGCCCGTCGCGGCGAGATTGTCGGCCTTGCCGGGCTCGGCGGTCAGGGCCAGACCCGCATGCTGCTGCGCATCTTCGATGCGTCCGGCAGCAGCGGCCAGGACGACGTTGATGGCACAGTGGCGTTTATCGCCGGGGACCGTCAGACTGATGGCATCTTCCCGCTCTGGTGGATCAGCGAGAACATCGCCGTCGGCTCGCTGAGAGAACGGCTGCGCCGTCTGCTCATCGATTACGGTGCCCAGGACGGTCTCGCGCGGGACTGGCGCGACCGACTGTCGATTCAAACGCCCGATATGAACAACAACATCCTGTCGCTGTCAGGCGGTAACCAGCAGAAAGCGCTGTTCGCCCGCGCGCTCGGCTCCAAGGCAGAGATCATCCTGATGGACGATCCCATGCGCGGTGTCGATGTCGGCACCAAGCGCGAAGTCTACGCCATCCTCCATCAAGAGGCCGCGAAGGGGCGGACATTTCTTTGGTACACCACCGAGACGGACGAATTGAAACATTGCGACCACGCCTATGTCTTCAACAATGGGGCCATCGTGGCCGACCTTGCCCGCGACGAGTTGACGGAGGAAAGGGTGCTGCAAGCCTCTTTCCAGGCTCTCGCATGAACCGGATTGGCTTTAACCCGCGTCTCGCGCGCGCCCTGCTTCCGGCCTTGTCCCTGGCGGTGATCCTCGGCACGATCTTCTATCTGCAGCCAAGGACGATGAGCTATTTCGGGCTCAACCTGCTGCTCAACCTCGCGATCCCGATCGCGCTGGCGACCATCGCCCAGATGTTCATCATCTGCGTAAACGATCTGGATCTTTCGATTGGCAGCTATGTCAGCTTCACCGCCTGCATAGCCGCCACATTGCTCCATGACACGCCTTTGTTAGGTCTCGCGGCCCTAATCGGCTGTGTCATCGTCTATGCGGCGTTGGGTGCGCTGATCCACATCAGAAACCTACCGGCCATCGTTGTGACCCTGGGCATGTCTTTCGTTTGGATGGGGGCCGCAATTCTGGTGCTGCCAACGCCAGGCGGTGAGGCGCCGACATGGCTCAGCGGCTTGATGGGCTGGGATCCGCCCTATGTGCCGTTCCCGATCATCGCGTCGATTGTGATCGCCGTCATTATCCACATCGGCCTGATGTGGTCGCCTTACGGGGCGGTGTTGCGCGGTGTTGGCGGCAACCCGAAGGCGGTGCAGAGGGCCGGCTGGTCGCTGCTGCGGGCCAAGATTACCATGTACGCCCTCGCAGGTGTGTTTGGTGCATTAGCAGGCCTTGCGCTCGTCGGTTTAACGACATCGGCGGATGCCAATATCGCGCTGCGATACACGCTGCTGTCCATCGCTGGGGTCATCCTGGGCGGTGGAGAATTTGTTGGCGGCCGGGTATCGCCGATCGGCGCCGTCATCGGCGCGATGACACTGACGTTGGCCGGCTCGTTCCTCTCCTTCCTTCGCCTCAATCCGGACTGGCAGATCGGGGCCCAGGGCGCAATTTTGATCATCGTCCTGGCGCTGCGTGTTCTGATCAACCGGTCGGAGGCGCGGCGATGAACCAAAACAGTATCGGCCTGCGCCGCTACTTCACCAGACCCTGGATCTGGTCTTATCTGGCCGCCGCCGGGACCTGGCTTGGCATCATGGCCTTCACCGGCGGGCAGGGCGGCGGCGAAGTTCTCAGCGCCGCGCTCACCTTCGGCACGTTCTTCGCCCTCGTTGCCATCGGCCAAATGTTCGTCATCACACTTGGCCCTGGCAATGTCGATCTGTCGATACCGGCGACCATGACCCTGGCCGGCACCATTGCCATGAAGACGATGGACGGCTCGGACGCCATGATCCCGGTCGGGTT
Source organism: Pseudomonadota bacterium (assembly GCA_039030175.1). Lineage (GTDB taxonomy): Bacteria > Pseudomonadota > Alphaproteobacteria > DSM-16000 > Inquilinaceae > JANQGH01. The sequence goes on from JBCCER010000154.1 coordinate 6,020, forward strand.
GGCGGTCGCGCTCGCGACGGGGCTGGCGGTCGGCGTTGGGAACTTCGCCCTCATCCTGCTGCTGCGCATCCCGCCGATCATCGCCACCCTCTCATCCAGCTTCATCGTTCAATCGACCGCGATTTGGTGGAATCGCGGCCTACGCGTCCGACCGCCGGAAACCCTGAGCGACTTCGCGGTCGCCCAAATCTTCGGCGTCCCAATCTTGGCGATCCTGGTCATTTTGCTCGCGATCATTATGCACATCGTGCTGACACGGACCGTCTTCGGCCGATCGGTAACGGCCGTCGGTCAGAACCAGCGCGCCGCCTACCTTGCAGGCATCAAGGTCGAGCAGGTGCGCTTCAAGACCTATGTCATGAGCGCCATATTTGCCGCCACATGCGGCTATTTCCTGGCGGCCTTTTCCGGCGGCGCCGCGCTCAACATGGGGCAGGAATATCTCCTGTCCTCCATCGCCGTCGTGGTCATCGGCGGCACGTCGGTAGCAGGCGGTTTTGGCAACGTCCCTGGCCTGTGGGGCGCGTCGCTGTTTTTGTTCTTGCTGGTGACAATGCTGAACACGTTTGGCCTTGGCGCAGGCCCCCGTCTGATCCTTACAGGGGCCATCATTATTCTCGTCATCGTCGCCGCTAGCAGTCCAAAGTCACGGCGCTAGCAGATTCTGCTTGATAACGGTGGCCCCAGGGGCCAGATCACGCCGAGTAATATTATTGCGCGTCGTTTCGGCGATGCAGATTCCAATACTTTATTTGCATTTTTCGAACGTCGTCCCTCGCATTTTTGAGGGCGGCGAGAAGGGGAGATTTTAGATGGCGCATAGTAAATCGTCTCGTCGCGGCCTGTTTTCCGCCTGGACCTCAATGGTGCTTTGGAAGCAGATCGCGATCGCCCTGATTGCGGGTGTGGTTGTTGGTGTCGTGTTGAACCTGTCGGGCGGTGAAGCGGTTGCCAACGGCATCCGAACCATCGGCACCATGTTCATTTCGGCGATTCAGATGCTGGTCGTCCCACTGATTTTTGTCTCGCTGGTTTGCGGTATGACCGCGTTGCGCGATCTGCAAAAAATGGGCCGCATCGGGATCAAGACCGTGGGCCTCTACCTGCTCACGACCGCCGTCGCCATCACCATCGGCCTGTTCTTCGGCACCATCTTCCAGCCAGGTGCTGGCATTGACCTCACTAGCGTCTCGGACGCGGTGCCAACAGAAGCGCCAAGCATTCTCGATACGCTGATCGGACTGATCCCGTCCAATCCCATAACGGCGGCTGCGGAGGGTCACGTTCTCCAGATCATCGTATTCGCCATCGTCTTCGGCCTGGCGGTCAATATGGCGGGTGAGAAGGCCGCCCCGGTTCGCGATTTCTTCAACTCGCTCTCATCGGTGATCTACAAGCTGACCGATATCGTCATCTCTTTCGCGCCCTATGGCGTGTTCGCGCTGATGGCCTGGGTCGGAGGCACCTACGGCCTTTCGGTCCTGCTGCCGCTCGGTACGGTGATCATCGCCGTTTACATCAGCTGTGTCGTGCAGGCCGTTCTGGTCTATGGCGGTGCGGTTAAATTCGCCGCCGGCCTTAACCCGGTGAAGTTCTTCAAGGGCGTGATCGAGCCCCAAATCGTTGCCTTCACCACCACGTCCAGCGCCGGCACCTTGCCGGTGACCATGAAGGCGGCGCAGAACAATCTCGGCGTTTCGAAAGGCGTTTCCAGCTTCGTCCTGCCGATGGGCGCGACCATCAACATGGATGGCACCGCACTCTATCAAGGCGTGTGCGCACTGTTCGTCGCCCAGGCCTTTGGCGTCTCGCTTGGCATGGGTGACTATGTCACCATTGTACTGACCGCGACGTTGGCATCGATCGGTACCGCCGGCGTGCCGGGTGCCGGATTGATCATGCTGACGCTGGTGTTGACGTCGGTCGGTCTACCGCTGGAGGGTGTTGCCTTGATCGCCGGCATCGACCGGATCCTCGACATGGCGAGAACCGCACTGAACGTAACGGGCGATTCAGCCATCTCGGTGGTTGTCGCCAAGAGTGAGGGCGAACTGGATGAGGAGGTGTATGACGCATCCACCGCACTGGACCACGTCCACGCGGCCGATATGACACCTGTGCCACAGCCAGGTGAGGCATCGCCAGTGCCTCGTCCTCAAGGCCAATATGGCGCCGGCGACTAACCATCGTCGGATAGTCGTCACGCCGGCCGACGCGCTCAGCGAGCAGCAGCGCCGGCGTGACGAGCGCTATATGGAGATGGCCATTGCCGCTCTGGAAGGCGGCAATGGCCCTCCTTTCGGAGCGGTGATTGTCGACCACCAAACCGACCAGGTGAAATGTAGCGGCGCCAATAGAGGCGGCCACAACCGTCTTTATCACGGTGAGATCGACGCCATCATCAATTGCGGAAATGAGCATCCCGAGATCGATTGGACCAGGCTGACCCTGTACACCACGGGCGAGCCTTGCCCGATGTGCATGAGCGCGATCGTCTGGAACCGCATCCCACGCGTCGTCTACGCCACCTCGATCCGAACGCTAACCGATATCGGATTCCCGCAATTCACCCTCGATAGCCCAACCGTAGCGAGTGCCGCACCTTTTTACAGCGGCGAGATCGTCAGCGGCGTCCTCGCTAAGCGCACCGACCCGATGTTCAAGGCGTGGTTGGCGTCACGGTAGGCACGACTAGCTCGCGTCGTTCAGGCCCCAATCGTACTCATAGCTGTTGATCCGGCCGGCTTCGAGCAGGCGTTCGGCGAGGTCCGGTTCGGCGTAGCGCGCTGCGTGCTCGAGCACACCGGCTTCGGTGCCGCCGAAATCCTCGACGAACCAGATATAGATGCGGCTGGCGGTCAGACGGTCGCCCTCGAAATGAAAGCCGCGTGGATCATTCACATAAGCACGGGCATTTTCGTCCAGCACTTCATCGATGGTTTCACCCGTGTAAGCTTCGGCGATCAGGTTCGGGCAGCCCAGCGCTGCGCAGTTAAAGGCATAGTGCACCCGTGCATCCTGCCAAATTGGCCGCACGATCGTGTGCTCGATATCGTTGAGGCTCAGCGAACGTCCGTCGACCTCGACCACGTCCCGGTTCCACGGTCCGGTCGCCAGCAGGCCGCCATCGACCCGGCGGATGGTGTTGACCGGGTAGTCGCGCAGTACGAGAGCGACCGTCTTGGCGTTGTAGAGATTGATCCAGTAGGCGAGTTGTTCAGGTCGGTCGAGCGCAGCGACATCGACCTGTTCTAGCGCGCCGATATAGCGCTCCAGCGCCGCTAAGTCGGCATCCGTCACGGCCGCGTAGCGAAGGCGTGCGATGCCGTCCAGCCCTTCCACCCGATAGGTGCTCAAAAACGCATCCCAGGCGCTGTGGTCAACAATCTCGCTAGACCCCGGTGTGAACGCGAGCCAGCCGCTATCGGTCACTTGAGCGGTCGGAATGGCGGCGCGCTCGATTGAGGCGCAGGCGCTCAAGGCGACCAGGATGGCGGCGCCGGCGACTTTGGTGACGAAACTCATGATGCTGTTCTCCTTTCGCCTGCGGTGGCCTTGGCTCGCGCTTGGGCACGCAGGCGGCCTTTAAGTTGCTTGAACGCCAGCGCCGTCTTGCGCTGCGCGAGGGCGGTTTTGCTGAGGCCGCCAGTCAGAAAATGGTCGCGGTCCGCATTGTGCGCGCACATGGAGATCGGGCCGCGCGGCGTCATCACGGTGAAGACGCAGGCCTCGCAGCGCTCGCGATCGATGGCGTCTTCGGCCATGAAGTTGTGTATGAAAAAGCTCAGACGGTGGGGGCGGCGGCCGCGCAGCAGCGCCGGCGCAAGCGGCCAAAAGCTACGCCAGGCCGCGCGAAGCGCTCGGAGCACGAGGCCGGGTCGATTCAGGCACGCAGCAAGGCAGGCCCGAACCACGTCACGGTCGCGGTTCCAGTCGTCCGTCCGCCCGGCGACGCGTTGGAACATTTCACGAAACAGAGCCGTGTCCGCATAGAGCGGAGCGGTTCGCCCGCCTGCCGTTAGGATCGATGCATGCCTGTTGCAAGACGGATGCCCGATCTGGAACACGCCGAAATCGGCTGCGCCGCCGGTGGCGTTCCGGATTGCCCGCATGAGCGAATCTTGTGTGATCTGGCCTTCGTCCCGTGCGCCCAGAACACCGCGACCGGTGTCGGCCTGCATCTGAAACGAGGCGAGGTTGATGCGGCCAGCATGGGCGGTGAACCAGCGCACCAGCATGGGGATCTCGGCTACATTCCCGTCGAACACGGTGGTGTTGAAATTGACCCGCAGCCCAAACCCGTCGGCGTTCGCCAGGCAGAAATCGCGCACCCTATTCAGCGACGACTCGCTGGCATGGCCCTTGATCTCCTGCGTCAGATCGACATGGAAGCAGACATCGTTCAGCCCTGCCTTCGCAAGCCGCTCCAGCAACGGCCGGCGCGCCCGGATGCCGTTGGTGAACAAGGCCGAACGCATGCCCAGCCCTCTGATGTGTCGGGTGATCGCCTCGAGATCTTCAGCCCGGCGCAGTGTGGGCTCACCGCCCGTGATCTGGATGTTGGTGCGGGGGCCA
>JBCCER010000155.1:0-10575 GCA_039030175.1 Pseudomonadota bacterium
AGTTCATGGATTCCATGGGCTTTCGTGGGTTTCTTCCTGGTTGTTGTTGCGGCCAACGGCATCATGCTGTCGTTTGCCATTTCCAGCTTCAACGGCCTGTCGACCGATGGCGCTTATGATCGCGGGCTGTCCTATAACGAGGTGCTCGCGGAAGAGGCAGCACAAGATGCCTTGGGCTGGCGGTTGGCCGCCGGTGCCGTCCCGCTGGGCGACGGCGTGATCGACGTCCAGTTGCAGGCGTTCGATGAACAGGACCGGCCGGTAATGGATGCGGTCATATCAGTGCTCGTTTCGCGGCCAATATCGGACGATCATGATTTCACCATCGAACTCAGCCATCGGGGTGAGGGGCTCTATGGTGAGCAGGTGTCGGTGCCGCTGGAGGGCTTCTGGAACTTGCGGATGGACATAACCCGCGGCGATGATCGTCTGCGTGCTGACGCCAGGGTCTTGGTAACGCCCTAATGTCCGATACCGCCACCGCAGCATTTCCGCCTTCGAGAGCAGGTGGGAGGCCGACACCGGTCAGCGGCGATCGACTTGATGTGACGCCCTACGTCATCGATCTTGCCGACGGCAAGCGGTCGCTGCACTTGATGGTCGAGGGTATCCAATGCGGCGGTTGTGTCGCCAAGATCGAGCGGACTGCCAAGGCATTGCCGAGTATCGAGGACGCCCGCGTCAATATGACGACGCGCCGGCTGGCCGCCACATGGCAAGGGGCGCCGGCGCTCGGCAACCGGCTTGTCGCAGCGCTAGGCGATCTTGGCTACGGCGCCGCACCTTATGATCCCGAATGCCTACAGCACTCGGATAGTCAGGAAGAAAAGGGTCTGCTGCGAGCACTCGCCGTGGCCGGGTTTGCGGCGGCCAATGTGATGCTGCTGTCGGTCGCGATCTGGGCCGGCCATGCCCAAGGAATGTTGGAAGCGACGCGTACGCTGCTGCACTGGTTCTCAGCCCTGATTGCGTTGCCGTCACTGGTCTATGCCGGACGCCCGTTCTATCGCTCGGCCTGGTCGGTGCTCCGCCACGGCCGCACAAACATGGATGTGCCGATCACGCTCGGCGTCATCCTGGCAGCGGCGATCAGCCTTCATGAAACGATCATGGGGGGCCCGCACGCCTATTTCGATAGTGCCATAACGCTACTGTTTTTCTTGCTGATTGGCCGCTATCTGGACCGCAGGGCTCGCCGATTGGCCCGCGCCGCCGCTGAGCGACTTCTGGCATTGGGCGCGCAATCGGTCACGATTCTGGTGGGTGATAAGACCCAAACCGTGCCGGCCGAACAGGTGGCGCCGGGCATGACCGTGCTGGTGGCCGCTGGCGAGCGAATCGGCATCGACGGTACCGTTGAGATAGGCGTCTCCGAACTCGATACCAGCCTGATCACGGGCGAGACACTCCCGCGCGCCGTGCAGCCGGGCGAACCGGTTTTTGCCGGCACTGTCAATCTTGAGGCACCGCTGCGCCTCACCGCCAAGGCGGTCGGCGAGGACACGCTACTGTCAGAGATCGTGCGCCTTATGGAGGCGGCGGAGCAGGGCAAGGCTCGCTTCGTCGGTATCGCAGACAGGATCAGTCGCCTCTATGCGCCCGTGGTTCATATGCTGGCGCTGGCGACCTTCATAGGCTGGTGGCTGATTGTCGGCCTCGCTTGGCAACCCGCCTTGCTGATCGCAATCTCGGTTTTGATCGTCACCTGCCCATGTGCACTGGGTTTGGCAGTCCCCGTCGTGCAAGTCATTGCCACTTCACGCCTCATGAAGCGCGGCATACTGGTGAAGTCCGGTTCGGCCCTTGAACGCGCGGGCAACATCGACACGGTGGTCTTTGACAAGACCGGCACATTGACCTTGGGCCATCCGACGCTGGTCAACGCCGACGACATAGATCACGAGGCAATCGAAATTGCCGCCGGAATGGCTCATTCGAGCCGCCATCCGCTGGCGCGCGCCCTCGTACGAGCGGCGTCGCAAACGACTCCGGCCACTGGTGTTGAGGAACGGCCGGGGCAGGGGCTGTGCCGTCTAACTGAGCGTGGCGAGGTGAAGCTTGGCAGCCGCCGGTTCTGTAACGTCGCTGATGACGACGGCGTCAAAGGTCCGGAACTTTGGCTGGCGCGACCGGGTAAAACGCCCGTCCGCTTTGCCTTCCAGGACCAGCTTCGATCTGATGCCGCCGACGTCATCGCTGCGCTTAAGATACAATCGATCGACGTGCTATTGATCTCCGGCGACCGGTTACCGGCCGTCGCCCAAGTGGCCGAGGCGGTGGGTATCGATCACTGGACCGCCGCCGCAACACCGGCCGACAAGGTCGCTCATTTGACCGCGCTAACCAACCAAGGCCGCAAGGTCATGATGGTCGGTGACGGCCTCAACGACGCGCCGGCGCTAGCGGCCGCCACCGTCTCCCTGTCGCCGACTAGCGCTTCCGACATCACTCAAACGGCGGCTGATTTCGTATTCCAGGGCGAAGCGCTAGCACCGGTTCTGACGGTTCGCCAAATCGCCGACCGGTCGGCCCGGTTGGTGACCCAGAACTTCGCCCTCGCGTTCGGCTACAACGTCATCACCATACCGATTGCGATCGCCGGTCTGGTCACGCCTTTGCTAGCGGCAATCGCAATGTCCTGCAGCTCGATTGTCGTCGTGCTAAACGCGCTGCGCCTCTCGCGCCGGTAGTCAGATGGACCAACTCGTCATCCTGATCCCCATCGCCATTGTGCTGGGCCTCGTCGGGCTTGTCGCTTTCCTTTGGTCGCTGCGCGCAGGCCAGTACGACGATCTTGAGGGCGCTGCCAACCGCATCCTGTTTGACGACGAGGACGAGCCGCCGACCCGCGAAAGAGAGTAGGGGGCCTTTCGGGACCGTTGCGAGACACCTATGCTGGCCGCCAGGCGCGACCCCAGGAGCTACCAGTGCCAGACGAAGCCAACATCGATCCACTCGACTATTGGCAAGACCTCTTGCCACCTGGTGGTGCGGTCGGTCCGATCTCTGAAAATACCTTCATCGCCCGCCTGCCGAACGGGCAGGGCCTGTTGCTACCAATCCGCCGACCGCCAAGCCGGCCCGATAACGGCCTCGCATCGTTGATCATCAATCAGGCTTCGCTCGCCGTTGAGAAGACCCTATGCAGCGCCTTAGCGGACAGGCTCGCCGACGAGCGCCCCGATATCATCGTCGCGGTGCCAACGCTGGGTCTGATCGCCGGGCGTGGAGTCGCAGGCGCGCTCGGCCACCCGCGCTATGCCCCTCTCGGGACATCGCGCAAGTTCTGGTACGACGAAGCGCTGTCCGTTCCCTTGCGCTCGATCACCAGTCCTGATCAGGCTAAACGCCTCTATCTGGACCCACGCCTATTGCCCTTGCTGAAGGACAAACGCATCGCCCTTGTCGACGATGTCGTCAGCTCCGGCCAATCGATGATCGCTGCCCTTAACTTGATGACCAGCCTTAATCTTAATGTCGCTGTCATCGGTGCACTTATGCGCCAAACAAATGTCTGGCGAGAGCGCATCGATGAGAGCTCGCCCCAGGTTTCGGAGCGGGTCTTGGGAGTATTTGATACTCCCTTGCTCAAATGGTCGCCCGATGGCTGGACTACCGCTTAAGCCTTGGAACCGACTTCGTAAACTGGGCTAATGCGGACGCGCTAGGCGGCGGGTTCGAGCTTATCCTGCGTTCGCATCTCAAAATCGCTGGCGTCGTGTCGTTCGTGCAGCTGCATTGAAAGGTCATCGCCAAAGGTGCGGTTAACCATGCGACCGCGCTGTACTGCCTCGCGAGCGTCGATTTGCTCGGCCCAGCGCACGACATTTGTGTAGGACGCCGCGTCCAAGAATTCAGCACCGTCATAGAGCCGGCCGAGCACGAGCTGGCCGTACCAGGGCCAGATCGCCATATCGGCAATCGTATAGTCTTTGCCCGATATGTACTGGGTGTTCGCAAGCTGACGATCCAGCACGTCCAACTGGCGCTTGGTTTCCATCGTGTACCGGTCGATCGCGTATTGGATCTTCACTGGCGCATAGCGATAGAAGTGGCCAAAGCCGCCGCCCAGATAGGGTGCGCTGCCCATCTGCCAAAACAGCCAGGACATCGTTTCCGCTCGTTCTGCCGCGTCCGTCGGCAAAAAGGCGCCGAACTTCTCCGCGAGATGGACCAGGATCGCGCCGGATTCGAAAACCCGGATCGGCGTCGGCCCGCTGCGATCAACGAGGGCTGGTATCTTCGAATTCGGATTGGCATCGACGAAGCCGCTGCCGAACTGGTCGCCGTCGCCGATCTTGATCAGCCACGCGTCGTATTCGGCGCCCGAGATGCCTTTGGCCAACAGTTCCTCGAGCATGACAGTCACCTTTACCCCGTTCGGGGTCGCCAACGAATAGAGCTGTAGCGGGTGTTTGCCGACCGGCAGTTCCTTCTCATGGTTCGGGCCTGCTATCGGCCGGTTGGTCTTGGCGAACTCACCGCCATTTTCTTGGTCCCAGGTCCAGACTTTCGGCGGTGTGTAGGGTTCTGATGCGCTCATGGGGGCTCTACTTCATATCGATCGGGTGAGGTGCGCGAAGGCGTCACCTAACAGTCACAATGTGACGTGGTTTAGGCGACCGCAGGATCAAAGTCTGAATCGGAACAACTGATGTGACTGATGCTAAACAATCTGCCCCCGGGGCAGCGTAAGAGGTCGAGCAGCTTCGTCAGCGCATTTGTACTGAACGGACCGTTTACGATTGGCGGATGGGGTGGGATTCGAACCCACGAGACGGTCGCCCGCCTGCCGGTTTTCAAGACCGGTGCCTTCAACCACTCGGCCACCCATCCATGCCGGAGCCCGCTCTACCATCCCGGATCGGGGCGGTAAAGCGGGCTTATGGCCGAAGTTTGCAGTTAGATTGTCAAATTGGCGATGTAGTCAGCCAACTCGCGACGCGCGACTTCAGCGGCATCGCGCTGGTGGGCGAGCACTTCGCCCAGTCCTTCGAGCAAATCTTCCTGCGATGACAAGTTGCTCATATAGCGCTGGAACAGGTCGCTGTCAGTTGGAACAACGGCTAAATTGTCCCTGAGCCGTGCCTGATCGCGAACAATCTCGTCGATCTGAATCGAGGTCTGGCGAGCGGCCGACTCTTGCTCCTCGACAGCGCGCACCCGCTCCGCCAGGTCCGCAAACACGGCCTTCACTTCGTCTGAAAGACTAGAAGACGTAGAGTAGAAACGAATTTGATCTGCGCCGAGCGTAGCGATTTCGACCCGTTGGAATGCCTCACGCTCAAGCACGATCTCCTCGACTACTGTTTCACCCGCCGACACTTCGACGGCGATGCGGTAGGCGCCCGGTGTCAGTTCAACATGTGCAGGATTGATATCCGCCAATTCGTATCCACCCTGCCTGGGGTGCTCCAGAATGACCGTGCGATCGTTGTTGGCGTCGCCTTCGATCGTGTAGATCGTCATCTGTTGCTGCAGCATGGTTTGGCGAAGTGCGCCGTCGGCGATTGTAGCGCGAACCAACGCGTCGGACTGTCTAACGTCTCGATCAATGGTTACTGTTTCGTCCAACGCGAAGGCCACTAGCCGGCTGTCTCCTTGTGGCAACGTCGACAGGCGCGCATCACCGAGATAGCTGACAAGCCCGTTCGCAGCGTCGCGGTCGTACAAGGTCAGAATTCCAGGCGGCAGGCCAGAGTCCCCGTCATTCTCCAGCCGGACTGTGGCCAGCGGATGCCTCGGGTTGGTCTGTGGCTGATAAAGCAGCGGGCGCTCGGTCGGCTGCTCGCGGCTGATAATAGGCAGCAGCAGCGAATGGCCGCTTTCAACGCTTACCGGCTCGGGGAACCGGAACAACACCTGTGTTGCGGCCTGTGTACTTTCGGCTGCGATCAACTCCGCACTACGGGGTGCTGCTTCGGCAAATGCTTCCATCGCCGGCGCGGCGACCATGTCGGCGGCGGCCCCGCCAAGAATCCCGCGCGAGCGAACATCCTCCGATTCACTTCCGTCAAAATCCATGGGTGAAGGAGAGGGTGGCTGCATGGAGATGCCGCCTTGATCGACGCTGGGCAAAACCCGTCCCAACACCTCAACCGGGATTCTTGGGCGCGCCACAAAGTAGGCATCGTAGAGTGCCTGACGGAACGTCACTGGATTTCCAGATGCGACAGACAGGTCCACATCGACCCAATCCTCGCCGCTTAAGTTCTCGATAACGGCCCATCCTTGCAGCTCAGCAGGCTCGCCTTCCTCGCCCAGAGTCAAACGATAGGCGCTCTTCCAAAGCGGCACCTCTACGACATAGGCGACATGGACGGTACGGGGTCCAGTGCCGGGCAGGCTGATCGAAAGATGCCTCCGGTCCTGCTGATTGTTCGTCGCTAGCGCTTCGAGGGCGGTATCGATCTGGTCTCGAAGGTTGGGATCGGTGAATTGGATTGAATCAGTCTCTTCAAGGATGAGTTGGCGAAGCCCTTGCGAGGTCATGACGCTCAAGCGGTGAACGGTCATGCTGGTTCCGCCTTCGGAGACCACAGTCTCCGGGTTAACCGATACGATGCGACCCGAGAGGCCGCGGGGGCCGCTGGTCTCGATTTCCGCTCCACGCAAGGCGTTCAACAGGTTGGCCGGAGATCCCAGCGCTCCGGGTTCGAACGGCATCTCGCGAAAGACTTCGCCGAGCGGTTCGCGACCCGGAAGGCTGATTTCGCCAACGCGGCCGCTATTGTCGTAAACAACGATGCTTTTGAGAATATCGTCGACCTGATCAAGGCGGACTTCGAGCGATAGTTCGGCGTCGCCCAGTACGTCTGCGGAATATTCAAAGTAGCCGACGCCGCCGGTCGACAGCATTACACGGCGTAAGTCCAGCGTGTCGCCGTTCCCGGCAGTTTGGGCTGCGGCGGGCAGAGCAACAAAAAGCGCCAGACTGCTGACGCCGATGAGCGCTCGAAGCGAATGTCGTTGTGGCACGGTGTTTTTCCTTCTTGTTCTGATGGCCGCCTGAGGGTGGCCGGCAATCCTTCGGTAACTTCCAGAGATGAATTCCGAAATGCCATGGCGGCAATTTGATGGTATTTCTCGGACGTTTCCGGCACGTTAACAGATTGTCATTTCCGTCATTCGACGGGGAAATCGAAGAAATGTCTCGGCCGTACGGACTTTACCGGCAAACATTCAGCCAGGTCCGCGACAGAAGCCGCACAAACAGGGAGGCACGCATGGGTCGTCGAAGGGCGAGCGCCTGGGCGCTGTCGATTGCGACAGTGTTTCTGGCTGCATGTGTCAGTACCGAACAACCGGAGATCATTGAGACTGCCAATGTGCCTCAACAGGTGCTGGAGCGTGCGGACGATCACGGCTCGGTCTTGGCGGTCGAGCACGGCATGGCGTCCTGGTACGGTCCGGGGTTTCACGGTCGGCTGACCGCCAGTGGTGAAGTCTTCGATAGGGATGACATGACGGCTGCACACCGGGATCTTCCGCTGCCGAGTTTTGTCAGGGTCACCAACCTCGATAACGGTCTCAGTGTCATCTTGCGGGTTAATGATCGCGGGCCCGTCAGCCAGAATCTGGTCATCGATGTTTCAGAGGAAGCCGCCGAGAGATTGGATTTCATAGACGCGGGCATCGTTCCCGTGCGCGTCGATGTATTGGATTGGCGTCCGGCCGTACTCTAGGCGAAACAGCCCAAATTCATACCGGCTCTCGTCGTCGTTGCCACTGGCTGGCCACGCGGCGATAATGTTGCCGTCCAGACTCGGTTGGCCGGGCTGTTACCCTTTGACTCATCGTGGTTCTAGAATGCCTCGTCCCATGATCGACACTCGACTTTTCCGAAAGTCGTTAGCCGGCGCGACCCTAGCGTTTTGCCTGTTTAGCGCGTTTGCCAACGCTCAGACTATCGAAACCACGGCGCGCGAAGCGCTGGTGATCGATGCGACCACAGACACGGTGCTCTTGGAGCATAATGCTGACGAGCGCATGCCGACGGCATCGATGAGCAAGATCATGACCATGTACATGGTCTTCGAGGCTCTCGATGATGGCCGTTTGGCCATGGATGACCTGCTTTCCGTCAGCGAACGCGCCTGGCGGATCGAGGGCAGCCGGATGTTCATCGAAGTTGGGGACCGCGTACCGGTGGAAGATCTGGTGCGGGGTGTGATCGTCCAGTCCGGCAACGATGCTGCTATTGCCTTTGCAGAAGCCCTGGGGGGAACGGAAGAGGCCTTTGCCCGTCAAATGACGGAGCGCGCGCGTGAGCTTGGTATGGTCGACAGCAGTTTCATGAACTCGACGGGGCTGCCTGATCCCAACCACTATTCGACGGCACATGATTTGGCGCTGCTGGCCGAGCATCTAATCTCCGAGTTTCCTCAGTATTATCACTACTATTCTGAACTCGAATTCACCTGGAACGACATTACGCAAGGCAATCGCAATCCGTTGCTTTACCGAGACGTCGGGGCCGACGGTTTGAAGACGGGCCACACATCAGAAGCGGGCTATGGGCTCACTGGTTCTGCGGTACGCGATGGCAGAAGGATCATCGTGGTGGTCAATGGCCTGGATAGCGCACAAGCACGGGCAGACGAGGCGGCGCGCCTGCTGGAATGGGCGTTTCGCGAGTTTGACGCCTTCCATCTGTTCGATGCCGGCGAAACCGTGACGGAGGCCGAAGTTTGGCAGGGTGATCCGTCCACTGTGCCATTGGTTGTCGAGGAAGATTTAGCGATGACGCTGCGCCAGGCGGCGCGCGACGAGATTGACGTTGTCGCATCCTGGGACGGACCGATACCCGCCCCGATCGCCGCTGGAGATGAGATCGGCATTCTTACCATCAGCGCGCCGGGCATGCCGGACAGGACCGTTCCCTTGGTTGCGGGTGCTTCGATCGCCGAGCAAGGGTTCTTGGGCCGTATCGCCAGCGGTGTCGGCGGCCTCATCGGCGGCATCGTTAACTAGGATCCTGAGATGGAGCCCGAAACTGGCGACACCTTGCCGCGTGGCCGTTTCATTACATTTGAGGGTGGGGAAGGGGCCGGGAAGTCTACCCAGATTGCTTTGGCTTCAGCGTTCCTCGAAGACCGCGGTATCGATCACATCGTGAGCCGCGAACCGGGTGGATCGCCCGGTGCCGAGGAAATACGCCGCCTTCTCGTTGAAGGTGAACCAGGCCGATGGGACGCGGTCACCGAAATGCTGCTGCATTTCGCAGCGCGTCGCGATCACATCCGAACCGTTATCGAGCCGGCTCTGGCGGCCGGACAGTGGGTCCTATGCGATCGTTTCGTCGACAGCACTTTGGCCTATCAAGGCTATGGCCACGCCCTCGGTGAGGCCCCTGTCCGGCAGCTTGCTGAAATGACCATAGACCAGTGCTGGCCCGACCTGACGTTGATCCTTGATTTGCCGGTTGAGGCAGGTCTTGGTAGAGCGGCGACACGCATGGGGGTAGAGACACGCTACGAGCGCATGGATATTGCCTTCCATCAGCGCCTGAGAGACGGATTTTTGAAGATTGCCGCAACTGAGCCCACCAGGTGCCGAGTAGTCGACGCATCAGACCCGGTGGATGAGGTTGCCGGAAAAATTAAGAAATTGCTCGAGAAAATTATTGTAATACACAGAAATGAATGAGTTTTTAAGACCTTGGGAATCCAGCGAACTCTACGGGCATGAAGAAGCCGAGCAGGCTTTGCTGGCTGCATTTCGGCAAGGGCGGTTGCCGCATGCGTGGTTAATCGGCGGTCCGCCTGGCATTGGCAAGTCAACATTGGCGTTTCGGTTCGCGCGTTACCTTTTGGCCGGATCTGGCGACGCCCAAGCCAGCCTACTAGCTATGGAGGCTGCCGATAGTCTCGCGATCTCACCGGATCATCCTACCTTCCGCCGCGTGGCGGCCGAGGGGCACGCCGACCTGCTTGCCATACGTCGTCAAGCCGACCCGAAATCCGGCCGCATGCCCAAAGATCTGCCGGTTGAAGCGATCAGGCGTATCGGTCCATTCCTGAGTTTGACCGCAGCGGAAGGTGGTTGGCGGGTCGTGGTCGTCGAGGACGCCCATACGCTGAATCGCAGCGGCGCCAACGCCTTGTTGAAAATCCTGGAAGAGCCGCCTGAGCAATCCGTAATCATTCTCGTGGCCGATAACCCCGGCGCCATGCTGCCAACCATTCGCTCGCGCTGCCGCAGCTTGCTTTTGGACCCACTGCCAGACGGTATCGTGGCCGATTTTTTGTCCAGCCGGTTGCCGGCTGATAGGGCGGGAGAAGCAGCGACACTGGCGAGACTTGCCGATGGTTCGATCGGCCGTGCGGCAATGCTGGTGCGTACGGACGCACTCGACACTTACCGTGGTCTGTTGGCCTTGTTGGCCCAACTCCCCAATCTTGATTGGCAGGCCGTCCACCGGTTTGGCGACGGATTGGCGCCGGTCGCCAATGAGCAGGCTTACCGCCAGACGACCGAACTGCTCACATGGTGGCTTGGCAGGCTCGTTCGCTCCTTGGCACGAAACGAATTGCCGACGCCGATTATTGAGGAAGAAGCAACCCTGATCCAACG
>JBCCER010000156.1:0-10467 GCA_039030175.1 Pseudomonadota bacterium
TCCACGCCGTCCCCAACGGCCCGGACTACCTTGCGCGCAAAGAGGGAGGTGATGGCGCCCATGGGGCTCAACGACCTCGGCAACCGTCAGGGATGTTGGCCGTCACGTACACGCAATCGCCCTGATCTCGACGATCGCTCCTTCGCGTCGAAGGCCGGCTACCTCTACGGCTGTCCAGGCCGGATAGGGGTCGGTCACATAGTCCAGGCGCACGGCATCAAACAGGTCGAAATGGTCCCTTAAGCCTACATGGTAGCTGGTCATTTCGACCATCGACGGATAGTCGAGGCCGGCCTCCTTCAGTACCGCGCCGATCTTCTCGAAGGCGTTGCGCATCTGCGTTTCGGGGTCGGCCGGCATGGTGCCGTCGGGCTTGCTGCCGGTTTCGCCTGTCAGGAACAGATGGCCGCCGGACAGGATGCCGGGCGACATCTTTGCTTGCATGGCCCCGTCGTGAAAGGCGGCCGGTATGATTGCGCGCGGCGTCATTCGTCTTCCTCGGCCATCAGGACATTTTGCCCAATGGTCCTCAAATGAGACATTGGTTGCAATGTCAGTATTTCGACCCTTGCCTGGTTGATGGTGACTTGGCCCCGCGCCCGTGGCATCCATCGCTCATCGATCCGCCAGCCTCAAGGGGAGCAATCGTGAAACTGTGTATTGGCAGCGTCTCGGGGCGGGGCACGGTTTGCGTGGAGTTCCTGCAAAGCGTGTTTGCCATTCAGAGCGAATGCGCCGCGCAGGGGATCGGCACTGCGCTGGAGGTGATCTCTGGCGCGCTGGTGGAAGACGCGCGCAATTCGCTGGTGATGAAGTTTCTGGCCAGCGATGCCGACGCGCTGCTGATGATGGATGACGACATCTATCTCGACGTGCGGGTGTTCAAGCGTATGATGGCGGTGGAGCGCGGGCTGGTCGGTGCGTTCTGTCCTCAAAGACGGTTGGACTTACCGGCCTTTGCCCAGATGATCCGCCAGGGATACTCGGTGGAGGATGCGGCGCGGGAATCCAACCCGCTGGTGGGACCGACGCCGGAAAATGCGCCTCCCTCGACCATTTCTGAGGTTGAGTGGATCGGCACCGGCGTGATGCTGATCCGCCGCTTCGTGTTCGAGCGGATCATCGAAAAGGGCCATGTCGCCCAGGAAGGGTTCAACGCGCCGGAGGGCATGAAGGCGATGTGGAACTTTTTCGCCCGCCTGCCGCCGATTGGCGACGGGATGGGGCCGCGCGGCGAGGATGTCAGCTTTTGCCTGCGCGCCCGCCAGTCCGGCGTTCCCGTCTTTGCCTATAAGGGGCCAGGCATCTACCATATCGGCAGTTACCAGTTTGGCGCGCCTTATCGCTGACGGGTCTGCTGGCCCGCGCCGATGGCATCAGTTCCGACGCCGCTGCAACACGGCGGTAAACGCAACGCCTTCACCGGCGCCGTCATAGGTGAGGTACATGACGCCGTCGTCCAACTCGCCAATGAAAAAGCCGGGCAGGGCCACCGGGTTATCGTTTCCACCCATTTTGCTGAAGACGAATTCGTCATCCTCGTCGCCCAAGAACGCGCCGACGGCGTATTGCTCTTCCCAGTCGGTTTCGCCTGAGATGCGCCAGCGATTGGCGATCCAGAATAGTTCGCCTTCCTGCCGGTAAATCTCGATCTCGGTATCGAAATCGACAATCGCGTCCGGGAAGGTCGGATGTGTGCGGGCAAAGCCTATCGGATGCGATCCTTCCCAGATACCGGTGATGTCGGGGTAATCATTTCTCGGCTGCGCAAGCGCGCCCGACGCCAAACTGCCTGTCAGGAACAGTGCAGCCAGTAGTGCGATGATCGAACGTTTCATGTCGATGTCCTGGGATGGGGATCGGTTGGGCCCGATAGCAACCCTAGTGGCTAATTTTAGCCGAACAAGGGCGACCTCGCCGCTGCCGAAAGTTGATGCGTCTACAACCAGCCATTAGACTGGAAACACGGGCGCAACGGTCGCTGTAAGGTGGGAAATGATGCAGAAGCTGTTTTGCCATGCCTCAGTCGTTGGCGTGGCGGTCACGGTCTTGATGACTCCCGCGATCGCGCAGGAGGAAACAATCCTGCTGGTCGAATTGGCCCAAAGCGCAACGATCTCCGACGGTGTGCTGACCCTGCACGGCGTTGACGACACAGTCCTGTGGTTTTCCGATCGTCCCATCCGCGATACGGGTGAGGTCGCGCTTGCCACCTTGATCGAGGCTTGGGGCGAGGGCGAGGATAGTTTTGCCGATGACCCGCCGAACGCCGTGTTGACCGGCATGGGCGACGAGGAGGAGGTGGCGATTGTCGTCGAATTGACCGAGCCTAGCTTCGAAGACGGCGCGCTGAGCTTCGGCTATGTCGCCCTGGCGGACGACCGGCAAGGGGAATTCACAAACGTATCGCTGTTCATCGACGGCCAGGTTAGCTCGCTGTTCTAGCCCCGCCAGCCACGAGTGGCCCGCATCTGGCCAGCGGCCGCTCTGGCGAAAGATGAAAGGGGGCGCCTATGCCCCAACTGACGGACGACCTCTATCTCGATCCGAACGTGGCCCAGTTCTACGACCTGCCTGGGAGGGTGCGGGACGATTTTTCCTTTTGCGAGCGGCTGGCCGAGGGGGCAGCCTCGGTGCTCGATCTCGGCTGCGGCACCGGCGAACTGACGGTTCGGCTGGCCGAAGGCAGGGATGTCGTCGGCGTCGACCCGGCGGACGCGATGTTGCAGATCGCCCGCAAGCGGCCTGGAGGCGACGCGGTCGCGTGGCACTTGGCCGATGCCCGTTCGGTCCATCTCGGTCGGCGCTTCGATCTGGTGATGCTGACGGGCCACGCCTTCCAAGTGTTCTTGACCCCGGTTGAGCAGGCGGCCGTGCTGGCGGCAATAGTCGAGCATTTGACGCCGAACGGACGGTTTGTCTTCGACAGCCGCAATCCGGATTTTCCGGACCCGAAGGAGCGCTCGTGCGAGCAAACGACGAAGCGGTTTTGGCATCCAGAACTGGGCGAGATCGAGGCCTGGAACATTTCCCGCTACGACCCCGAGGCCGGCATTCTAGCGTACGAAAACGCCTACCGCATCTTGTCGACAGGCAAGGTGCACGCCGCGACCGCTAAGATCCGCTACACGCCCCAGCCTGACCTGGCGGCGATGATCGACGCGGCCGGGCTCGCGGTCGATAACTGGTTCGGCGACTGGGCCGGCGCTCCGTTCCAGGCGGAATCGAGGGAGATCATTCCAATCGGGCGTTTGAAAGAGAGCGCTGCGTTACGCCCGTAAGTTTGCGAGGAATGCGAATCCGGCATCGCTGGGATGCTGGGTTGGCGTTTATTTGCAAGGGCAATACCAACGACATCTCAGGGTGAGGTTTTCAAATGATTTGAAGGAAAGGAATTGGTTATGAGCGATTTGAAAAAAACACCCGACCTGGTCGCCTTGACGATCGATGCGCGCCGCCAACGCGGACACGTTCTGCGCAACGCGATCCAGAACCTGCGCACCAAACTCGGACACGACACCCATCGGCGTTAATCGAATGGAATGAAATGAGATTCCGGCGCGACACGACCGAGCGCGGGTTCTGAGCATTTGAGGGGTATGAGCGTCAACGTTCATGCCCCTCAAATTGCTCGAACTATTCCGCCGTACCGAAGCCCGATCCGGCCTTCTTGTAGGCCTCGCGCGGTGGGCTGAAGATGTCGATCACGCGCGCGCCCTCGGCACCCGCCTTGAACCCGTGCGGCACGCCGCCCGGCGTTCGCCAAAAGTCGCCGGCGGAAACCGGAAACTCCTCACCGCCCTGCAGCCGCACGCCATTGCCGTCAAGGCACACGCCCCACTGCTCTTCCGGATGGCTGTGGATTTGGCCCTCCGAATTCGGCTCGAACCGCACGACCGACAGCATGGCCTGATCGCCGACGAAGATGCGGGTGTTGAGGCCCGAGCCCAATTCCCGTGCCAGCCCTTGGGCCAGATCGTCCAGATTGAAGAAATTATCCGCCTGCCCCATGGGTGGCCTCCTTGCCGAAATTTAAGGGCCGATGTTCAAGATCTGATAGGTGGTCTCGCCTTGGGCGAGCCGTTCCTTGATCACCTGTTCCTTGCGGTCGACTTCGCCAGCCTGCTCGATCACCGATGAGGCGATCTCTTTGGGCACCACGACCACGCCATCATCGTCGCCGACAACGATGTCACCCGGCCGTACGCGTACGTCGCCGCATCCGATCTCGATATCGATCTCGCCAGGGGCGGATTTCGCGGTGGCGGTGGGATTGGTGCCCAGACAAAAGACGGGGAACTTCAGTTGCCTGATCTCTGCGCTGTCCCGCACGGTGCCGTCAATGATAAGGCCCACAATGCCCCGATTGATGCAGGCAGAGGCTAAAATATCACCGAATGGGCCATGGCCGCGATCGCCATCTGCATCGACGACCAAGACCTGGCCCTGTTGCGCCGTATGAACCGCGTGGTGGATCGCGGCATTCTGCCCAGGCACGATCCTGACGGTCTTGGCCGGGCCGGCGATCTTAATGTCCGCGTACAGGGATTGCAGGGACGAACGCATCGCACGTACGTCTGAATTCGCGTTGCACAGATTGCCGGTGGGAAACCGTGCCAGCGCTTCGGCGATCTCACGTTCGTTCATGAGGTCGCCTCGGACTGGTCGATAAAGGCCGCCAGCCGCGCCCACAGCTCGGTCGGATTGGCGTACATGGGCCAATGGCCGGATTGCGAGATTTCAGCGAGCTGGACCCCTTGGCGCATAAGCGTTCCGAGGTAGGACAGCGCGTTATTGGCGTCCCCATAGACAAACATCTTGGCGCAGGCGAGCCCCGTAAACGCGCCAAGCAGATCCTCATTGTCGGAGATCTCTACCATCGAGCGGAAGATCGGGGCCACGGCACCGGCACGCACCTTGTGGGGCAGGGAGGCCGCATAGAGCCGGAAGGACGGTGCGTCCGTTTGCCATGACCGCTCGGCAAGTGCCGCCATGAAGTCGCCGTGGCTCTCCGCGGGATAGTCGATGATCTGACGGCTCAAGATGCAGTCTTCGGGCGCCAGATTGCCTTCGATGTTCGTGAAGCTGAGGACAGAACCGCCCGAGACCGAAGCCAGTTTGAGGGCGGTGAGGCCGCCCATCGAATGGCCGACCAGGTGATACTGCTCAACGCCGAAGTGTTTCAGCACGGCTTCGGCCGTTCGGTGAAGAAACGGGATGTCGATCGCCGCCAGATTGGAGCAGGCGGTCTCGCCGCAACCGGGTGCATCGAAAGCCATCAGGCCGCGGCCCTCAAATTGCGGCAGCAGGGCGAGGTCCGCGCAATCTTCCTTGGTCGACCCGAAGCCGTGCAGGAAGACGACAGGCGCGCGCGTCCCGGGTCGGTGCATCGCGGCCACCTGAAGTGAGGTCCCGTCAATGTCGAGATCGATCGTCTCGCGCGTTAACTGATGAGATGCGACCATTGATATTCAGCAGAAATACCGTTAGATTGGCGTCGAATATTCGGAAATTTGGATAAAGTCAATGCGATTCGACGAAAGAGACCGAAAAATACTATCGATTCTTCTTAAGGGATCCGCAACGCCGAAGGCGCAGATCGCACGGCAGGTCGGGCTCGCCGCGTCGGCGGTTTCAGATCGCATCAGGCGGTTGGAAGAGAGCGGCATCGTCAAGAACTATGAGGCCCGGCTCGATGCAAAGGCCCTGGGCGTACCGCTGCTGGCCTTCATCTTCGTGCAGGAGCGAAAGCCGAACGACGGCTACGACACCGCCGGCGCGCTGGCCCAGGTGACGGGCGCGGAAGAAGTGCACAAGATCGCCGGCGAGGATTGCTTTCTCGTCAAGCTGCGCGCGGCCGGCACGGAGGAGCTCGGTGCCGTCCTCGACCGCGAAATCAACCTCATTCCGACGGTCACCGGTGTGCGCACAACCATCGTCCTGAAGTCGGTTCTCGAGGGACCGCCCTTGTCCGGCATGACGCTCGATCGCTAGGGGTGATCAGCACGCCCGCCGTTGCACGGGCGAATTAGCTTTTTGGGTAAGTGTGCTGCCGACCATGGCGACCCTCAGAGATCAGGCGCCTTGTGCGCGCCGACGATTAGCCAGGCCGCGAGGCGCTAGCGGCGCGACGGTTGTGTCGATCATGGCCTCAAGAGCGTACGTGGTTTCGCGCATGGCTTGGGCGATGTCGATCCCTGGCCGCTGTTGGGCAAGGTGTTCAAGGACTATAGGCCGCCCGAACACGGCGGCTGCCCGCCTGCGCCGAATGTGGCGCACTTCGTGAACGGCCGACGCATGAAACAGGATAGGGCTCAGCTTCTGGCAGGTGCGCCTTAGCGGCGACATTCGCGCGCCGACAAACACTGGCGCGACCGCGGCGTCGGTATCGGTGGCAAGCTTGAAGACAGCCTTCCTCCAAGGCCCATCGATCACGTCTCCGGACTCTGTCCTTTCAGCGATCGGGCCCGCCGGAAAGGCAACGATCGACCCGCCGTCGCGCAGATGCCGGCGCGCCTTGGCAAAGCAGCGCGCAAGGTTTCTTTCCGCCCCTGGCCGAACGCGGCCTGAGGGGGAGGGCAGATCGATGGCAATCGACCGATCCGCCACGGTCGGCATTTCCGCAAACGGCCGAAAGGAAATGAACAGGGCGTCGGTGCGAATGTGCCGGTGGATGAGATCGCCCAGGATCGCGGCATCGGGAATGCCGGTTGGATGGTTAGCAACGAACACCACCGGGCCGGCACGCGGGATTGCTGATATGCCGTCCCCGATCGCCTCCGCCTTTGCGCCGACCAGCCTCAAATAGGTGCTCCAGACGCAATCGCCCGGCGCTGTCTCGGCGTGAACCCGCTGACTGAGCCGCGCCCAGGACCAGGCGCCGAACAGCGCCTCTAGCGATCGAAACGCATGCCGAAATGCCCAATGGTCATCCGCCGTGGCGAACGATACGCGGTAGTCCCGCAAACTGATCTCATTTGGCGCCGCCAAAACCTGTCTCCCAATAACGTCCTTCCTCGACAGTAAAGAGAGAGTCTCTAGGGATTACAATTAAAAATATCCTATCACACGTCTTATGAGAAAGTGAGGGCAACGGTACTAGGCCAATACACAATCAATAATTGCTAGTGCGCGGTGCACAAGGGAATAGCCTGGTCGCCAAACCAGACCTCGCTAAATGAGCTGCCTCGTTAGCGATCCGGGTTGCTCGCGGTACGCTCGAGGAACTGCTGTCCACTTGTGCGGACGTTTTTGGCGTATTCGACCCGCTCGGCTAGCGCGGTGTCGGCGAAGATCTCAATGGACTCGTCGATGGCCTGGACACCCTGTCGAACCCTGGCGCGATCTTCTTCGAGCAGTCCGAGCACGATCAGCATCGTGCCGAGCGAGGTTTTGGTCTCGGCCCACTCTTTTGGCATGTCGGTCTTGCTTCTAGTTTTCAGCGCCGCTCTAAACGCCGCCAAGGCTTCCTGCATCTCCTCAAGGCCACGCTCGACACCCGACGCATTGCCGAGGGAGAAGAGCGCTCTGCCAAGATTTTCCTGTATGGCCGCTCGTTCGGCCTCCGATGCGTCCTCCTCGGGAAGGAGCAGTGCCTTGCGAAGGTTCTCGACCGCGTTTCGCAGCAGACTCAGTCGCGCTGGACCGCTGCAGGACTGGCTGATGGTCATCAGGAGGGTGCCGAGTTCGCCGATTGTCCGTGCTTGTACTGCTGGTGTTTCGGCCTCGACCCAGCCTTCTAGGCCCAATTGGTAGGCCGCAGCGGCCTCCAGGAATATTTGCAAGGCCTCCTCTGCGGGCACAAGCTGCCCGAGTGAATGGAGTGCTTTCGCGAGATCGAACTGGCTGAACGCCCATCGCGTTGGCATAGATTCCTTGGACAGTAGCTCCAGAACGGAACGATGGATGGCAATGGCCTCGCGCAATGCTTCCAGTCCCTCTGCTCCACCCTTGGCCACTCCCAACAGTCGAAGAGAATGGCCCAAGTTTCCTTGAAGCTCCGCCCACCCAACGGGCTGCAAATCGCGCGTCCTAACTTCTAAGGCAAAGCGGAACGCTCCAATCGCCTCCACCATTAGTGCTTCGCCATCCCTGCCTGGCATTCGTGCGCTCAGCACACGAAGTGCGAGGCCAAGACTGCTCTGCGCCAAAGCCCAATCGTCTGGGTCCGTTTCGCGATTGAGCACGTCGAGGGCCGACCGAAGCACGGCTACTGCTTCGTCGATCGCGGGGGCTCCCGCTTCTGGACCGCGCAATTGCGCCAGGTCGGTTAAGGCTGTGCCGAGATGGAGCAGTGTGGGGACGAGCAATACCTCATCAGCTTGCATCTTGCGAACGTCCAACGCCAGTCGATGGGCGGCGATGGCTTCCTCCAACACTGCAGCGTTTTTTGCGCCGCCTGAGAAGGCGCTCAGCATCTGCTTGGCGAGGCCGAGATTGGTTTGGGCTGAGGCCCATTCGCTCGGATTGCCGTGACGTGTCAGCACCTCTAGGGCCTTGCCATAGGCATCGACGGCATCCGCCAGCGCCTGACGCCCCGCCACACCCCCAATCCGCTTGCCGCGCAGTTGAAGGGAGTTGCCTAGGTTGTTCTGATTGACGCCCCAATCGCGCGGTGCCGTCTCGCGGTCATAGGAACTCAATGCTCGACGAAAGGCAGCCTCTGCATCCTCGAACGCCTGCAGCCCGGGGAAGATCTGGCCGCGCAGCAGGCATACCTGGCCTCTTGAGTTCCAAAGAGCGCCGGCTCGGTGGGCCTCGCTATCCGGCAACTCAGTCGCCGCCTCGGCATAGAGGTCTGCCGCTTCTTCAAAGCGGAACCGGGCGGCGGCAAGTTCGGCCTCTGCCTCAAACATGCGCGACAGGTTCATCGCCTCTTGCGCGCGCCGCTTCTCCACCGCCTTGCGATAGCCGAGCCGGGCGCGGCGCAGGGCCGTTTGGGCGCGGTCGAGATCGACGACCATGTCTTGGTTCAGCGCCGCCCGCGCCTCGGCAAGGTCGGTTTCGATGTCCGGGACCTCGTTGGCGAGGCTGCGCAGCCGGTCAAGCTCCGCCCGGTTCAGCTTCAGTTGCTCAAACGCCTGTCCGAGGGCCGGCTCGACCTGGTCGGCGGGAACCCGCTGGTCCAGCACGCCCTGTAAGAGGCCCAGCAGGTCGGCCCGGGTGGCTTGCAGTTCATGCTGCTGACGGTCGATCAGGGCATCGCGCTTCTGCTGGGTGCCGAGCAGGTCGGTCAGACGATCTAAGATCTCGTCTTGAACAGCGCCTTGGCGCGCCTGCTCATCCTCAATCGCATCGACGGATTGCCGAATCTGGCCGACCGCCTTGGCGATCTCGAACGTCAGTGCCGGTTCGAGCGACCTGTAGTAGGCGGAATTCCGCGCTGCGGCTGCAATACTGGTACGCACGACGTCGGTGGCAAACCGGTAGGCCAAGCCTTGCTCGGCACCCGCCCCAAAAAGCTCCGGCCGTTGTTCGGCAAGACCCGCCATCACCAACTCAGCCGCCTTGCCGGCAAAGCCTTGCGGCGACACCGCCGCCGCGGACAGGTTCTTAAGATCGACGAAGCAGGCGCCGAGACCGTCGCGCAAGGCCTGATCGGCCGCCGTCAGGTCCGCGTCGGCCTGCCAGGCCCCGTCACTGCCGCCAATCAGCCGGCTGTAGCTGTCGAGCAATTGGTCCTGAATCTGACCACGCACCCGGTCGCATTCCGGCCCCATCCTATCGGAGCGGGCGCGGACGGTTTTGACGAGGCCGGCCAACCCGACGATGGTCGATCCAACACCGGGACCCAAATTACCGAAAGCCAGCGTCGCCACGCCCACGCCCAGCGCGGCCGCCCTGTCGAGCGCGAGGCCGAAGATGCCCATGTCAAACGCCTATGGCGAAAACGCGGTGGCGGCCCCTGTTCATCGGGGGCCTTCGCTCAGCCATCCTGATCCTTGGCCGCCTCAGCCAGGATCGCGTCAACCACCGGGTTGCGGCAGATGAAGTGCCGGTGCATGCCCAACGCAACCAAGCCCGGCGCCAGCGCCTTAATCATCTCCAGCGCCGCCGTACGCTCGTCATTCGAGCCGGTCTCCAGCAGATCGATATTGCGCATGGCCGCCGCGATCGACCCCTTGCGCACACGCACCCCATGGACGACCACATAGTCCTCGTCGTCAAGCAGGATGTCCTCGGGTCGCGTCGCCTTGCCGGTCATGGCCACCTCCTTGCCGTGGAAACGCTAGCTTTCTACAGAAAGACCACTCGTTGCAAGAAATCCAACCGGCTGGTGCGAGTCTGTAACGCCCAGTCACCGTTCGACGGACGGTTAGAGCGAGGCTACCATCCCGCCATGACCCAGAATCACGGCGGGCATGATGTCCGCCAGACGCTAGATGCCGATCATCACACCGATGCGCTTGCCGCCCCGCAAAGTGCCGCCGACGCGCCGGTTGAAATCCGCCTTGCCCGGCCGGAGGA
>JBCCER010000157.1:0-10436 GCA_039030175.1 Pseudomonadota bacterium
CCGACCTGGTCGCTCGCCTCAAGATCGCGCTAGGCGAGTCGGTCAAAGATGTCCGCGCGTCCGAAAGGCTGACCGACAGTCCCGTCTGCCTGGTTGCCGATGACGGCGACATGGATATGCGTATGGAGCGATTGCTGCGCCAACACCGCCAGGTCGACACCGCCTCGCAACGGATCTTGGAGATCAATCCTGGGCACGGTCTCGTTCAGGGGTTGGAGCATATGGCGCCGGGCAAAGCCTTCGACGACATGGCCCAATTGCTGCTCGACCAGGCACGTATTTTGGAAGGCGAGTCGCTGCCCGACCCCGCCTCGTTCTCCCGCCGCTTGTCGGCAGCGGTCACACGGGGTCTGTCGGTCAGCTAGGATCGACGCGATCTAGAGCAGCAAACAAAAAGGGGGCGTCGCGATGATATCGCGACGCCCCTTCAATCGGTCGGTTGGGGGCCCGACCGGTAAACGAATTTGCCTAGACTTCCGACGGCTCCAGCGTGCCGTTGACGAGGCGCTCGCAGGTGCCTGTCGGGACATAGATCCAATCACCGCCATGGCCGTCTGCGGTCGACTGGCCGGCGCAGCTATGGGTGCCGGCTGCATTGGCGCAATCGTTCTGGCCGGCAAGCGCCACGCCATAGCATTGCTCAAAACCTTCGAGCTCCTGGGCCTGGGCCGGAGCGGCAAGCGCTGCAACAGCCAATGCGCCAGCCATGGCGGAAGCAACGAGGGTGGCTCTCTTCTTGGTGTCCATCGATAAATCTCCAATAGTGGGGTCGGTCGGTCTCGCCGTGTGAACGATGCTGAAATATTAGGTTTGCCAACGGGGGCGGACAACGACCTCCCCTAAATCTCACCAAAGAGTTATTCGAAGGTGTCCAGACCTCACGGCCCTATGATCTCGATCTGCTCTGGGTGATCGGCCTCGATCTGGGGCCCATTGCGAAAGCCGACCCAACCGCGCACGCGAATCTGCTGTCCCTCGAGCCCCAGCAGATCGGATTGCGGGTCTGAAAAGGCACGCGCATCGCTGGGTGAGACGGTGACGGTAAAGTCGGTGCGATAATCTTCGCCGAAGTTCAAGAAGTAGCGGCCACGGACTTCGGCGGCGTCCAACACGCGCCCTTCGATCACCTGAAAACTGTCGACTGCTTCCTCCAACGGTTCCGTCGCGGCCCTGATGGCGTAGTGGGATAAGGCCCAGATGCCTTGCTCTGTTGCCCTGGCAGTTTGTTCAAGCGCCAGCATGTCCGCCACTGCGGTACGATTGTCGGCAAAGCTGTAAACCCGCGCCATACCGGCAGCCAAAATGGCGCCCTGCAGCCACACGCCATCGTCGCGAACCAGATGGGCCAGCAATCTGCCATGACGGTCTTCCGGCAGGCCGCCGAACGCTAGCGCTACCGACCGATTCAGTGCCAGGTCCTCCAAAAACGCTTGCGACTCCTCGGCCAAAGGCCAATCGACGAACCCCGACCTGCCCAGCGCCAATTTCGGGGCCTGAAGGCCGACCAGCCGAACCTGGCGACCATCCGCCAAGACAATTGTATCGCCATCGACGATCTCGACGACCTGGCCCGTCTCTACCGGCGTCAAGCTCGCTGGCAACTCCTGGGCAAGGAGGTCTCGCGCAAAGACAGCCAGGATGACAAAGCACATCGGCGCCGAAAGCACGGCCAACGCAAATCGAAAAACGCTGCGTCGGGGCCTTGGCATTGTTGGCTCATTTGCTAACTGTAGTGCGTTGACCATGTTGTCGGTCGTCCCTTGCCAAATGTAGGTAGCCGTGCCCCGCGACCCTCTGTTTCCTTCCGTCGAAGCCTATAGGACGGGTACTCTGGCCGTCGACCCGGTCCATACGCTCTATTTTGAGGAAAGCGGCAACCCTGACGGGGTACCGGTCGTGTTTCTACATGGCGGCCCCGGGGCCGGGGCCTCGCCGCTTCACCGCCGCTTTTTCGACCCGAACCACTACCGGATCGTGATCTTCGACCAGCGGGGCGCCGGCCGATCGCGCCCATTGGGCGAAGTGGCCGACAACACGCCGGACGATCTCGTGTCCGATATCGAGCGGCTACGGCAGCATCTCGACATTAACCGTTGGCATGTCTTTGGCGGATCGTGGGGCTCGACACTCGGGCTGCTGTACGCCCAGTCCCATCCGCAGCGCTGCATCTCGCTGGTCTTGCGCGGCATCTTCTTGATGCGCCAGCACGAACTGGATTGGTTTTTGTACGGCATTCGGAATTTTTTTCCCGAGGCCTGGCAGCGTTTTTCCGGTTTCCTGCCGGAATCTGAACGCAGCGATTTGATGGAGGGCTACCACAAGCGGCTGATGGATCCCGATCCCGCCATTCACATGCCGGCGGCCAGAAGTTGGAGCGCCTATGAGGCATCCTGCTCGACATTGATGCCCAACCCGCATCACGTCTCGTCGGGCGGTTCGGATAGTCACGCGCTGTCGATCGCGCGGCTAGAGGCGCATTTCATGCGTGACGCAAAACTTCAGCCCGAAACCCGTATTTTGGACAATGTCGACTGCATGCGGAGCATCCCGGGTGCGATCGTTCAGGGCCGATATGACGTTATCTGCCCACCGGCCAGCGCGATGGACCTCCACAAGGCGTGGCCGGAGGCGCAATTCACGATGGTGCCCGACGCCGGTCATTCGCCCGTTGAGCCAGGAACGAGGAAAGCGCTGATCGAAGCCACTCAAAAGTTCCGCCGACTCACCTAACGCGGTTCATATCTAAAGCAGATTTCGGCCGTCAATACGTGCGAAGTAGAGCTTTCTTGGGCCAAAACTGCCTAGGGCAAAGTAGAAATTGCCGCTTTATCAGTCACGTATTGATCCAATTCGGTTACAGTTGAGCCGCAAATGAGCCATATTACAACTTGATCTTCGCTGCCATTCGCCACTTGGGGCGCGTTGGGGTTACAGCGAGGAGTTCTTAAGGATGGGACACATGGCGCAAACAGTCGCGCTGGTCGACGACGACCGCAACATTCTGACGTCGGTATCGATGTCCCTGGAAGCCGAGGGGTTCGAGGTCCGCACTTATGCCGATGGCGACGAGGCCTATAGGGGCTTAAGTCAGCGGCCCGTCGACCTGGCGGTTTTGGACATAAAGATGCCGCGCATGGACGGGATGGAGCTTCTGTCTCGCCTGCGCAAGATGTCGAACATGCCGGTGATTTTCCTGACCTCGAAGGATGACGAGGTGGATGAGTTGCTGGGCCTGCGCATGGGGGCGGACGACTATATCAAGAAGCCGTTCTCGCAGCGTTTGTTGATTGAGCGCATCCGGGCCTTGCTGCGCCGCGAGTCGCTGGCCGGCAACGACGATGAGATCGACCCCGAGGATTCGTTGATCCGCGGCCAGCTGATGCTGGATTCAAGCCGCCATACCTGCGCCTGGAAGGGCAGCCTGGTGGCGCTCACAGTGACTGAATTCCTGCTGGTCAAGGCATTGGCACTGCGCCCGGGCCATGTGAAAAGCCGCGACCAGTTGATGGATGCGGCTTATGGCGAGCACATCTACGTCGACGATCGGACCATCGACAGCCACATCAAGCGAATTCGCAAGAAATTCAAGGCGGTCGACGACGACTTCTCTCAGATCGAGACCCTCTACGGTGTCGGCTATCGTTACAAGGAAGAATAGCGGGGTCCGACGGCCCGGTCGGGTTGGATGAGCCGTTCATCCTCCCGCCGGATACCTGACATCGGCCCAATTTCGGCGGAAAGGCCAGCGTCCCCGGACGAGGTTAAGGTTGAGGTCGGCGTCTCGGCCGAGGCGCCGGCGCAGCCTGTACCGCTGCGGCCGGATTTCCAGGAAAATACCAGGGACACCACCGCAGAACAGGCGCAACAGCCGCCGGTCGCACGCAAACGCGACCATCTGACGCCGATTCCGGCGGGCGAACCACAACGCCCCGCGCGTCCTCCGATTCCAGTCCGCCCGCTACCGCGGCCGCCCGCCGAGCCTCCCGGCCGGCGCAAGGCCAGGGCAGACAAGGACCGGCAGAAAAAGCAACGCGCAACGGGACAGCGATCCCGCTCGACACGTCGGCGGCGGCGCCTTTCGAAGCTGACCCTTCGGGTTCTGGCGATCAACGTATTGGCGCTGGCGATCCTGGTCGCCGGCCTGCTCTATCTCGGCCAATACGAAGAGCGGTTGATCCAGTCGGAACTGGACAATCTGCGGGTCGAGGCTCAGATTTTCGGCGGCGCCCTGGCGGAAAGCGCGATCGACCGAAACCCTGACGCCCTGAACCAGGTCCTGATCCCCGAGCGAACCCGGCCGATGGTGCGCCGCCTTAACGAATCGACGGAGAGCCGGACCCGCGTTTTCGATGCCCAAGGCGTTTTGGTGGCTGATAGTCGCTCGCTGGGCGGTCCCGGCGGTCTGATCGAGATCGAACTGCTGCCGCCACCGACCGAGCAAAGCTGGCTGAGGGTCGCATTTGACGAGGTCTATAACTGGTTTACCGGGCTGGCGCCCGCCGGCAAGCGCTGGCCGGCCTATCAGGAAAGGCCGGACCAAAGCGCCTTTGATTACCCAGCCGTTAGCCGTGCCCTGTTGGGTGATATCGGTCGCCAAATCTGGACGCTGCCCGACGGCGGTCTGATTCTCGGTGTTGCCGTGCCCGTGCAAAACCTCCGCGAGGTCGTTGGCTCGGTTTTGGTGACCAGAGATGCGGTCGGCATCGAGCGTGCGATCCAGTCGGTGCGCGAGAGCATCTTGATCGTGTTCGTAGTAGGCCTTGCCGTCACGGTTCTGCTGTCGCTTTACCTGGCCGGTACCATCACGCGGCCGATCCGCAGGTTGGCGAGCGCCGCCGAGGACGTGCGCCGCGGCCATGGTCGCGAGGCGGAAATCCCCGATTTCACGCGCCGCAAGGACGAGATCGGCGACCTTTCGGGCTCACTGCGCGCGATGACCGATGCGTTGTGGGCACGGATGGATGCCATTGAGCGCTTCGCCGCAGACGTCGCCCACGAGATCAAGAACCCGCTGACCTCGCTGCGCAGCGCGGTAGAGACCACGGCAAGGATCAAGGACCCTGAGCAGCAACGCCGGCTGATGGCCATCATCCTCGAAGATGTTCAGCGCCTGGACCGACTGATAACCGACATCTCCAACGCTTCGCGGTTGGACGCAGAGCTTTCGCGCGCCGAGATCGAGCCGGTCAATGTCGCCTCCATGTTCCAGATGCTTGCCGATCTCTACCGGCCGGCGCTGCAGGAGAAGGACCTGAAGCTGGACGTTTCGATCGAAGACAAGGCTTTGCAGGTTGCCGGGCTCGAAAGTCGGCTCGTCCAGGTGTTCCGAAATCTGATCGGCAATGCCATCAGCTTCTCGCCGCAGAATGGCACCATCACGCTTGCTGCGAGGCCGATCCGGCTTCGCGGCCGGCTGCTGGCCGAAATGGAAGTCACCGACGAAGGACCCGGAGTCCAGCCTGGTAAGGAAGAAGCCGTGTTCGACCGGTTCTATACCGAGCGCCCTTCGACGGAGAAATTCGGCACCCATTCCGGTCTGGGGTTGAGCATTTCCAAGCAGATTGCCGAGGCCCATAAGGGCGAAATCTTCGTGCGCAACCGCGCCGATCGCTCGGGGTGTCGGTTCACTGTTCGGATTCCTGCTCTTTAGACAAGCGAACGGGCATGCCATACTCCCGCTCGACCGGCGTTGCCATCAGGCAACCGATAACCAGACGCCCGCGTTGAACGACCAATCGGTCCCTGAGGAGACATTCATGTCCTTGCGTTTGTTTGCCCTGATCGTCGTGCTTGCCCTTGGCTGGAACGTTTCCGCCCAGGCCCAAGACGAGGACGCATCCGAGGTTGAGCTGTCCCAAGTCTTGGACGGCACATTCTTCGTCACCTGGGCCGATGCCCGGGTCAGATCCGAGCCCGACAGCACGTCGACGATTGTCGCCGAACTAGGCTTCGGCGACCGGGTAACGGTGACGGGCGAGGTTGCTGGCGGGCCATGGTATCGGGTCTCAACGGAAGATGGCACGGTCGGGTATGTCTGGAGCGAGGTCTTGGCACCCGCAGTAATCGCGCTGCCCGGCGGACCCCAGGGCGGCGGCGGAAGCACTGGTGACGCGCCGGGTGGACCATCCCATGGGCCCTCGGCCGACAACAGTTTCGAAAACGCCAATCCGGTCGGCCCGCTGACCGGCACGCCGCAGGTCTTCGAGGGCTTTGTCGGACCGGCCGACGAAGTGGATTACTACCGTATCGAGATCGACGACTGGACCGACATCCACATCACCATGGATATGCTGACGTCGGATGCCGACATCGCACTGCTGGACACCGACGGCAATTATCTGGCCGATTCCATCGCCGGCGGTAGTTCGGCTGAAAGCATCGATGTGCCTGTCGGGCCCGGAACCTATTATCTGGAAGTCTACATCTTCTCAGGCGAGACCGACTATCGGCTGTCGATCACGGGAACGCCCGGCACCCCGCCCCCGGCCGACGAGGTTGGCAATACCCGCGAGACCGCGAACAATCTCGGCATCATCGACGGCCCGACAAGCTTCGGGGACTGGGTCGGCCCCGGAGATGACGATGACTATTGGCGCTTTGAACTGACCTCACAGGCCTTCGTCACCATCACGATGACTGGGATGAGTTCGGATCTCGATATCGTTCTTGAGGACGATTTCGGTTCCGTTCTTAACAGCTCTGCCGCCGGCGGGTCGGATGACGAGCTCATGGAGTCGACGCTCGAGCCTGGCGTTTATTACATCCGTGTCTATCCCTTCTCGGGCGCCAGCGATTACGAGATCATGATCGACGTTGCAATAGAGCCAACGGAAGGCTCGGTCGCCCCCCCGGATAGTGCCGGAAACACACCGGAGTCCTCCGCCGATCTCGGGGTGTTGGGAACCACCCCCGTCACCTTGACGGACTGGCTGGGGCCGGACGATGTCGCCGACTACTACCGGTTCGAACTGGCCGAGCCTGCTGACGTGGTCATCACGCTGACGCCGGAAAGCGGCGATGTGGATCTGGAGCTTCTGTCCGCGGACGATGAAAGCTATCTCGGCGGCTCAATCCGGCCCGAAACGGAAAGCGAAAACGTCGAATTGTCGCTTCCGGCCGGCGCCTACGTCATCCGGGCTTACATCTTCGACGGCGAATCGGACTACGAGCTCACCGTTTCGCGCTAGGGGGCAAACGCACAACGGTTGGTGCAGTGACCATGAGCACGACAAGCGCCGCGCGGGCGGATCAGGCCCGGTCGGCGACGATCAACATTCACGCGACTTGCGTGGCCATTGGTGAGATGGGCGTGCTGTTGCGTGGGCCGTCAGGCACGGGCAAATCCGACCTCGCACTTCGGTTAATTGAAGGCGGCGCAGACCTGGTTGCAGACGACAGGGTCGACATTCGGCGGGATGGCGGCCGTGTGATGGCTTCGGCCCCTTCCGCGCTCGCCGGGTTGATCGAGGCCACCGGTTTGGGGCCTCTCGAGGTCGCCAATCGGGCGGAGGTCGCGATCGGACTCATCGTCGATCTTGTCCCGCGCTGCGAACTGGAAAGAATGCCCGAGCCAGCACAGGAGAGTTTGCTGGAAATCGATCTGCCCTGCGTGACACTAGACCCCTTCGGTGCAGCAACGCCAGCGAAGCTGAAACTGCTGGCCGGGGGCGCACGGATGGTTTCGGAAGCCCGATCACATGACCCAGGCTGAAATGACCGACACGAAAGCCGCGTCCGAGGTTGCACCGGAGGCCCAGCGGGTCGTCATCATCACCGGCCTTGCCGGTTCGGGCATGTCTACCGCCTTGAAGATGCTGGAGGATCTCGGCTACGAAGCGGTCGACAATCTGCCGCTCGCCGTCGCGCCGACCCTGGTTGGCGAACGGCGCGAGCAAGGACGCCCCCTGGCCATCGCGATCGACAGCAGGACACGTGATTTCAGCGCCGCTGGAACCGTTGAGATGCTCAGCGCCTTGAGACAGCGAGAGGCTATCGAGGTCGAGTTCATCTTCCTGGAATGCGACACGGACGTGCTTCAACGCCGTTATACCGAAACCAGGCGTCGGCACCATTTGGCCGTCGACCGGCCGATCGAGGACGGAATTCGCCGGGATCGCCAATTGCTGGAACCCTTGAGAGCGCACGCGGATTTGGTCGTCGATACCTCGATCTCGACCATCCATGACCTGCGGCGCCAATTGGCCGCCGAATTCGCCTTGGACAAGCAGCCGGGACTGCAGGTCTTCGTCACCTCCTTTGCCTTTCGCCGCGGTCTGCCGCGCGAGGCCGATCTCGTGTTCGATGTTCGTTTTTTGGACAACCCCTACTGGGATCCGGCCTTGCGGGACATGACCGGGTTGGACAAGCCGGTCCAGTTCAAAGTATCGGGCGACCCGGAATTCCCCGGCTTCTTCATGCGGCTGACCTCTATGTTGCAGCCGCTGTTGCCGCTTTACGGCAAGGAGGGCAAGAGCTATCTGACGGTGGCCATTGGCTGCACCGGCGGCAAGCACCGCTCGGTCTTCACAAGCGAATTGCTGGCGTCATGGTTGCAGGACGAGGGTTATCGGGTCGCGGTCACTCATCGCGACTTGCCGGGCGCAAGCTGAAAGGAAACCCCTTTGCCATGAATTCTGCGGCAATGTCCGGTCCTACCAACAAATCAAGCCGAACAAGGAGGCCCCAACGATGATCGGCATGGTGCTGGTCACCCACGGCAGTCTGGCCGACGAGTTTATCGCCGCCCTGGAGCATGTCGTCGGGCCACAAGACAAGATCGCCGCAGTCTGTATCGGCCCAGACGACGATATGGAACAGCGGCGCATGGAGATTCTGGAGAAGGTCAGCGAAATCGACGATGGCAGCGGCGTGGTCATCCTTACCGACATGTTCGGCGGCACGCCGTCCAACCTCGCGATATCCGTTATGGACAAAGCGCAAGTTGAGGTCATCGCCGGCATTAACTTGCCGATGCTGATCAAGCTCGCCTCGGTCCGCCAGACGGACGGGCTGCAGAAATCGGTCGATGCCGCGCAGGAGGCCGGCCGCAAATACATCAACGTGGCCTCCGCCCTGTTGGCGGAGAATAAGTGACGAAAGCGGTGTCCTCACCGGCGACAAATAACGCCCTTAGCCGCGTCGTAACCATCAAGAACGTTCGGGGTCTCCACGCCAGGGCGGCCGCCAAGTTCGTCAAACTGGCGTCGAATTTCGACGCCGATATTCAGGTCGGCCGGAACGGCATGGACGTCGGCGGCCGCTCCATCATGGGGTTGATGATGTTGGCGGCTAGCCCCGGTTGCGACATCACATTAACGGCAAGCGGCAGCGATGCGGAGGCTGCCCTCGACGCCTTACAGGCCTTGATCGATGCTAAGTTCGATGAAGAATGAACGACACGGAGCCCGAACCTCCGCACCTGACAATGAGCAACGGCTCGATGGGCTTGGTGTCTCACCCGGCATTGCGATCGGCCCTGCCCATATCGTCGAAGCGGGTGCCGTTCCCGTCCCCGAATACTGTATCCTAGCCGCCGAGGCGGAAGCCGAGCAGACAAGATTGCAAACGGCTATGGCCATGTCGGTCAAACAGATCGACAAGCTGAAAGCCAAGGCCGCAAAACTGCCGGAAGCTGCGGCGGAAGAGTTGACGCTGCTGTTGGACGCGCACCGCTCGATCCTGTCGGGCTCAAGGCTCATTCGCGG
The DNA here is from genome assembly GCA_039030175.1 of Pseudomonadota bacterium. GTDB lineage: Bacteria > Pseudomonadota > Alphaproteobacteria > DSM-16000 > Inquilinaceae > JANQGH01. Next base: position 9,705 of record JBCCER010000157.1, read on the forward strand.
TGCCGAACGGCGTATAGCGGTGGACCGGACGAATGCGGCCCTAGCGGTCCAGCAAGAAATTAACGACATCACGCGCCAGTTCGCGGCAATGAACGATGCCTATCTGGCCGGCCGCGCGCAGGATGTACGCGAGGTGGGAACCCGCCTCATCCGCAATTTGACCGAGGAAAAGTTCCGCGCTTTTTCCGACGTCACACCCGGCAGCATCATCCTTGCCGAAGAGATCACGCCGGCCGACACGGCCCTGATGGACCCCGAGAGGATCGCGGGGTTTGGCACCGTGCTGGGCGGCGCCCAAGGACACACCGCAATCATGGCCCGTTCGCTGGGATTGCCGGCGGTCCTTGGCGTTCCCGGATTGCTGCCACTTCTCGAACCGGGTCAAACCGTGATCGTCGACGGTCTCAACGGCCAGATCATCATCGACCCGGACAAAGCGACACTGACGGAGTTTCGGGCCAGAAAGAAATCGCTGGACGCCGACCGCAAAAGGCTGGGCGCTCTCGTCGACCTGACCCCCAGCACTCGCGACGGAGAGCTGGTCGGCCTCCACGTCAATCTTGAGCTACCCCGCGAGGTCGAAACCGCCCGCCGATTGGGCGCAGACAGCGTCGGCCTGCTGCGGACCGAGTTCATGTTCATGAACCGGAGCGATTTGCCCAGCGAGGACGAGCAGTATGAGTCTTTGGCCCATGTTGTCTCTGGCATGGACGGCAAGCCGGTAACGATCCG
>JBCCER010000158.1:0-10429 GCA_039030175.1 Pseudomonadota bacterium
GCCTACGATCGCAAAGCTTCGGAACTCGCGGCTGACCTTACGCCCTCGGCGAGGGGCGAGTTGGAGATCACGGACCTCAACCGCGCCTATCTTGATCGCGGCGAGCTAACGGTCGAGCGGCTGGGGCGCGGCTACGCCTGGCTTGACACGGGCACGCATGAAGCGCTGTTGGAAGCGTCGGAATTTGTCCGCACGGTCCAAAAACGGCAGGGGCTCCAAATCGCCTGCGTCGAAGAAATCGCCTACTTGCAAGGCTTTATCGACGCCGATCAGCTTGCCCGCTTGGCCGCGCCGCTCGCTAAGACCGACTACGGACGATACCTTCTGCAACTCATAGAGGTAACCTGATAAGCCTTTCCAGCGATCATCCCTCGACCAAGATTTCCAATACTGCCGTCATCATAGGATGGAAACGGCAATAGTAGGTGGAGTGCATGTCTTCCGTGACGACAAGGCTGGCACTCTCGTTTTGGCGAAGGGCACCCGTGTCCCAGGTGTCATCGTCTGCCGTTGCCGTATGGGGGGCGATATCGCGGTTTGTCCAGATGATGGTGTCGCCAGGACGGACACGCAGGTTGGCGGGCGAGAAGGTAAAATTGTGGATATCAACGTGATGCGTTGTTCGGCCGCCGACCTGGGCATCGTGCCCGTCCCTATGTTGGGCGCTGGCCAATCCAATAATCAAACCGGACGGAAGTGCCGCAGCGGAAAAGGCCGCCGCGACACCGATTAAAAGCCGGGCTGACAATGCCCGCCTCGTAACGCGCGCCATCAGTTGAGACTTTCTACCATCATCTGCGCGTGCTGCTCATGGCCTTGAAAGATGTTGAGGCCGGCTTCGAACAGGGCAAGCACCTGCTCATTTTCGATGTTGGGCAGGAAGGTTTCGCCGACCAGTTCATTGACCGCCTGGTGATAGGCCAGCTCGTTTTCCGCATAGCGGCGGTCGAACTCGGCGCCGCGCAGCGCGCTAAGCTCGTCGATGGTGATCTCGGCATTTTCCAACAGCGCCTGGCTAAGGAAATTGTCCTGGGGCTGCGCGTCCAGCTCGGCGAGCAGGGCGAGCGCTTGATCGTTCACCGCCGTATGGTCGCGGATCATCGTTTCGGCGAAATCGCGTACCGTTGGGTTGCTCGAAATCGCCAGCGCCAGATGCGCATAACGGATATCGATATTGTCCGCGGTGTAGGCGACATGGGCGATCTCGAGATCGTTTAAGTCCGCCGGCGACTGTGCCGCTGCATTGGTGGAGAGTTGGGAAACGCCGATCGCAAGTGCGATGAGCGAGGCTGTGATCTTCATGGAAGGCTCCTTGGCGTGTGCGATGTCGCGCCTTTGTCGTCCAGGCGCACACGACAGATAGAACGAAGCCTTTGGGTAAAGAATGATCAGAGGTTCGGGAAACTTGACCGATCGTTCGGAAGTTGGCGTGTGGACGGACTTCCCATACTAAGTGCTGCGATGCGCCTCGATAATCGCGGCGATCGATCGTTCGATGTCCCGATCTGTCGTTGCCCAGGAACTAACGCTAATCCGCATTGCCGCGCGGCCCCGCCAGACCGTCCCGCCGCACCAGCACTCGCCGGAGCGTTGCACGAGATCCATAACCCGGTGCGTTCGTGCGTCATCGCCAAACGCGGCAACCACCTGGTTGAGTTCGACATCGTTCAGGACCTCGACGCCTTCTTGTCGAAGGGCATTCGCGATCGCATGCGCGTGCCGGCAGTTTCTATCGATGAGGTCGGCGAGGCCCGTCCGTCCAAGTGATTTAAGCGCTGCCCAAATCTCGACCGCGCGGGCGCGGCGCGAACTATCTGGCGTGAACATCATCGCGTCGCGTTGATCGCTGGGTGTCAGGTAGGCGCCCGTAATCGACATCGCGCGGGCCAAAGCCGCTGGTTCGCGAACAAGGGCAACACCTGAGTCGTACGGTACGTTCAGCCATTTATGGGCGTCCGTTGCCCAGGAATCAGCAGCTTCATAGCCGGTGGCAAGCCGCGCCCGATCAGGGGAGGCGAGGGCCCAGAGGCCAAACGCGCCATCGACATGGACCCAGGCACCCGATTGGTGCGCCCAGCGGATGATCTCCGGCGCTGGGTCAAAGGCGCCTGAATTGACGTTGCCGGCCTGGATGCAGACGATTGCCGGGCCCTCAATCGCTGGCAGCCCGTCGGCACGAATACGGCCCTGATCGTCTGCGGGCAGGCGGTGGACCCGATCACGGCCCAGCCCCAGCATGGACAGCACCTTGTACAGCGTGGCGTGGGCCTCTTCGCCGACATAGATCGAGAGGTCGGGTGCGCCAAACAATCCGTCACGGTCGACATTCCAGCCGACCTTATCCAGCCCCCAGTTTCGTGCCGCGGCAAGACAGGTGAAATTCGCCATGGTCGCGCCGGTGACCAGTGCGCCCTCGGAGCCGGAAGGCAAACCCAAGGCCTCTTTCACCCAGCGAAGCGCGACCGTTTCGAAACAGGCGATGGCGGGGGAGCTGACAAAGCTGAAACTGTTCTGGTCCCAAGCGCCCGCTAGATATTGTGCGGCAACGGTTGCGGGTAGGGCACCGCCGGTCACGAAGCCGAAATATCGTCCGCCGGCGCTGGCGACGGTCGCGGGCGACCCGAATCTGTCGAGCGTATCGATGATCTCGGTTGCCTTGACCGGTTGTTGGGGCAGGCCGGTGTCAATGGCCTGCATCAATCGTTCCGACGCGCCCGGTTGCGGGCTGACGGATCTTTCGTCCAATCCATCAAGATAATCCACAGCCCGTTTCGCGGCGTCGGCAAGCAGATCTCTGGTCTCGTGACTCATTGGACCTCACGCTAGTCGATACATGTCGAGGAAACAAACCTGCATCTAAAAAGTGAATTGGCCTGTCGCATCTGACGAGGGAAAATTCGCTGAATCTTGCCCGCGACGATGACCTATGTGGCGTAAAATGACGGAACATTGACATTCGATCCCCAGAAAGGGTCATGCAGATTTCCAATTGCAATTCTGCATGGCTATCATGGTCCTTCAGGGGGAAACCATGTCAATGAAGAGCAACGCGTCCAACGGCTGTGCGGGGCCTGCGGACGATGATGCCGGCACGACGTGCTGCGTTCAGGCGCCAACCGGGTGGGTGTTCAAGTGAACGCGGTCGGTACGTTCGTCAAGCGAAACAATCTCGATCTTCAGTTTTGGGGATACGAAGGGGGCAACCTTCTGGCGACGATCGCCGGCGCCGGCGGTTTTGAGCGATTTATCGCCGAGACGGGCGGCGTTTTGGCCAATGCCGAGTTGGGTGTCGTCGGCAAAATCCTAGCCCTCTCGCGAAACTATCCGGACGGGTTCGTGACCATCACATTGGGAATCGTGATCTTGGCGGTTCCCGGGCTGCAGCATCTTGCAAATCGTCACTGCGGCACGATAGCCAACAACCTCTGCGGATCTGCGATTGTCCTGCTGTCCGTGACTATCCTGGTGTTCGCTTTGTCCAGCGATACGAGTTGGATTACGGCGTCCGCCGCCTCGTTCGTGGTTGCCTCTGGCTTCCTTCGCCAAAGCCGCGACAACCCCTTCCTGTTCAAGACGGGCGGATTGGCCTTGGCCTTCGGCGGTTTTGCCTTAGCCGCGTTCGGCATCGAAGAGATCCGATCCGACCTTGGCGCTTCCCACGCCGTGAGTATTGGTCTCAGCGTGATCACAACCGCCACCGGCCTTTATGTGGTCGCGGCTAGCCTCCTCACCTATCAGGGCGGCATCTTTGAAACGGCCAGGTATCGCGCCGGACGGCAGTACAATGACCCAGCGATCGGATGGGTCGGTGGGTTGATTCACCCGACGAAAGGGATTTTGCCGGTGCTTTTTGAATTGCTCCTCGATCGTCCGATCACGTGGATCAATGCCAACATCGTCGATCCAGCCATTTTTTGGGTGCCGGGCGGTACCAAAGAACAAAAGCCGCTGGCGACCAGCATGTGGGCGAGACTGCCCTGGCGGATCGCGGCCATCGGCCTAGCGCTGACCAGCGGGACACAGCAGGGCATGGCCTTTGCGCTTGCCAATACCGGTTGGGCAGTGGGCGATGTGTCGATCGGATCGCTGGACTGGGAGGACTAGGGGTTCATCTGCTTTGGCGATGCCGCACTAGCCGGCCGATGACATCCGATCGACCAACGGTAACACCTCGTCGATATGGGCGATCTCCGGGCAGTCGACGCGTGGCAAATTGTCAGGCCAGACAGAGCCATTTGGAAACCAGATCGGGCGCATCCCGGCACGAGCCGCGCCTGATATGTCGTAAAGCGGACTATCGCCGACAAAGACACATTCGTCGGCCGTGACGCCGAGCCGCGCCGCGGCCCGTTCGAAGATCTCTCGATCCGGCTTCCAGACATCTTCGGCCTGCGATATCAATATCGCATCGACCCGCTGCGGCAGATTGAGCGCCCGCAGCTTCAGCTTCTGATGCTCGGTCCGTCCGTTCGTGACAATGCCGCTTTTGATGTCTTGTCTCCTTAGCGCGGCAAGAAGATCGTCAACGCCCGGAAACGCGTGAGCAAATCGGTGAAACCCATTGTCAAACTCCCCAAACAAGGTCTCGCCAAGAGACTTTCGCTCTGTTTCGTCTTCGAGGATGCCGAGCGCCTTCAAGAGATTTGGGTAAACGACTGCCTTCGAGGCGCGACCCCGCTCGTCCAGCGTCAAGAACTTGTCGATGAAGTCGTCACATTCGACCCTCTGAAGCCGCGAGTGCCTCGTGAATTGGTCGGTCAGGAATGCCCGCAGCGAGCTGGTTCGGTCGTGCAGGGTTTCGTCTAGGTCGAAAAGCACAGCGCGGATCATGGGGGATGTCGCCGCCGATCGGGTCAGGTGCTGCCATGATACCCGTTTGACGATGGGCCGCCACCCGATACGAGGTGTGGCATTTTTGGCCTTTATGCGGCTATTTTTCAGGAATGCCTTTGGTCCCGTTCGGTGGGCCGATCGTTGCAACACGGGGACCTGAGGAGCCGTTCATGCCTGACCAGGCTATCAGCACCTTTCACATCGATATCGGCGATGGGCTGATCCTCAGCATCTTCGTGCTCTTCCTTGGGCTCTACTTGAACCGCAAGGTCAAGTTTCTGGGCGACAACTATATTCCGCCGGCGGTTACCGGCGGGCTGATCTGCAGCTTCGTCCTGCTTCTTATTCGCGAATTTGCCAATCTGGAGATCAGCTTTGACCTGGTCTTGCGCGACTATCTGCTTTTGGCGTTTTTCTCCACGGTGGGCCTCGCCGCCAAGTTTTCGACATTGAAGGCGGGTGGCATCGGCTTGGTCATTTTGGTGATCATCGCGGGCGTCTTTCTGATCGTTCAGGATCTGGCGGGCATCGGCGTGGCGACCGCGTTGGGCGTTCACCCGGGGTTCGGGCTGATGGGCGGCAGCATCTCCCTGGCAGGCGGACACGGTACCGCGATTGCCTGGGGGGCCGAGGCCGAGGCGATCGGCCTGATTGGCGCCAATGAAATCGGTGTTGCGTTTGCCACTTTCGGCTTGATTGCCGGCGGGTTGATCGGCGGACCCTTGGCCGGCCGGCTGATCGCCAAGCGCAATCTGCATGGGCCGGAAGGCCGGACAACCTCGATCATCGATGTTCCGACTGAGAGCGCTGAGTCTGCGGGCGATCTGGTCAATCTCCTAACCGCCATCTTGGTATTGGCGATCTGCATCGGGTTGGGCGACCTCGTCAACCGATTCCTGTCGGAAGAAGGATTTGTGTTACCCGGGTTTTTGACATCAATGTTCGTGGGCATCGTTATCGCCAATTTGGCGGACATCTTTCGGTTTCGCATTCACCGCTACACAATCGACAAGTTCGGCGATGTCAGCCTCAACATCTTCCTGAGCATGAGCCTGATGAGCATGCAGCTTTGGCTGCTGGCAGAGGCCGCGATCTCGATCGTCATCGTCATGATCGTGCAGGTGGCAATCATGTATGTATTTGCTGTGTTCGTGGTTTTCCGGGCCATGGGGCGGGATTATGACGCCGCCGTCATCACGTCCGGCTTTGTCGGCCTCGGTCTAGGGGCAACGCCCGTCGCGATTGCAAACATGGACAGCCTCACCAACCGTTTCGGTCCGTCGCCCAAGGCCTTCTTGATCGTGCCGCTGGTCGGCGCTTTCTTCATCGACATTATGAATGCCGCGATCATTCGGTTCGCGCTGTCGGTTATCGGCGGTTAGTTGGCGGGCCTCACGCTCGGCGAAGCGAGGGCTCTGACTCAGACTCCTGTCCGTCATGTGCCGCTTCGGCAATCTGAAGTATTACGGCGAACCGTGCACCCTCCGCAGAGCTGTGGTCAAGACGAAGGACGCCGCCCATTCGCTCCATCAGCTGACGCGAGATGGCAAGCCCTAGCCCCGTGCCAGAGGCCCTTGCCGACTGGACATTCCAGCCGCGTGTGTATTTCGAGAAGATGATCTCGCGCTCGTCATCGGCGATGCCCGAACCGTTGTCGGACACGAGGATACGGGCCTGACCGTCCTGCCCGGTCTCGATGTCGACCCATACCCTGGGGGTAACGCTGTCGTTGAACTTGATGGCGTTGGACAAAAGGTTGACCAGCACCTGCTTAAGAAGATCCGGGTCTGCCGAGACGAAAGCCCGGACGGCCGCGTCACTGATTGATAGCGACACGTTTTGGCTCTCAGCCTCACCGCGCATGGTGGCGACGGCATCCTCGACCACCTCAAGGCTGTCGACCGCATGAAGCCGGCCGAGTTCGCCGTCTTCCTCCAACCGGCTGAGATCGAGGATTTGGTCGAGCAGACGGGTAAGGCGCTCGCTTTCCTGCTGGATGATCTCCAGGAATCTGCGCGCGTCGGCGCTATCGGTGGGTGGGGATGAAATCAGGATTTCCGAGAAGGAGCGGATTGACGTCATCGGTGTGCGCAACTCGTGGCTGACGCGGCTCAGGAAGTCGTCCTTCAGCCGGTCCTGCTTCTTTAGCTCGTCATTGGCGCGCTGAAGCTGTTGCGCCGTTTCCTCTAGCTCTCGGGATTTTACCTCCAGGGCCTTGCTGGTATTGATCGCCTGTTGCGTGCGGTCGAGGATGTCGATCACGGATTCCACGCTGATCGTCTCGCCCTTGACGATCTGGGAGACCAACGAGCGCGCCGAAGCGGCGCCGACGCTGCCGGCCAACTCGCGTTCCACGCGGGTGATAAGCGAATCGTCGTTCGACCCTGGCGCCTGCGGTGTCGGGTCACCGCGCCTGGAATAGTCATCGAAGATGCGCTTGGCTCTCTCCAAACCCAAGACACGCTGGGCCAGGCGATAGACGTCTCGATCGGTGGCTGACCGTTGGACCGCGTCAAGCATCCGCGCGCCGTCGGGCCGAAAGGCGTTGACGAAAAGGGCGCTTTGCAGGCTTTCCAGCGGCGACTGTTCGGTCAATACCGAGACGAAGACGTAGGCGACGACATTCGCCGTCATGCTCCACAACACGCCGTGAACCAGCACGTCGAGACCCTGAACGCCGAACAGTTCGGTGGGTCGTAAGAAGGCAAGACCCCAGGGTCCATACTCCGCCAAATCGTGGAAGGCCCAACCGGCACCGGCGAGACTGGGAACGATCAATGTGTAGACCCAAACCGCAAAACCGGCGATCAGACCGGCCATCGCACCATGCCGATTGCCGCGCGACCAGAACATCGCGCCGATCAGGGCGGGTAGGAACTGTGCGACGCCGGCAAAGGAGATCAACCCGATCGAGGCCAGCGGATTGCCTGACGCGGTAATCCGGTAATAGACGAACCCGAGCAGCAGGATCGAAGCGATGGAAACCCGCCGCACGGTCAAGATCGTGGCTGATAGGTTCGCGGCTTGCGGTCTATTGAAGAAGCGCAAGCGCAGCAAGATCGGCATGACCAGATGGTTGGAGATCATGATCGACAGCGCGATCGAGGAAACGATGACCATCGAGGTCGCCGCTGACAGGCCGCCGATGAAAGCAAGCAGGGCTAGTGTGTTTTGGCCTGAGGAAAGCGGTACCGTTAGCACGAACAGGTCAGGGTTCGCGTCTGCTGGAAGGCTGGTCATGCCCGAAATCGTGATTGGCACGACAAACAGGCTGATCAGCATCAGATAGAGCGGGAACAGCCAGGACGCAGTCGATAGATGTCGTTCATCCGCGTTTTCAACCACCATCACTTGGAATTGCCGCGGCAGGCAGACCATGGCGGCGCCCGCCAGGAACAAAGTGGTGATCCAACGGCCCTCAAAACCGTCCGGCAGAGTGAACATCTGCTGCAGTCTTTCGTCGGCCACCGCACTTTCGAACAGATCGCGCACGCCGTCATGCAGCCCGTAGATCGCGAACAAGCCGATCGCGATAAAGGCAAACAGCTTGACGATCGACTCAACGGCAATCGCGGCAACGATGCCTGGGTGCCGTTCACGCGCACCGATATGGCGGGTGCCGAACAGGATGACAAAAGCGCCCATCGATACCGCCACCCAAAAGCCGGTATCGGCGAGGAGGCCCGCACCCGGCGCGGCTGCGACGGCAGTGGGTGCATCGCGCACCAAAACGTCAAAACTGGCGGCGACTGCCTTGAGCTGTAGCGCTATGTACGGCGTGATGCCGATCAGCGCGATGATCGTGACCAGCGCCGAGATACCGCCGCTCTTGCCATAGCGGGCGGAGATGAAATCGGCGATTGAAGTGATCCTCTGCGCGTTGCTGATCCGCACTAGCTTGCGCAGCAGGAACCACCAGCCCATCAGCACGACCGTGGGACCGAGATAGATGGTCAGAAACTCTAGCCCGTTGCGCGCTGCCGAACCCACGGCACCGTAGAACGTCCAAGAGGTGCAATAGACCGCGAGCGACAAGGTGTAGACGACTGGTGAACTGACAAAGCTGCCGGCCCCCCTGGCGGCCCGCCGGTCGCTGACGAACGCAAGGACGAATAGGCCGCCCAAGTACAGCGTTGCAACGATGACGACGAAACCGGATGACAGCATGGATCAGCGGTCCGGTTCGGTGCCGATGTCTGCCGGTTCGGCGAGTTGGTCCTCGTCCGGCAATTCCCTGGCCAGCATCCGCGACAGCGACATCGTTAATACGATACCGACCAACCAGGCAGCGAATATCGCAAACAGCAAAAGCGGTATCCCGAGCAGCGTCATAGGCTGATCGAAAACACGTATGTAGGGCGGTACGAAAATCGCCAACGCGCCGACCGGCAAGATGACGGCGAGGTCGCGTATGCGGTTTCGCAAGCTCATCCGTCGTCCGGTTGGGCTTGTCCTTCCGGCGCCGGCTCGCCGGAGATAAGAGCCTTCACGGTGGTCAGAAGATCTTGGTTGGAAAAGGGCTTGGTGATGAACCCATCGGCGCCTAGGGCCATCATGCCCTGGCGGTCGGCCTCCTGTCCCTTTGCCGTCAGGACGAGCACTTGCAGCGCTTCCAACCCTGGGGTCGCGCGCAACTGCTTAAGCGCCTCGAATCCGTTGAGGGTCGGCATCATGATATCGAGGATCAGGAGATCCGGCCGGCTTTGAATTGCGGCCTCGACTGCCTTGGCCCCATCCCGCTCCGCGCGCACGCGGTAGCCGGCTCGCGACATCAAAAACATCAGCGATTCGAGAATATACGGCTCGTCTTCCGCGATCAGCACCGATCCGGACATTGCGTATCCTCCCACCGATCAGGCTTCTTATCCCGGCCCGTAACGATTTGGCGCCCTATTGTGTGCCTCTGTTGGCAATCCTGCAACTGCTCGGTGCGGCGCCTAGCTGTTGCAAGGCGAACCTAACCTCTTCCGCACCATGGTGCTTTGATTATCGGGAGACTTCGCTATTGTCGACGAGGGGACCACTGTTCGACACGGTCGCAATCGACCATGGGAGATATCGTGGCGCAAATTCGGTCCTCGATTCGTCTTATTGTACTCGCGCTCGTTTGCTTAGCGGTCACCGCCTGCGTTTCGGCAAATTCCGGACCCGAAACCGTTACTACGGCGCCGAGCGAACGCTTCACAGAGGGTTTGGTTTGGCGGCTTGATCATGCCTCCATGCCGATCATCTACCTTGTCGGAACGCAGCATGTAGACGGACCTGGGGTCGACGCGGTGGTGCGGACGGCATCGGGATTGTTGCCTGGGGTCAATCTGCTCGCGACAGAAGTCTCGGCTGAGGAGCCGGACGATTTCGACGCTATCGTCTGGAACTATTTCGCCAGCGATCAGCCACCCTTTCTGGATCAGCAGATTGCACCGCCCCTCTGGCGGATCATCAGTCGTCAAGGCGCGGAAGCGGGCTTGCCGGCTGCCCGCCTCCGACAATTGTCGCCGTCTGGCGCGACGATCCTTTTGCGCAACGCCCTTGACGAAACGCCGTCCGATCCCTTGGGTCAAGGCGTCGACGCCCAACTGGCGGCGCTTGCCCAAGC
>JBCCER010000159.1:0-10276 GCA_039030175.1 Pseudomonadota bacterium
ATGTGTCACCAATCGAGAAAACCTCACTTACCGCCGACTCGCCGAATTGATCTTAGGCGCGAAAGGTGACGGGGGCGACTGGAGCGCGCCCCTCACTAGCTGACTATCAGATCCGCGATGCGCTCGGCCACCATCATGATCGGGGCCTGGATATTGGCGGTTGGGATGCGCGGGATGATCGAGCCGTCGACGATCCGCAGCCCATCGACGCCGTGGACCTTGCCAAGCGCATCGGTCACGGCCATCTCGTCGGTTCCCATTCGGCAGGTGCCGACCGGATGGTGCTCGGTGTTTGCGTTCGCGCGCAGCCATTCAAACATCTGATCGTCGGAGGCGTCTTCCAGGTCGGAGTCCAGCGTTGCATCCCGAAATTCGTCCCATGCCCCTTGGGCTGCCATTTCGCGGGTCATCCGGATGCCGGCCAGCATCTCGGTCACGTCACGGAGGTCATCGAGATAATTGAAGACGATACTGGGGTGCTGGCGCGGGTCCCTACCATTCAGGCGCAACCTTCCCCGGCTGTGGGGCCGCATCTGGCTGACGAAATACTGGAAGCCGTCGCCCAGCACCACCTTGCCATCCTGGAAATCGGCCAGGAACGGCAAGAATTCATGCTGCATGTTGGCGTAGGCTTCGCCGGTGTCCGTGCCGAAGAACGCACCGACCTCGAAGAAGTTGGAGGCGCCGAGCCCGCGCTTGGTGAGCAGCCATTGGGCGCCCAGACGCGCGCGGCCGATAAGGCCCAGCTGGGCCTTCACCGACACCGGCCGATCGCACCGGTAGCGCAGCGGGGCGACGACATGGTCTTGCAGGTTCTCGCCGACGCCGGGCAGGTCCGCGACGACGTCGATGCTATGCGCGCGTAGATGATCGGCGGAGCCTATTCCGGACAGCATCAAAATCTGGGGAGACGCGATAGTCCCGGCCGACAGAATGACTTCGCGCGACGCCCGCAATTCGGTGGCGCCTGAGGGCCCATTCACTCGTATGCCGACGGCGTGTTGACCCTCCAGCGATAGGCATTCCACGAAAGTGTCCGGCAGAACAGTCAAGTTCTTCCGATCCGAGATTGGGAACAGATAGCCTTCCGCCGCGCTGGAGCGGACGCCGTTACGGATCGTCGCCTGGGTTACATGTGTACCCGTCAAATCCTGTGCGTTGTAGTCGGGAGCGTGGGAAAGACCGAATTGAGTGCCGGCCTCCAAGAAGCGTTCGTAGAAGACGTGCGCGGCGCGGCTCTGGGTGACGCTGATTGGCCCGTCCGTCCCGCGCAGCGGATGTGCCGGACCTTTGAAGGTCTCCAGCATTTTGAAGTAGGGCAGGCAATTTTCGTAGGACCAGCCCTCGACGCCGAAATCCGACCAGCCGTCATAATCCTTGGGGTGGCCACGGACGAAAACCATGCCGTTGATGGAGGAACTGCCGCCAAGCCCCTTGCCGCGCGCCTGGCCGATGCGCCGCCCGTTCAGATGCGGTTCGGGCCCGCTGGCATACATCCAATTGTAGGTCTTGCTCTCAATCGGGAAGGTCAGCGCTGCTGGCATCCGAATGAAGATCGATTGCGCCTTCGTCCCGGCCTCGACGAGGCACACGGTGACCGCCGGGTCCGCCGACAGCCGATTAGCCATCACGCAGCCGGCGGACCCGGCGCCGACGATGATGTAGTCGAACTCGGTCTTCATAACCTGGGTGGCGAATCCTCACCTTCGTTCAATGACGCCGGTCTTCGGACCTGAAACGCCTGCAACAGCGATCCTGCGCGGGGATGGATATGGACTCAAGACCGTTGGCTGATCGGCGCGTGGGGTAAAACCACCGGCCAGTTGGACGCTCCTGCACGGGTTAAAGCGGATTGAAGCGGTAGGCGGTACCGTCGTCCGCCGTTACCGTTCCCAGGCCTGGAAACGCGAAATGGGTAGCGGCGATCGTGATCTGCCCACTTGCGCAGTCCCGCAGAAGGGCTCGCCGCGTTTCGACGGCCTGGTCAGCATCTCCGTCGAGCGCATAGGTAATCTCGGGATTGGCGACTTGCAGTGCCTCGGAGATGATTGCGTCGCCGATGATCATCAGCGTCTGGCCATCGGCGCTGACGCGCACGCCTTAGTGGCCTGGCGTGTGGCCGGGTAAATCGATCAGATGCATGCCCTGGGCGAGTTCGGTTTCGCCATCGTGAAGCACGATACGATCGGCTATCCCCATGGCGACCTGCTGGATCATCGCGATCATCGGGCGCATGTCCTCGGGCATCGCATCCGCCAGTCCTTCTTGCGTCCAAAATTTCCACTCTGCCCGGGCGACGTGAATCTTGACGCCAGGAAAGGCGGCCGGGTCAGACAGCCCCCCGATGTGATCGGCATGCATGTGGGTAAGGACGATATCAGTTGGGGATTCGCCCGATAGACTGCTCCAAGCCTTCCCCGACTCGGGGAACATTTGTTTCAAAGCTTCGGCCGAGCCTGTGTCGATCAAGATGCGCTGGTCTCCGCTACACACGAGCCAGAGACTGGCACCGACTGTCAGGTGGTCGCCGAGCCCGGCCGCGACGGCGTCAGGCAGATTCGAGAAGAACCCGGTGGGCAGCGAGAGCTGGCCGTCATTCAAGACAGTCACCTCGATGTCGCCGATCTTCAGGCTGTGAGTCCGTGTGTTCATATCCATCTCCTCGCGTTCGGTGCGGAAGATATGGCCGAGACATCGCTCATCGCCTATTGTCGCAAACGACAATGATTTTGCAGATTACGCCAATCGAATGCCCAAACGAACTGCCCCAGTCATCGTGGCTTATCCAGGTGCCTTGCAATCCTCGGTTCTGGGACTGACCGACATTCTGTCCCATGCGGGCCTGGAACCGATCACAGTTGCCAAGGAAGGAGACATTCCTGCAAGGGCCGCTGCGATCATCTTGCCGCCCGCTGCTGAACCGCCGGAGCCGACCGGCTCCCCCTGGATCGGCCAGTGGTTGCAACGGTGTTCGGCGAATGGCGTGCCGATCTGTTCGGCGTGTGTTGGCGTGGTCTGGGTCGCCGCCGCCGGGGTCGATGCCGGCCGGCCGGTAACCACCCATTGGGGAATTGTGGCCGAGATCCGCAAGAGCTGGCCGGATCTAGCGGTCGAGACCGACAGGTTGGTCATCGAATACTCCGACCTGGTGACGGCCGGCGGTCTCATGGCCTGGATCGACCTCGCCCTGATCGTTATCGAACGTCTGGTCGGGCATCAGGCAATGCTGTCCACCGCTAGACATTTCGTGGTCGATCCAGGGCGCCGCGATCAGCGAAGGTTTCAGCGTTTTCAGCCGGTTACCGACCATGGTGACGCCAAGATTCTCAGGGCGCAGGCCATTCTGGAATGCGACCTTCGTAGTAGCCTACCTGTTGCAAAGATTGCGGGACAGCTCGGTCTGTCACCCCGCAGCCTGCAACGCAGATTCTCGGCCGCTACCGGTCTCAGCCTCACCGACTACCTGCAAAAGCTGCGCATCGAACAAGCCAAGACATTGCTGGCCGATACCGAGACCAGCGTAGCCAACGTCGCACTGGATGTCGGATACACTGATGTGCCGGCCTTCCATCGAGTGTTCCTTCGCCACGCGGGGCAACCCCCCGCCAGATTTCGGCGTTCAATGAAGGGTGGCAAAAGGTGACGGCACCGGGTGCGGAGTTCGCGATCGATTGCGTACATGAGTTTCTGGACCATAATGAGCTGATGGAAGACCGGTGGCGGCTTGCGCGCCCAAACAGTGGGGGTTGGATATGAAGGCCATTTCGTGGGCTGTCTTGGGTTGCCAACTCCTGGCGCTTATTTTCGCCATGGCCGGTACGGCGCTGGCGCAACAGCCGCCAATTCAGTGGACCTGGCAGAGCGAAACGCCAGGGTTTCAATCCATCACCGGACTCGCGGCGCGCGATGGGCGTTTGGTTGCCGTCGGTTCCAATCGGGGGGACGACACCACGGGCCACATCGTGGGGGTTAACGAGGCGGGTGAGCAGTTCATGAACTACTTTCCGGCCTTCGATGAGCTGCGCACGCAGACCAGCGACGTTGCCATCTTGACCGACGGCCGCATCGCCATGTCCATGGAGCAGTTTTACCCTGGGGAACCGACGATCGGCTATGTCGTGCTCTATGGGGCCGATGGATCGCAAAGCGGCCTGTCCGAGCCGATCGTTCTGCCTCCGATGTCGCAAACCAACACCAGCCTGATGGCCTTGGCCGACGGTGGGTTTCTGCTGGCTAAGTCCTACGCCCCTGAAGGGACGACCGCATTGGATGCGCTGATCATCCGGTACAACGCCACGGGGACGCGCGTCGGAGACTTTCTGTTTGATGGGCCTGAGGATCGCGGAATCTCGCAGCTTGTTCCCTTGTCCGACGACAGGTTCTTGATTGTTGGGTGGAACGGCACGACGGAGGAAGAGCACCATTGGGCTGCGGTTCTTGACCTTGATGGGTCGGTCGTCTGGGACCGGCAATATGAAGGGTTCGGCCGGCTCACTGCCGCTGCAGTCCGGCCGGATGGGAGTTTCATGCTTGCCGGGTTTGTAACGCTTGGCCGGGACCGGACCATGGGCACCGTCGATTTCGTCGACCAGGACGGCGAGCAGTATTCCCAAGTCACCTTGGACGACGCTTGGTCCTCAAGCATCCGGTCGGTCGAAACCCTGCCCGATGGCGGGTTGGCGTTCGCCGGCTACATCACACCTGCTGAGGATGGGCATGAAATGGCATTCATGACCCGGATGGACGAGGAACGGCAGGTGCTCTGGTACATAGGTCTTGCCGGCCACCCGCGTGCGAGCGCCTTTAACGACATCGCCGTATTGCAGGACGGTGGGCTTGCTGTCGGCGGATACATTCGCATCGACGGCAATGTCGAAACCTCGACCGTCGACGGCCGCGTCATGCTCAGGGAAACCGAGCCGGAAGTGCTGGGCGTCGATGGTTTAATTCTCCGGTTCGCCCCAGACCTTTAGTCGCGATACCGCGCGGTTCCCCCGGGCCAACCTAAGGCTCGGCTTGACACAGGTGTAATCGGCCTCTGAACTGCCCGCGGTCGATTGTTCATCGGCGGGCCGCTGCGACTGGCGGCCAACCCCACATCTTATGGAGGCATTAGGTGGCAGAGCCCGAAAACGAGGACGGCTACGTCCTTTCCCGGACTGTAAGCGAGTATGAACGGTTGCGTGATCAGGCATTGGTCTGGGCACCCCTGACCGATCGGGTCTTGAAGGCCGCCGGGCTGGCCGAGGGCATGACCGCGCTGGATGCCGGCTGCGGGCCGGGCGAAGTGATGCGCCTGATGGCGCGAATCGTCGGGCCTGACGGGTCCGTAACGGGTGTCGATATCGATCCGCATGTCGGGGCCTACGGGATCGAGCGTCTGCGTGAAGAGGAAAACGGCGACTTTCACTTTCACGCGGCCAACTTGCTGGACGGCGAAAGCGTGCCTGGCGCGCCGTTCGACCTCGTTTATTGCCGCTTTCTGCTACTCCATATGGACGACCCGGTTGAGATGGTTCGCCGGCTGGCCGCGCTGACCAAGAAAGGCGGCACCTTGGTAGCGATGGACTATGTCATGGATACGATGAGGGTCGCCCCGTCGGACCCGGTTCTGGAGAGAGGGATGGAGATCTTGAACGGTACGCTGTCGGCCGCCGGCAGGCCGCTCGACGCCGGGGTTCGCCTTGGGGAATGGTTCTGCGCGGCGGGACTGCCCATGCCCCATGGTTCGGATATTGAGGGGCGCTACGAAGTCGCCAGCGACGACCCGATGCTGGCCAAGGCGGTTGCCGGATTCGGCCCCATGGGGGTCAGTCTTGGGGTTGCGACGGAAGCCGAAATCCAAAGCCTGCCGGACGAAATTCGAGCCGTCGCACTTAGGCGCGAGCATTGTTTCCACTGGCCGACCGTCACCGCCGCGTGGACACGAGTGTAATCCGCCGCTTGGGGTGCGAGGACCAGCGACACTGATTGTCTTTTCGCCAGGGATTCGGGCCATGCTTACTCGCCCCTCTTGACCCATCGCCACCTCGCAACAATAGCTTAACGCGCAATTCACGCGCCCTGATGCAGGCTTTTGTGGCAGGCTATCGGGTAAGGCCGGGCGACAGCGCCTGGTGATGAAGGGGAGGGTTCCATGGCTTTGCTGAGGGTGGGCTCGAAGGGCCCAAGGGTACGGTCGGTGCAGGAGATGTTGAAGTTCCTCGGCTATGCCGCCTGGAACTTCAACGAGGCCGAGCCGGTGCGCGAAGAGTTGGTGACGGACGGCGATTATGGGCCGAAGACGGAATCCGCGGTAATCGAGTTTCAGCAGGCCGAAGGGCTTTATGCCGACGGCATCGTCGGCCCCTCAACCATGGGCGCCCTGCAAGAGGCCTGGCAGCAGCGGAACTTGGAACTCTCCTCGGCCGGTCTCGACGGTTCTTCGGTCGCGCCGCTGACCTACAGTTTGGTGCGGGTGCCGGCCGACCCGGTCGGCGACGGCTATGACCGCTCGCAACTGCGCAACGATGTGGCCGACGCCTATAACAAGGTCTATGAGGCGGTGCGCGCGGCGGGCGGTCTTCTCACCTCGTCCGGCGGGGTGCGCCATCTGGGCGCCAAGGTCTCGGCCAACCGCAGCGCGGTCTCCATGCATTATGTCGGGCGGGCGCATGATCTGTTCGTCGGCAGCGGCATGAACGACGCCAAGAAGGACCCGTTCGTGGCCAGCCGGATCGAGGAGCGTCGCTATACCATCTACGCGCGCTGCTCAAAGGACAACAACCCGGACGCCAAGCTGCCGAAAAAGCGCAAGATCGAGAGCTGCGTCACCTATTTCGACCGGGTGAAAGGTATCTCGGTGACAGACCATTTTCTGAACCTGACCGAGCTGTTCGCCGAACACGGCTTCAAAGGCATTCGCGCCCGCCGCAGCTTTGAGAATGGTGGCAGTTGGGGCGGCGCGGAATGGTGGCACTTTCAGTACGAGGAAGGTCTGGTCGACGGCGTCTCGACGTTTGGCGACGAGCTTTTGAAGATCTATTCGCGCGACCAGCTATCCGGCACGCGCCCGTGGCGAGAGCGCGACCGGGTTTGGCACGTGAACTGGTTCTAACGGGCGGCAGGGCGACGCGCGCCCGGCTGATTGATTGAACGCAAGAGGAGGGGACGATATGGCGGATTCATTTGGTGAGGCGGTCGTCGATTTCTTCGGAGATCTGATAAGCCTCGATGTCACGACCTATACCGGCGACGTGGACATCACCGGCTCCGGCGCCGGTGAAGAGCTGAACCTGCAAGAGGTGTTCGACCTGATCAAAGAGCATAAGGCCTCGGCCAAGTTGCGGCTGGTGGCCCACACGCATATCGCCTTTGACAAGGACGCCGTGAATTTCGTGGCCAAGGATCTAACGCCGGGCGAGGCCAGCCTGGTGACGGCGCACAAGGAACTGGTCCAGGCCTCTATCGAGGGCCGCGTTGCCATGGTGAAGGCGCTGAAAGGCTTTATCCCCGGTCTATAAGCGCGCTTAGCGTTTTCTTGACCCATGGCGCTGATCGATCCCGATCTGCGGGAGGCACTCGAACGGGGCCTGGCTGAGCGGCTGAGCGAGATGGCCACCTCGGCCGAGATCGCCCCGCCGCCGCCGACGGACGCCGACCCGTTGACCATTGTCTTTGTCGAGCCCAGGGACCGGCTGGCGGAGGCGGCGCAATATCTGCGTAATCTCGGCTATATCAGCGAGACGGTTGCCAAGGCGGCGGTGGCCGGCAACGGCTCGGCGATGGCCGAAGGCTACCGCACGTTCGCAGCCGAGGGGTGGCGCTGGCTTGCCGAGGATACTGGCCGCAAGGTCGATGCCGGCCTGCCCGAGGCGCTGGACCGCGGTGCGCGGACGACTGGGGTTAACGAAGCAATCCAGCTCGACCCGCTATTGCTGGAGCTATTGCGGCTTGTCACCAGTCTCGACGGCGAGTTCGATATCGGCGGCGGCCTGGAGAACCGGCCCGACGGCCTGCTGGCCCGTATCGCCCAATTCAGGCTGAAGAGCTTCGGTTTCTACGAAGCGGGGATTGACGGCATCCATAGCGACGAGATGGGTCGCGGCGTCATCGCCTGCGCCAACATTCTCCAATCGATTTTCGCAGGTACATCGGTGAACCCGAGGGAGCGGCTGCTCGATCGGATCGGCGACGTTTCCGGGCTTCTGCGCGACTGTGCCGACCAGGGCAAACTGCACGCGGCGCCGATCTTGGTTTTCGACCTGCAGGTGACTTTCAAAGGGCTGGAGCAGCGGAAGGTTCGCCGTACGTTGTTCGGCGGCGAACCGCGCGAAGGCTTTCGCATGGAGCCGTTCGGGCCGCCGATCTGGTTCGAGGAGGACGGCACCAGCCTCGACCTCACCCGGCCGGTCGAGGAATTCGCGCAATATCTCGTGCAAAACGCCCTGTGGGCTACGGGCCACTACACAGACCGGCTGGACGGCTTTATCGGCAATGTCTCCATGGCGGCGCTGCGAGAGGCCATTGGCGACAACGAAATCGGCCGGCGCGGACCGGTATCGGCTGCTGGCCGCAACTTCGTCGCCATTTGGCTGCCCGAACTGGCGGACATCATCCTCGCCCCCTCGGCGCCCGTGACCGGCGACGAGGTGATGATCCGCAACGTCATGGCCGGCCGGGCGGAAGCGGGTCCGCAACGGGGCATGGCCTTTCTCGGCGGCCTGTTCGACGGCATCAAACGCCTGTTTGAGGAGGCTGTGGAATTCGGCCGCTCGGTCATGGTCGGCGCCGGCAAGCTTCTGCGCCGGGTCGGCAACGCCATCGCCAGAGGTGTGCGCGCTGTGGTCGAGGTGATCGAAAGCCTCGCCGGCCATATTAAGAACCTCGCCCTGCTGATCTATCGCGGCGCGCGCGAGGCCGTGCTGGCCCTCGGCCGCGTCCTCGCCCCCATTCGCCACCTCCTATTCGGCCACCCGGTAATCTCGCGCCGGGAAGACGGCGAGGCTTACGCCGTCACACGCTTCCAGGTCGACCGAGACGGCAAGCAATGGTTCGCCGGCGGCGCCACGCGCTCCGAAATCGCGGGCCACAGCGCCCTGTGCACTCGCCTGTCGCGCACCTTCACCGCGACCGTCCGTCTTGCAATCCTGTTCGCCAAGATAGCCATCACCGGCGTATCCGGCCCCCCAGGCTGGATCGTCGGTTCGCTGTCGTTCGCGGGGATCGTTTCGGATTTGGTGTCGCCCGGGGAATAACCGTGGCCGATACCGGAGCTTGGGACTATTACCTGATCATCTTGATGGCAGGCGTCATCGGATCGGCGATCGCCTATCTTTTAGGCGCCACGCCCACCGGCTATCTGGCGGGAAAACTGCTCAAGGGCATCGATCTCCGAGAGCACGGCTCGAAATCTACTGGGGCAACGAATGTCCTGCGAACATTGGGAAAATGGCCGGCATTGGTGGTGCTCGCCGTAGATGTGCTGAAGGGTGCGGGCGCGATTGCCTTTGCCCTCTGGTTTTATCCTTGGTTCTTCCAATTGCTCTCCGTCGCACCGAGTACCGTGGCGGATTTGCAAACCTGGGTGCCATGGGGCGTCGGGTTGGCCGGACTTGCTGTGCTGTTGGGGCATAGCCGTTCGATTTGGTTGAGATTCACGGGAGGGAAGTCAGCGGCGACAGGCCTTGGCGTCTTGCTGGCGATGTCTTGGCCCGTGGGGCTGGGCGCAGCGACGGTTTTCGGTCTCGTGCTGGCAATCTCCCGGATTGTTTCTCTAAGTTCGATGCTGGCGGCGCTAACCGCCGTTTGCCTGATCTTTGTTTTGGACGAGCCGCTGGCCTACCAGCTATTGGTAGTTACCGGCGGCGCTTACGTGATCTTGCGGCACCGATCCAACATTCAACGTCTGCTGACAGGAACAGAGCCGCGCATCGGGCAAAGTAGTTCTTGATCACGATAACTCGCTTGCAAGCCGACTGAGAGGGCAGGTAGTGGCTCGCTGACGGCGCTTCATGCCCAGGCCCCTGTCCGACATCTGCTCAGTTGGCAAACCGACATGCCGAACGAGCGCGTCGGTTGCACCCCAACCAAGCGTCAGGCACCCTCTTCGCGTTTCAGCGTAAGGATATCTTTCAAGAGCGCCGCAAACCATACGCTGAGAGGTGGGAGAACGTTCGAAAGGTGCCGATGCTGCAAATCGAACTCATCCTGTTGAGCCTTGCAATCGGGGTTTTGCTGAGGCTTAGCGGGCGTCTGCCGGATACCGCACCGAAAGTGCTGGCAGGCTGGGTGATCA
>JBCCER010000160.1:0-10208 GCA_039030175.1 Pseudomonadota bacterium
CGCGAGAGCGGCGGCGGCTCCATCGTGTTCACCTCATCTTTCGTTGGCCACACGATCGGCTTGCCAGGGATGGCGGCGTAATGCCAAAGGCGAAGACTAATGATCGCTACCTCGCTGGCAACGGCACTGCTATTTCACGATCCCCAGCCCCTGGAAGAAGCGGTATTGATCCCATTCAACCCAGGTCTCGGCGATCTTGCCGCCTTCGAAGCGGTCAACCAGCACGCCTGTCCAGGTCATTGACTTGTTGGTCGCCTTGGCGAGGTCCATGTAGTCGCCGGTGTTGGTGGCGGTAATCTGCCATCGCGTGGCGACATAGTCGCCCTCGGCAATCTGCGTCAGCACCTTGACTTGCGAGTTGGAGAAGGCCTCGTGATAGCCGCGCACCAAATCCTTGAAAGCCTCCAATCCACGCGCCCCGGCGCCCTCCACGTCCGAATCCTGATGATTGACGTAGGATGGCGTAAAGATTTCTTCGGGACTGTCGGTACTGCCGTCATCCCACAGGTGAATATGGCGGCGAGATAGCGCCTTGTGGTCCTCAAGTGACATCGCAGTCTCCTCAATTGTCCCCCTGGACAAAGCGGTCCTGTTATTCCGCTTGGCTGTCAGCAACCCGCTGATCCCGTGTCCTAGAAGACGGCAGTATCAAGTCCATCGGACGATATCCGCCACCTTCCAATGATTGAAACACTACTGCTGGCCGCCGAACCTGTCCAGCGACGCCAAGGGTGGACATCCGGTTTGTTTGAACCGGGGTGCCGGTCCGGGTAGGTCCAGGGAACACCCGTTTTGGGGTTGCCCATTCTTCTCGGTACCGTTGATCTTCAAAGCTAAGCTAACCAATCGTTAGTATGAAAACCGGATGCTGTTCCGGCCGCGAAAGGAGATCTTGACGATGCTGAAAAAGGCACTGAAGGAAGCCAAACACCGCCCGGCGCGCGCTGTCCTTGCCATGGGCCTCGCCCTTGCGGCGACGACTTGGACGGTCTCGGCGCCTGCCTCGGACCGCACGAGTTGCGAAGATTTCACGGTTTACAGCGACGGCAGCATGCGCACCGTCACCTATGTCGATCACTTGCCGGAAGGCACAAGCATTGGCGATCAGCGTATCGGTTATCGAAGCTTGTCCGAGAGCGACGGCAATGCGGTCGGCGATTTTCGCTGGATCCTGACCGTCCTGGAGGTCGGCGAGTCGGAAGGCGATGCGACCCACACCTCGTCAACAGGCACGATCACATTCCCGGAAGGCAGCATCTTCTTCGTACGCCTGGCCAGCCCGGCCACGGACGAGCCTGCGGCCGTGGACCAGATCATAGCGCCAAACGACCTCGCCATCATTGGGGGTTCAGGCGCTTTTGAGGGTGCACGCGGCACAATTGGCCGCGACATCGACGGGGTTGCGACGACATTCTCCTTCGACATCGAATGCGACTGACACCGGGCGAAAGACGGCGGCAATAAGCCGTACTGCCTTCAACCCCCGTCGAGCGCTTGCTCTAAGAACTCGACGACTCGTCGGATCTGATCCGCCCGCGCCTTTAGCTCGTCGACCTTAGCGCGGACAACGTCGCGCGCGTCCGCCGGGTCGCAACTGCCGGCGAGTGCCTCCATGATATCGCGCAGATCCGCGATCGAGACACCAGCGTCCCTTGCCTTGGTGAAAAACTCCAGCTTGAAAAGATTGTCCTCGGGATAGTCACGATAATTGTTGGTCGCGCTTTCGCCGGGGACCGAGTTGATCAATCCATTGCGCTCGTAGAACCGGATCGTGGCCCGGCTGACGCCCGCCCGTTCAGCAAGTTCGCCAATACGCATCATAATCTCGCAAACAATGAACCATGGTTTATTGTTTTTGCCTCACGCTTTCCTACATGGTGATGACACTCGTGAACGACAATCGCAGAACCAGCACGAAGGAGCCATCATCCCATGCCCAAACGTATCGTAATTGTCGGCGGAGGCTATGTCGGAGTTGACCTTGCAAAAAACCTCGAAGACAAGGCCGATGTGACGCTGATCGAACAGCGCAGCCATTTCGTGCACACACCGGCGATGCTGCGTGCAGTCGTGCAACCCAGCATCCTGGACCGCGCACTCATTCCCTACGACAGGCTGCTGAAACGAGGCAGACGTGTTCAGGCCAGGGCTGCAAAGGTAGACGATAGCGGGGTCATCATGGATGACGGCAAGCGGGTCGAGGCCGATATCATCGTCGTCGCAACAGGTTCGGAAAACACCATGCCGTTCAAGGCTAAGGGCGGCGATATCGAGGGACTGCGCGCGGCCAATGCCCGCGTTCATGGCACGCTGCAAAAGGCAACATCGGTGGCCATTGTCGGAGGCGGTGCCGTCGGCGTCGAACTGGCCGGCGAGATCACCCACGCAATGCCGAACACACGCATCACCCTGATTACCGACCAGCCGTCCCTGTTCCCGGACCTGCCCAAGAAGCTGGGAAGCCAGCTTGCGGGCAAACTGCGCGGCGCCGGCGTGGACCTCGTCTTCGGAGCGCGGGCAGACAATCTGGAAAGCTTGACGGAGCCCTATTCGGGAACTCTTACTCTCTCGAACGGCCAGGAGATCTCAGCCGACCTCATCTTTCCGACCATCGGATCGCGCGCCGTCTCGGCCTTGCTTGAGACCTTACCTGGCACCGAAAAGGGCAGCGCGAACCGCTACAAGGTCGACAACCGGCTGCGGCCGTCGTCTCTGGCGAACGTCTACGCCGCCGGCGACGTTGTCGATGCCGGCGACGTCATGTCAATCGTCGCGATCAGCCGCCAGCTGCCCTGGCTGAAAAAGGCGTTGCAAGCACTGGTCGACGGCAAGCGGGTGGAGGATTTGAAGCCCTATAAACCCTGGAACAAGGCGCCAATTTTGGTGCCGCTAGGACCACGGCGTGGCAACTCATTTCTCGGGCTCATGACGGTCGGCGACGGCCTGACCTCAAAGATCAAGGGCAAGGATCTTTTTCTGACCCGGTACAACAAAGCGCTCGGCCAGATTTGATCGCTGAAAGCGCTCAATCGAGCAGAAGCTAAAGCTCTTCAATCCGGTCAAGCACATCGGCGGCGCTGGCTAGATACCCCGCGCGCTTTTCGGGCTTCATGCGCTCCCATGTGCGGTAAGGGTTGCCGAGCCTTGGGTTGCCCCGAAGCCGCTCCGCATTTCGGTCGAGGAAATCCCAGTAAAGCGCGTTGAAGGGGCAGGCCTTCTCCCCGGTCTTTTGTTTCACGTCGTAGCGGCAGCCGGCGCAATGGTTGGACATCTTGTTGATGTAGTTGCCGCTGGCCGCATAGGGCTTTGAGGCCAGCAAGCCGCCATCGGCAAACTGGCTCATGCCCAGCGTGTTCGGCATCTCGACCCATTCATAGGCGTCCGCATAGACGGCGAGGTACCATTCATGCACCTCACGCGGATCGATGCCGGCGAGCAGTGCGAAATTGCCCGTCACCATCAGGCGCTGGATGTGATGGGCGTAAGCCTCCTCTTTCGTCTGAGTAATGACCGCACGCATGCAGGCCATTTCGGTCTCGCCGGTCCAATAGAAACCCGGCAGCGGTCGCGTTGCGCCCAGCGCGTTGCTGTCGGCGTAGCCGGGCATCTTCAGCCAATAGATGCCGCGCACATATTCGCGCCAGCCGATGATTTGGCGGATGAATCCCTCCGCCGAATTGAGCGGGATCGAGCCGTCGCGATAGGCCGCATCGACCCGTCGGCAAACATCGAGCGGGTCCAGCAAGCCTGCATTGACGTATAGCGACAGCACCGAGTGATAGAGGAACCGTTCGCCCTCAAGCATGGCGTCCTGATAGTCGCCAAAACTGGGGAGCGCTTCGGCAATGAAGTGCTCCAGCGCCCTCTCCGCATGTGAGGCCGAGGTGCCGAACCAGAAGGGTTCAAGGTCGCCAAAATGACCGGCGAATCTTGTGCCGACCAATTCGATCACCTCTTGGGTCATGGCGTCGGGTTCGATCCTCAGCGGTGACGGCATGAACAGGCTTGCCTCAGCAGGCTTGCGGTTCTCGGCATCAAAATTCCACTTGCCGCCAACAGGCACATCACTGTCCATCAAAAGGCCAGTCTTGCGCCGCATCTCCCGGTAAAAGAACTCCATGCGGAGTTGCTTGCGGCCGCTGGCCCAGGTCCGAAATTCTTCGTGGCTGCAGATAAAGCGGCTGTCTTCCAAGATCTCGACTCGTGTTCCGAACCGCTCGCGCCATCCATCGAAGTCTTGCCGCCGCCGCCATTCGCCCGGCTCGGTGACCGTGACCCGCTCGGCGCTCAGCCGCTTCAGCGCCCGACCGACTTCGCCCGTGATAGATCCGCTGTTCTCAGGGTCGTCAAGCCGCACATAGTCGACCGTCCAGCCCGCGTCGCGCAGTTCCTTGGCGAACCGGCGCATTGCCGCGAAAACAAAAGCGATCTTCTTCTTGTGGTGCCTGACATAGGTCGCCTCCTCGATCACCTCAGCCATCAGCACGCGGTCGCGCATCGGATCGCCGGCCCGCAGGGACGGCAGCGACCGTGTCAATTGATCTCCGAGAACGGGGATAAGGGTGCGCGTGGTCACGCCCAGTCACCTAGACCGCCAATCCAATTCTTGAAGGGCGCCGGTAGACAGTGGATAACCGGAGCGTCTGACGACACCGCCCCCTCGACTAAGAACCTTGAAGTTGCAAACCGGATGGCAAGACAGGGAATCCTTACCGCCGGCACCTGGTGTGTGGACCGCACCAAGCTGGTCGAATTCTGGCCCGCTGAGAACGGTTTCGTTGAGATCCTTAAGGAAGGCATCAGCGGCGGGGGCTCAGGCTGCAATTTCGCCCTGGATGTGCGCAAACTCGATCCCGGCTTTCCCCTGTCGACTATCAGCCTGGTCGGCGAGGACGCCGATGGACGGTTCCTCTTGGACCTTGCCGCATCAAACGGCATCGATAATCGCCGCATGGCCACGACCAACGCGGCAAGCACGCAGTACACAGACGTCTACACCTCAAAAACAACGGGCAAAAGAACCCATATCGCCAGCCTTGGCACCGCCGATCTCCTATCGCCCGACCATTTCGACTTCACGCGGTCGACCGAGAAGTTTCTCCATCTCGGCATTCTCGGTGTCCATGCGCTGCTGGATCAGCCTTGGCAAGACGAGGCCAACGGCTGGGTGGCGGTATTGAAGCGCGCCCGCAAGGCTGGACTGAAGGCCAATCTTGAACTCGTCAGCACCGATCCCGCGCGGCTCAGCGTCGTCGCCAGACCGTGTCTGCCGTTCATCGAATTTCTGGTCGTCAATGATCATGAGATCGGCGCCATCGCTGGGGTCGAAACATTGAAGGACGGCACAACCGATGTCGCCGCCTGTCTCGAGGCGGTGAAGCGCTGCCTGGACATGAGCAGCGCGCAGGTCGTCGTCACCCATTTTCCAGGCGGCGCGATCGCCGCTACGGGCGACGGGTCAGTCCACCAGGTGCCATCGGTCCGGATTCCGAACTCAGAGATGGTCGGGGCGAATGGCGCCGGCGACGCCTTTGCCGCCGGCTTTCTTTATGCCATGCATGAGGAGTGGCCGGTGGACCAGGCGCTCAAATTGGCCCATGCCACAGCAGCCACATCGTTGCGCGACATGTCGACCAGCAATGCGGTCGAAGACTGGCGTACTTGCCTTGACCTTGCCGGCCGCTGGGGCTGGCGCCAAACACTATCCGAACTCTAATCCACCAACTTGGTATACGCACGGGGATTCGATCGATGACGTTGGACGCAAAGCTACAAAAAATCAGGGCGGGAACCTACACGCCTGCCGATTTCATCATTGCCGACGCCAAGGATGGCGACATCGCCTTCGGCATCGCAGCGCCGGGAGACGATCCGGCCCGGCCCGGCCGACACCTGCCCCGCGCCGCCCATCTCGACGCCATTCGCGAGATGGTTCGCTCCGAGCTGGTCGATATCATGCTGATGTCGGCCTCAACGGGCGAACGGCTCTCCAAGGAAGGCCTATTCGAAGGCTCGCAGGTCACCCCCGCCATGCGCCTTAACGACACGACCGATATATGGCGGGCACGGGGCGGCACTTACCATACCGAACCTTCGCTCAACCATCGGACGGCTCGGTTGGACAGTGCGAGGGAGTATGTCGATCTCGGCCTCTACTCGATCACCCCCTCCAACCAGCGGGACATCGATGCACTGAACGGCGAGGAATACAGCCAATTTCGGGAGGAGGCCACCGACCTTGGCATGCGCCATTTCTTGGAGGTTTTCAATCCGTCCATCGATATCGGTCTCGCGGACGGCGCGGACATTGGCGGCTACATCAACGACAACATCATCCGCATGCTGGCCGGCGTGTTCGAGGCGGACTATCCGCTGTTCCTCAAGATCCAGTATAACGGCCCGCGCGCGATGGAAGAGTTGGCCAGCTACGATCCCGGCCACCTGATCGTGGGCATCCTCGGCGGCTCAAAGGGCACCACGCGGGATACGTTCGAATTGATCTCGCAGGCCGAGCGATACGGCGCCCGCGTCGCCCTGTTCGGCCGCAAGATCATGCAGGCGGAGATCCCCCTGTCGCTGGTCAGCCTGATGCGCGCCGTCATTCAGCGCGAGGTCTCGCCCATCGAAGCGGTCAAGGGCTACCATGGCGAAATGCAATCAATTGGCGTGTCACCCAAACTGTCCTTGGAGGACGATTTGATTGTCAGCGAAGAGGCTCTGAAAGAGGCGGCCGATGCTGCCTGAGACGAGCGCTGCGAAATGAACGCCCCCCAATACATCTTCGACGCCAGCAGCAAGCCGTCCCTGCCCTGGCACCAGGTGCCGCTGATCAGAGCGACCGAGGCGTCAACGAAGGGCTATGGCTGCCTGGTCGACAACCCGACCGGGTTCGAGATCGAGATCACCCGCTGGCCCCAACAGGGCTGGCGCCCGATCGACGAGGGCACGGGCGACGAGGGCGGCTTTGTCGAGGGTACCTTCAGCGGCACTTGGCAGGGCGACGTGCTCTATGGCGAGAACGAAGCGGTCAAAGGCCACTATGTCCTCGGCTGGTCAACGGATCCGCAACAGGCCCAAACCGACCGACAAACGGCCCCGCGCGACCAGGTGCTGCTTTGGCACATGAACTACCACCCGGACGGCGGCCAGATGTTTTTCCCGCTGGACAAAAGACCCTTCATCGTCCCCGTCGCCCTGCCCGGCGACAATCTCACCCCGGACAAGGTCATCGCCTTCTACTGCGACGGCTCAAAGGGCCTCTACATCCATGCCGGCATCTGGCACGAGGGCATCTTCCCGATCGAAGACACCCAACGCTTCCTAGACCGCCAAGGCGCCGTGCATGCGCGGGTGAGCGCTGATATCGGGAAGGAGTTCGGGGTTTATCTTGCTTGTCCGTTGAGGGTGGAGAAGATCAAGGAGTTGTAGCCGATGTTTGCGGGTTAGGTCCGCCCGACTTGGGTTTGCAACGCACTTTCTAAATTAGGATCGCTCGTCTACACGACATCCATTTTCATGCCACTTACCTCGTGGAACCAATCGCACCATGGCTAACAATATCTGCATTATCGGGGCGTCGTCGCATCCTGTGCTGACGGCCGAAATCTGTAAGCATCTAGGTGTAAAATCCACCAAGACGGAGGTCGTTCGCTTCTCAAATGAAAATTTGATGGTCAAAATTGACGAAAACGTCCGTGAAGCAGACGCCTTTGTGATTCAAACCGCCAGTTCTCCAGTCTCAGAAGGCATTATTGAACTGCTCATCACGATTGATGCCCTGAAGCACGCCTCTGCAAAACGCATAACAGCGGTCATCCCTTACTTCCCCTATGCGCGATCTGACAAAAAGGATCAGCCACGAATTTCGATTACAGCACGATTGATGGCCGACTTGTTGGAGACTGCGGGAGCGGATCGCATCCTCAGCATGGATTTTCACTCCCCACAGGTGCAGGGCTTTTTTCGGATTCCGGTAGACCAGCTCAAGGCAGCCCCGCTGATTTGCAATCATCTCGTGCAGAACCGAGACTTGTCCAACCATGTCCTGGTCGCTGGTGACGTAGGAGAAGCCAAGGAAATCGGGGCTTATGCCAATCGATTGGGTCTACCGATCGCGATTGTCGATAAGCGCCGCGATGGCAACGATGAAAAACCGCGGGCGGTTTCGGTTATTGGGGACGTTCGCGGAAAACACGCCTTGATTGTCGATGACGAAGTTGCCAGCGGCGGCACGTTGTTGGAGGCTGCGTCCTTTGTCTTGAAAGAAGGAGCGCTATCAGTGGCGGCAACAGCCGTTCACGGCGTGCTCTCTGGCCATTCGGTGGAGCGAATTAGGGCATCCGAACTTAAGTCCCTTCTGGTCACCGATACAATTCCGCTGATCGGAGAGAAACGGATAGACAAGATTGAAGTTTGTTCAGTGGCCAGACTTTTTGCTGACGCGATTATCGCCATTCATCAGGGAAAGAGCGTTTCTTCGTTGTTCCTTTAGAAAGTCCAGACATCGATGCCATCGCCGTAATCCAAAAATCGACGGCAAGGCGCCACGCGCGGGCTTTATGACGCGTTTTGCCGCCAGTGTGATTTGGAACCGAGAGCCATCAATCGTGCAGCGAGCATCCCCGCTAAGTCGCTAAAAACCGTGCCATCGGATAGCTGAAAGTATCCTCATGGCATTTCAGCGCGTTGAGTACGGCCGAGCCGGAGAATTCGCGCACATCGTATTGGCAGACGCTAACAAGGGGGAAGCTGCGGGCGATGGTGCGATTGTAGCGGGACTCATAATCGATCAGCTCGTCGGTGGTCATGCCTGCGCGCAGGCACCAGGTCATGTCGCCGATCAGGCGGAAGGACTGGGTACCGGACCGGGTCGCCATGACGATGCTGCGCTCGACGAAGTCGCACATGGCTTGCGGGTCGGGAATGCCTTCGCTGACGATCAGCCTTCCCTCCGCGCGGACCTCGGCGATGCCAGCATAGGCGGCGGCGACCTGGGCCAAGATTTCGTCCTGAACCGGTGGCGACGCGATCAAGAAGCAGGTGTCGCCATTGCGCAGCCCATCGGCAAGGAACGGCACCGACCATTTGAGCCGACCGAGATCGCTTTCGTACAGGGTGCAGATATGGTTGCCGTGCTCGATGGAAACGCCTTCGAGCAGAACCTCCGCCCGTCGCGCAGGCCCCCCGTTGGCGGCGGGCGCCTTGCGATCGTCCATAAAAGAGAGAAGGTCCGCGCGCCGAAACCGCCGTTCCTTCTTGGCCCCAAGGCGCAGACATGACAATTGGCCCGCATTGGTCCAGCGGCGTAGCGACGCCTCGCTGACCTTCAGCAGCGCCGCCGCCTCCTTGATGTTGAGGAGGTCTGGGTTGGTATCGACGTTTTCTTGCGCCATTGGGCTTTGCTCGTCTCTCCACCGGTGCCGGGCCGCCGACATGGAACCGTCTCTAACTACTTGGCCCTGAACACTGAATCAACAATCGGCACAACTTACCACCGGGTAAACTGCAACTGCCGATAATCGATCCTTCAACATATCCAATGATATACAATCATGCATTATGATTGACAGTCTTTGTCTATCATTGTTACCGTTTTCGAGATTTGACCGTCGGCGTCAGCGGCGAGCAAACCGCGCCAGGCGGGCGAATCTCGACAAAATCACAGGGCCGAAAAAGCCCATTGCGGTGGGTTGCATGACCATCCGCCGCGCAAGGAGGGAGGACCGCTACCCATGACCTTACGCCTGCTTCACCATCCCGCTTCCCAGCCATGCCGGACGGCGCGCCAGTTCCTAATTGAGAACGAGATTCCGTTCGAAGACGAGATCGTCGACATCACGACCAACATCAACGAGCGGCAGGATTTCCGCGACGAGTACAACCCGACCGGACAGGTGCCGATCCTGGTCGATGGCGACCTGAAAGTTTGGGAAAACGTTGCGATCGGCCGCTATCTGAACGAAAAGTACAACTGCCCGGCCCACTGGTTTGGTGCCACGCTTGAGGAACGGACGCGGATTAACATGTTCGTCCAATGGTATGCCTACACGCTGCGTCTGGGCGGCGGTGCCTTCCACTGGACGATCTTCGCGCCCATGATCTATGGCGCAGACAAGGACTTCACCGCTGAGCGCCGCAAGGGCAAGCACGTTCTTTATGAATCGATGGAGCTCTTGGAAGACTACTGGCTGAAGGATGGCGAGTATGTC
>JBCCER010000161.1:0-10102 GCA_039030175.1 Pseudomonadota bacterium
CGGCGCGGTAAGTGGCCATGACCGACCGGTAGGCGATGTCCGGCGTGCAGACGGCCTGATCGGCCCGCACGCGCGGCGCATCGACACCGATGCCCATATAGACCTTCGCCTCGCCATGAACGCCGCGCAGTGCGTCGGCGCATTGGCGGTAGACATAGGTGTCCGGGTCGAGGCCCTCCTGTATCACGCGGTCAAGCGGCGCGCCGCCGATGCCCAGCATCTGGTCCAGCACGGCCATGGCGGCCGCTGGGTCGAAATCGCGGAAGATCGTGTCTCCGAAGAACCCAAATTCCTTATGCCAAATTTCACCGGCCTGGTGCTGATAGGTGATCGGCTTCACCCAGTCGGCGTACATGGTTTGCTCATGCCACGGCCATTGGGCGCGCCGGAAAATATTGAAATGGTTGCGATTCCAGACGTTTAGACCGAAGGGAAGTTGGGGCTTTAACCACTTCACCATCCCGTAAAGCTCGCGGTCCAAATCCTTGTTGCGTTCTAGCCAAAACCGCTCCCAGATCAAGACTTCGGGGTTGGCCATCAGTGTCCGTAGGAAGGTCAGGAAGGCACCGTCATCGAACTCTGTTCCGTCTCGCGCCTCCTGCATGAACTCGTACATGGCGATGCAGGCGCGGCGGCAGGCCTCGACATCGATGCCCCGGGCAATCGCCTCGGCCCGTGTTGGCTCGGAAAAGTCGCCGGGCGCCTGGCCTTGCATCATTTGGTCGAGCGGCGAGTTGCGCTCGTTGCACCACATCAGCCCATCGATGTCGTAGCTCTGCACCTGGTCCTCGACGATGGCGTGGATCCAGTTGCGATAGTCGGGGTTGGAGGTCGAGGGCTCGTCCTTGCGGCGGCCGAAACAGTCAACCTCCATGCAGGTGGCCAGGTTCGGGACTTCGACCGCGCTGGCCGAACCATGGCCGGCATACTTGAAGAACGGCTCCATCAGTTCCGGATAGACCAGCATCCCACGCTTCTTCGCCTCAGGGATGACGAGGTCGAGGATATCGACATTCGCCATCTCCTCGTCCTTGGCCCGGAAATCCTTGATCAGAGTCTTGGAATAGAAGCGCGGATCAGGCTCGAAATAGGCGCCGCCCTTCATCGTGAAGGGTTCGGGCACGCCATGGTCGGGCCAGCCATCCAATTCGTGCGAAATGCTGCGCCCGGTCTTCAGGCCCAGCCAGGACACGGTGCCCAGCATCAAGACGTTGACGCCGACCCGGTCCTTCAGCGTGTCGAGGACGACGTCCACGCCCTCGTCAATGAAGCTGATCGGGCTGACCTGGATGCCGACGAACTTGTCGTTGGGATCGGGCGATACAGCGCTCATGTCGATGCTCCCGCGCGTTCCGCCATGAAGCGCTCAATCCGCCCCATGGCCTCTTCGATCAAGGGCAATGGCTGCAGATACGAGATGCGAATGAAATCGCTATCCGGCTCCCCGAACATGTCGCCTGGAAAGACCATGACACCAGTTTCGCGCAGAAGGGTTTCGCAGAACGCCTTGGCCTTCATGCCGCTGGCGGAGATGTTCGTGTAGATGTAGAAGGCGCCGCCTGGCGCGCCGTAGCTGAGGCCCGCCTTGGTCAACGCCGCCATCAGATAGGCGCGCCGCTCGGCATAGGCGTCGTACATTGCCTGCATGTCGTCCTGTGGACCGGTCAGCGCGGCCAATGCCGCGTATTGCGACACAGTGCAGGTGTTGATGGACAGCGTGTGCCGCGCCTCGGTGATCTTCTCGACGAAATCGGCCGGTGCCGCCAGATAACCGACCCGCCAACCGGTCATGGCGTATGTCTTCGAAAACCCGTTCAGTGTGATCGTGCGCTCCTTCATGCCCGGCAGCGTCGCCAGGGGCAAATGTTCGTGCGGCGGATAGATCAGCTTGGCATAGATCTCATCGGCTATGATCAGCAGGTCATGCTTCAGCGCGAGGTCGGCGATCTGACGGATCACATCGGGTGGCGTCACCGCGCCAGTCGGATTGTTGGGGGAGACCAACACGAACATCCGCGTTCGGTTGGTGATCCGTGATTCAATCTCGGCCACATCAAGCGCGAAATCGTCTTTCTGGAACGTCGGCACCGGAATCGGCACGCCGCCACAGAGGTGGACCGCCGTGTCATAGGTCGTAAAGCGGGGTGAGGTGATGAGGACCTCATCTCCCGGCTCGCAGGTGCCCAGTATGGTCAGCATGATGCTTTCCTGCACACCCGCGGTGACCACAATCTCCTCGGCGGTATAGTCCAGCCCATAGTCGGCCTTCAGGTTTTCCGCAATCGCCTGGCGCAACTGCGGCAGACCCGTGGGGCCGGTATAGTGGTGCTGGTTATCGTCGATCGCCGCCTTGGCTGCGTCAACGACATGACCCGGCGTATGGAAATCCGGATCGCCACGGCCGAGCGCGATCACGTCGTCTCGCTCAGCCGAAATTCCCAGCATTTTTGTTCGGAACGACCCGTCCTCCTCAACGATGCGGGACGCCGTGCGCTCATAGAGGATCGAGCCCATCAGTGCATCCTCTTTCCGTCGATGTAGGTCATCTCGACCTTTTCGAGCGCGCTCAGATCCTGGTCGGGATTACCGTCGACGACTATCATGTCGGCGAGCTTGCCTTCCTCCAGCGTGCCGAGCTTGTCGCCAAGAAAGCTTGTGTTCGCCGCCCGAATGGTGATCGACCGCAGCGCGTCGAGGTTGTCCGTGCAGACTCCGACTTCGACCATGAAGCCCAGTTCAGGAACGATCCGGTCGTGTTCCACGGCCGGGCTGCCCGCGTCGGTGCCGAAGACGATAGGCACGCCGGCCTTCGCCGCCCGCACCAGCCCGTCAAAGCGGGATTTGTCCGCCACCGCGCGCTTTCTCTCCTCAATCTTCCATTCCGGAATGCCGAAGGCGCGGGCGATTTCCTCGTTTGCCTGGATGACAAGCGCGGAGAATGTCGTCACCACCGGCAACTTCTTGTCGAGCAAAAGCTGGATTGTCTTGTCGGTCATGGAGCCGCCATGCTCGATACAGTCGACGCCGAATTCCGCCACCCGCTTGATGCAATCATTGTAGGTCGCGTGCGCGGTGATCGGCAGGCGGTTGCGGTGGGACTCGTCGATGACGGCGTGCAGTTCGTCGTCGGTGAACTCCAGCGTGTCGTGGCAGGCCATGATCTTGATCAGATCGGCCCCGCCGCGCACCTGTTCGCGCACCGCCCGGCGCATTTCGTCCGCGCCCGAGGCCTCGCGGCACACCCAATAGGTGTGGCCGCCCGTCTGGATAATCCCAGCGCCTGCCACCAAAAGGCGGGGCCCGGGGAAGATGCCTTGGGCGACGGCCTGCTTGGTGAACAGGTTCGCGTCATGAACGCCGAGGTCACGAACCAGCGTGATCCCGGCGCGCAGCGACTTGATCATGTTCCCGCACGCCTTATAGGCGCGGATCTCGGGCGAATCGAACATCGACTGCTGGCTCAGCTCATGAATGCCGTCCCAGCTCAAATGCGCGTGGCTGTTCATCATGCCAGGCATCAGCGTCTTGCCGCCTGTGTCGATCACATCGGCGCCGGCTGGAGGTGCCGACAGTTCGGCCTTCTGTCCTAAGGAATCAATCTTGCCGTCCTTCAAGTGGATGTAGCCATCCTCGATTACCTCATCGCCGACGCAGGTGACGATGCGGCCGTAAAAGATGCAATCGACCGCCTCGGCCTCGAACATCGGCTTGGTGATCTTCTGATAGTGCCAGGCAGGCGGTTCAGGCATCGAAAGGCTCCTTAGAAGGGTTCAGATTGGGGGGGTTCAAAACGGGATGACGCGCTGGTCGATCGGCGTGTCGGACTGAAATTTGGAAGGGACCGTTACCCCCTCCTCGGTCACGACCATCGTATTGATGACGCGATATCCATCATGGCCCGGGCGGTAAACGCCGGGCTCGTTCGAAAATACCATGCCCGGGCGGATCGGCGTGGTATCGCCAGGGGCGAGCCATGGCGCCTCGTGCCCTTGCAGGCCCATGCCATGGCCGATCCGATGACGGATCGCCTCGCCGAGGCCAGCTCCTCGCAGCTCGTCGAGGGCGGCGGTATTCGCTTCTTCGCAAGTGCGACCTGCCGCACAGGCCGCCACGGCAGCATCGTTGCAGGCAGCCATCGCCTCCATCACGCGCCGCTGCTCCGCCGACATCTCGCCGACGATCAGGGTCACGCCGCTCTCGGCATGATAGCCGCCCAAGCTGCCACCGATCCCTGCAATCAGCGTCTCGCCGGGCTGTGGCTGGCGGTCCAGCACCGCCCCGTGGGGCAGCGCCGCGCGGGGTCCGGAATGGACGGTCGCGGTGATCCCCATCGGCGTACCGGCGAAGGTTGAGCCATGTTCGGTAAAAAGTGCCTTGCGTGCATGGGCCATACCGTCGGCCAACAGGTCGGCTTCGGTGCCGCCTTGAGCGATGATGTCGGCGGCCGACCCGTGCAGGCGCTGCAGGAAACAATCCGCAAAACCAGCGGCGGCCTCGGTCAGGGCGATTTCTTCGGGTTCTTTTATGGTGCGCGCGGCAAGCGCATGATCGGTCAGATCTAGTCGATCGAGCCTGTCACGGGCGGCGTCGAGAAGCGCCGCGTCGAGAAAGTCGATCGCGATGGATTTGCGCCCGATCTGATCGAGCATCCACAGCTCGGCAGGCATTTCGCCGGGAAACTCGCCGTAGAATCGCAGGTCGGCGATCCCTGTTCCCTCGGCATTTTCCCGTTCCAGATCAGGCAGCAGCAGGGTCGGATCGCCAGCCACCGGCACCCAGACCCCCATGGGCCGCTCATTGGGCGTCAGAAACAGGCCGGTCGTGTAGGCAAGGTTTGGGCCTAAGAGAAGCAGCATACCGTCCAGCCCGGCTGCCTCGGCGCGGGCTCTCAAGCGATCTCTGGCACGATCATGAAATGCCCGCGACAAGGGTCGGAGTTGGTCCGTCACAGCGTGGCACCGGTGTATGGACCAAGCGGGTCCAGGGTTGCCTTCAGACCCAGCTCACGGCCGAGCGCTTGAAGGTCTGTCAGCACAACATCGTCGAGAGGCACGCCCGACGCGGACTTTGCGGCCACCCGCCTTGCTTCCTGTTCGCCCGGCACTAGGATCTCGTCAAAGCCGGGCCTCAGCGCGCGAGATTTACACATCTCGACAAACTCGCCCATACGAGCGGCGTAATCGGCTGGGTCCATGAACCAGGAGATGTCGATGGCCTGCAGATAGTGAGACACATCCAGCTTATTCGGGTCGGCATAAGGCGTGAGGCCGAAGCCACCACCCGAAAGGACTCCCGTCGTCGCTTCGGTCATGAACGCAAGGCCATAGCCCTTATGTCCGCCGATCCCGAGCAATGCGCCGGCCATGGCGGCAGTGGGGTCGTCGGTCTCCTCCCCTTCAGGCGTTAAGGCCCAGTCGAGCGGCATCTTGCGGCCTTCGCGCTCACACCACTTCATCATGCCCTTGCCGGCGGTGGTCAGCGCGATATCGAGCACGACTGGGAAGCCTCTTTCCGATGGCGCGGCGATGGCCCAGGGGTTCGTACCAGTAGCGCCTTCGCGCCCGCCCCAGGGGGCCATTTCGGGGCCGGCGTTGGTGTAGGCGATGCCGATACAGCCATGGTCGAGCGCCCGGCAGGCATGGACGGCGCTTGAGCCATAATGGGTCGAGTTGCGCACGATGACGGTGCCGACCCCGTTGTCCCTGGCCTTGGCGATGGCGACATCCATGGCCTTCGATGCCGCAACCGTACCGATCCCGTTATGGGCATCGACCAGCGCCAAGGACGGGCCTTCCTTCACAATGGACCAGTCGGCGCGCGGGTTCACCTCGCCCTTTCCGATCCGGTGCTGATAACGGCGCAATCGCGAAACGCCCTGCCCTTGGCCGGGATGAAAACGCAGCTCGGAAAAGATCAGCGCGTCGGCGAAGATCCCCGCATCGTCTGACGTGAGACCAAGCGCTTCAAATCCCTCGGAAACGAATTGCCGAAGCTGATCCCGATCGACATTCGTCATCGAGACGCGGTAGGTCATGGGCGCAACCCAAGAATGTCGGCGATATTGGTGCCCGGCGCATCGTAGCAGTCAAGCTGACCGGCGGGTGCCGTCATGACCATGGTGCAGCCCGGCCCGTAACCCGCGCGCGGCCCATCCGTTTGCCCGACGATGCCAATGCTCATCGCGCCGCGCAGATAACCGTGATTGTAGCGGCTGTCCGTGTCTTGGAAGGCCACCACATCGCCGAGGCGCAAGGCGTGGAGCCCCTGGGATGCCAACTCATTGCGATCGGTGGATTGAATGTGAAGCGAGCCGCCTTCCGATGTCAGGCCTGCACCCGCACCGACAAAGTGCGGCGGCACTACAGCAACGACACCCATTTCCAGCACCCCGTCGTTGAGCCGCTTGGGCAGCTTTTCGAACAAGCTGGGAGACAGCGATTTGAACGAGACGTCGGGGCAGTCG
Source organism: Pseudomonadota bacterium (assembly GCA_039030175.1). Classification (GTDB taxonomy): domain Bacteria; phylum Pseudomonadota; class Alphaproteobacteria; order DSM-16000; family Inquilinaceae; genus JANQGH01. The sequence continues at coordinate 6,464 of JBCCER010000161.1, forward strand.
GGGACGGCCAGCCCCACCCCCTCGGAACGCACGAGGATGCGGTCGTCGACCGCGATCTCGCGCCGTGTTGCCTCATCGAAATGGACGATCACCTGATCGGAGAACCGGCCGGATTTGCCGGTCACCACCCCCTTGGCACCCTGCGCAGCACCGCTTACGACCAGGGCCTCGTTGCCAACACAGGCGAATATGTTGAGCCCGCGGTTCTTGTTGGCGTCGGGATGGGCGATGCTGACACCCGGATGAACGCAATCGCCAGACCATCCATAGACGCTGTCGCCGACCGAGACGTTGTAGACGATCCCGCCGAAGGTCGGCCAAAGGAAGGCTTTGCCTTCGACATCAAGGCGATAGGGCTCGGCCGGTAGGCCCGACAGGACCGGGTTCGCGACCTGCCCGACGACCGATACGCTGACAATGTCGGCTATGTTGGTTTGAAGGGTCATGGGTCAGGCTCCGAGATTCAGCAGGGTGGCGATATTCGCGCCGGGGTCGATGGTGAAGTCGATCTCTCCGTCCCGTGCCGTCATCAGGGTCAGAATGCCAGGGCCATGCCCGGTCATGATGCTGTCGCCATGGATGCACAGACAGATCGAGACCGCCCCTTCGCGATAGGACCGGCCCCAATGATGGTCGGCATGGCGGATGGCGATGAGATCGCCAAGGCGCATTTGATCGATGCCGAGTTCGGCCATGAGCGCTCGGTCGCCGGACATCAAATCCTGATCGACATATTCGGAGTTGAGTTCCGCCCCCGACCCCATGATGCGGACCGGCAGCTCGATCGCCACATTCACGTGCAGGCGTCCAGCCGACTCGGTAACGCCCATCGTGTGAAAGAGTCGCGGACTCATCTTTTTCAGGGCGACACCGGGATAGTCCTCCAGCCGCAGACCTTGTCCCTTCGTCATGACCTGCACCCGGTCACCAGGCGCCATCTTGTCATGGGTGTCCGGGTCAAACTGAACCAGAATGCGGGCATGTTCGCCGACCACGATGCCGCGCGCCCCAGCGGCCATGCCAGAGGTCACCATCGCGTCATTACCGATGCAATTGAGATAGTGAAGCGCGTGATGGCGGCCCGAATGCCCGTCATCATCGATGCTGACGCCCGGCTCCACATGATCACCTGCCCAGCCGAAAGCACGGTCACCGCAACGGACATTGTAGGTGACACCATACATGCCTGGCAGCACGGCCCCGCGACCGTCTGGGTGTGGGATATACTGGCCTGGCCGAACCGCCGGAGTCGTTACGATTCCTGAGACAGCCATTTCGACAAGGGTCGTTTCATTGGTTCTAGGCGAAGCCATTCTGGCGCGCGCTCCTTCCCGATTTCGGGCCCGAAAAGGGGGTGTCAGACCTCAGAAATTGGTTTGACTTCCCCTTCGGTCCTTGCCATCAGTATATTGTCGACATTCTATCTGTTCTACTAGGACCACGAGCGAATTCGGCTGTCAAGCGTCGCTCCGAGGTCGCCCGCCGGGCGGATGGAATGCGCGGGGGACCACATGCAAAACAGGATCGAGCACCAATGAGCTATGCCAGTCTGATCGAGGTCATGGGCCGCGTGAACGACTTCCTAAACGCAAGCTCGGTGCTGTCCTGGGACGCCCGCACGATGATGCCGAAGGGCGGCGCAGAGACGCGGTCAAAGCAACTCGCAACGCTCACCGTGGCGGCGCGCAATCTGCTTTGCTCAGGCGAGGCAAAGCGCGCGCTAGAAGCTGCAGAGGCTGAAGTCGCAAGCCATGCACCCGACTCTCCGGAAGCCCGTATCGTGGCCCAGGTGCGCGAGGCGATCGACTATCACGAGCGCATCCCGACCGAGCTGCTGCATCGCAAAACCGAACTTGGCACGGCCGCCCATGAAGTCTGGGCCGAGGCGCGTGAAAAGGCCGATTTTTCGATCTTCTCCGACGCCTTAACGACCATGGTCGAAATCAATCGGGAGATGGCGCAGGCTATCGGGTTCGAGGATCACCCCTACGACGCGCTGATGTATCGGTTCGAGCCGGGGGTCACGAAACGCGATCTCGACACGCTGTTCGCCAGACTGCGCGAGGGCATGCTGCCGCTGGTTCGAGGCATCGCGGAGGCCGAAGAACCGCGCTGCGATTTTCTCTACCGCGAAGTCTCGGCTGAGGCGCAGCTTGCCTTCGGAGAAAAGATGGCAGCGCGCGTCGGCTATGACCTCGACCGGGGTCGGCTCGACACAACCGTGCACCCTTTCGAAGTATCCTTCACGCGTAACGACGTACGTATCACGACGCGCGTGTCACCCACCTACATGCCCATGGCATTGTTCGGATCACTGCACGAGGCCGGGCACGCCCTTTACGAGCAGGGGGTCGACCCGGCCTATACCCGCACCCCTCTGGCCACCGACTTGGTTAGCCTTTATGCGGTCGGCGGCGTGAGCTTCGGTGCCCATGAGAGCCAATCACGGCTTTGGGAAAACCATGTCGGCCGCAGCCGGGCCTTTTGGATCAACCATATGGACGACATCCGCTCGGCCTATGCCGGCGTTCTCGATGATGTGGAGGCTGAAGAGTTTTACCGAGCCGTCAACCGCTCGCGTCCGAGCTTTATCCGCGTCGAAGCGGACGAGTTGACCTACGATTTCCACATCATGCTGCGGTGTGAGATCGAAGCACGGCTGGTCGATGGCAGCCTTGAGGTGGCCGAACTGCCTGAGGCTTGGAATGCCCTGATCAAGGAATATCTGGGTATCGACGTTCCCGACGACGCAAAAGGCGTGTTGCAGGACGTCCACTGGTCCTCCGGCCAGATCGGCACCTTCTGCAACTACACCATCGGCAACATCATGGCGGCGCAACTGTTCGATACCGCCACACGCGAAACCCCATCAATTCAGGCCGCGCTAGACGCAGGCAATTACACGCCGCTGCGCGATTGGATGACGGACAATGTAGCCCGGCATGGGCGCCGGTTCACCCGCGACGAACTTTTGGAGAAGGCCACGGGTCGGAAGCTGGACCCCGACCCGTACATCGCACACCTGACACGGAAATTCTCGGAGATCTATGCACTTGGTTAAGCGCACGGCCAAAGCCGTGACATGGGGAAATTGGCATGAGCACTGAACTCGACCCGCGGATCGCCAAGCGCGTCAAGATGTCGGACGGGTCGCTGATCACCCGCATGCTCGACATCTCGAACGGGCTTGAGGACGTGATCCGCATGGGGCGCGGCGACCCCGACCTGGATACGCCGGCGCACATCGTAAAGGCCGGGCAAGACGCCCTGGCGAACGGCGCCACCCACTACACCCATCCGCTTGGAATCGAACCCCTGCGGCAGGCAATCGCCGACGATATTCGTGCACGCGGCGGCGCTGATTACGCTGTCGACGAAATCATGATCACGCCGGGCGGCCAGCAGGGCATGTTCGTGATCATCCTGTCGCTGCTCAATCCAGGCGACGAGATCATCGTCCCCTGCCCTGGCTATAACCCATACACGCAGGCAGCAGACCTGGCCGATGCCGTGGTGCGGAAGGTCCCCATGACCATGGAGACCAATTTCACCCTGACCGCCGAACTGGTTGAACCGTTCATTTCGGAACGGTCGAAGCTGCTTGTCCTGATCAATCCCAACAACCCGACCGGAACGGTA
>JBCCER010000162.1:0-9960 GCA_039030175.1 Pseudomonadota bacterium
AAGTCGGCGGACGTCTTGGGCGCGACGGCGCTGCCCTTCGATGTCACGGACCACGCAGCGGTTCGCACGGCGGTAGATGGGTTCGAGGCCAACGAAGGCCCCATCGACATCCTCATCAATAATGCGGGCATGCAGCACCGCACTCCACTGGAGGATTTTGACCCCGCGGATTTCGAGCGTCTGATGGTGACCAATGTCACCTCGGTCTTCAATGTCGGGCAGGCCTGCGCCCGGCACATGATCGGGCGCGGCGCGGGCAAGATGATCAACATTGCCTCCGTGCAGACGGCGTTGGCACGGCCCGGGATCGCGCCCTATGTGGCCTCCAAGGGGGCAGTCGCGAACCTGACCAAAGGCATGGCCACCGACTGGGCGCCCAAGGGGCTGAACGTGAATGCCATCGCGCCCGGCTACTTCGACACCGAGCTGACCGCCGCCCTTGTCGCCGACCCAGAATTCACCGCCTGGGTTTCCAGGCGCGCACCTCAGGGCCGGTGGGGTCAGGTGCATGAACTGGTGGGCGCTGCCGTCTTCCTGTCCTCCGCCGCGTCCAGCTTCGTCAACGGACACACATTGTTCGTCGATGGCGGCATGACGTCGTGCTTGTGAGGAGAAAGCGATGACCAAGGTTGCGCTGATCGGATGCGGTGCCATGGGAGGTGCTATCGGGACCCGGTTGGCCGAGGTCGGTTGCGATCTGACCGTATTCGACCTGAACGCTGACGCTGTCGCGGTCCTTGTGGGCAAGGGCGCCAAGGCAGGAGCTTCGGCGGCAGACGCAGCCACAGGCAAGGACTTCGTGATCACCTCGCTGAATTCGGCTGCGATCGTGCGTGCGGCGGTCTTTGGCTTGGGAGGAGTGGCCGAGGGCGCTGCGGCTGGCACCCTGATCATCGATATGTCATCCATCGATCCGCCAGCAACCAAGGCGCTGGCTAAGGACGCAACAGAGAAGGGCCTCGCATGGATAGACGCGCCACTTTCCGGCGGCGCGCCCAAGGCATTGATCGGAGAATTGACTGTCATGGCCGGGGGCACGGGTGATCATTTCGAGGCCTCGAAGGTCGTGATGTCGAAGCTCTGCAAGAACTACACGCTTATGGGACCGTCCGGGGCGGGCCAAACCACCAAGCTGATCAACCAGCTGCTGTGTGGGATCGGCTTCATGGCCATGGCAGAGGCAACCCGGCTGGCCCAGGACGCAGGTGTAGATGCCGCCAAGATCCCCGCGGCGCTAGCCGGAGGGCGCGCCGACAGCGCCATCCTCCAGGAATACATGCCGCGCATGGTCACCAAGGACTACACACCCACAGGCCGGATTGCGAACATGGTCAAGGACCTGAACGGGGTGCAGGACCTGGCTCGGCTGACCGATACCGCAATGCCGCTGACGGCGGCCTGCGCAGAGGTCCACAGGCTGTTGACTGCCACAGGGCTGGGTAATGCGGATCAGGCCGCGTTGATGGAGTTCTTCGAGCCGCGGGATATCGCCAGCGTGCCGACCTAACGCACCCAGGGACCGTGAAATCCTTTGCCTGCGCGGTCCGTGCGCTCGAACCCGTGCTGGCCGAAATAGTCGCGCATGCCCTGCAGCATGTTTGCTGTCCCGCGTGGACGCGAAAGCTGATCCAGATAGGACAGCGCACTGGCCAGCGCCGGGGTCGTTAGACCGGACAGTGCCGAGGCCGACACGGTTTCGCGCAACGCCGGGATCAGCGGAGCCAGCCTGTCCCGGAACGCAGGCGCTGTCATGAGGGACGCGCCGGGCTCTGCCTCGAAGGTTGCAGCAACCTCGTCCAGCAAGCCTGAGCGAATGATGCAGCCCGCGCGCCAGACCCGCGCAACCTGGGCCAGTTTCAGGTCCCAGCCATAGGTCCCGGAGGCTCGCGCCAGCAGATCGAAGCCCTGCGCGTAAGCAATGATCTTACCCGCGTGCAGCGCATCGTGCATCACGTCGGACGTAGGCACCGGGTGCCCACGCGCTGCGCTGGAAACCGCCTCGCGCAAACCGGTCGCAGCTGAGATATTGCGGGCACCCACGGCAGCCTCGATTGTTCCGACGGGAGCGCCGAGGTGCTGGGCCTCGATCACCGACCAACGCCCCGTGCCCTTCTGTCCGGCCCGGTCCGCGATGACGGATAAGATCGGCTGACCGGTCAGCGGATCAGTCGCCGCGGCGATCTCGGAGGTGATCTCGATCAGATACGACGAGAGCGGTCCGTCGGCCCAATCCCGGAAGATGGCGGAGATCCGCGCGTCATCTGCCGGGAGACCATCGCGCATCAGGCCGTAGATCTCGGCGATCATCTGCATATCGGCGTATTCGATGCCATTGTGCACTGTCTTGACGAAGTGCCCGACCCCGTCTGGGCCAAGCCAGGCCGCACAGGGTTCCTCGCCATGGCGCGCGGCGATGGCCTTGAACATGGGTGCTACTCGGTCCCAGATGACGGCTGACCCACCGGCCATCAAGGCGGGGCCATGACGTGCACCCTCGGCCCCGCCCGAGACGCCCATGCCGAAGAAGTTGAGCCCCTGCGACTCGAGCATGGCCGCTCGGCGCCTTGTGTCGTGAAAGTCCGAGTTTCCGGCGTCGATCAGCAGATCACCCGAGGTGGCAAGTTCCGCGAGCCGATCAAGGGCGGCATCCGTTGCCTCGCCGGCAGGGACCATAAGGATGACCGGGCGCGGTGGACGAATGGCCTCAAGCAGATCTTGCGCCGAGGCGCAAACAATGAACTGCGTGCCGTTGGCCAGTGCTGCCCGCTGACGGGGATCACGGTCATAGGCAGCCACGCGAAAGCCCTTCTCGGCAAGGTTCAGCGCCAGATTGGCGCCCATGACCCCGAGCCCGACCATTCCGACATCCGCCAGATCAGACATGCTATCTCTTTCCGATTCCCGTCCCGTCTGGGCATATGCTAGGGGTTTGCCGGACACGCGCAACGGGGGAAAGACAATGACCGCTCACGGACCTGCGCGGGTGATCGTCATGGGGGTCACAGGCTGTGGCAAGACGACGGTTGGCGCGCTGCTGGCCGGTCGGCTGGGGGCCGACTTTCTGGATGGCGACGACTATCACCCGCCGGAGAACGTCGCGAAGATGTCGGCGGGCACCCCGCTGACGGACGAGGATCGTTGGCCTTGGCTGGACCGGCTGAGCGAGGTCATGAACAGTGCGGTTTCTCAACGCGGGCGTGTGGTGCTGGCCTGTTCGGCTTTGCGCCGGGTGTATCGAGACAGGCTGATGCGCGGTTGTGCCGAAGCTCCGCTGTTCATCCATCTGTCCGGCGGCCGTGAATTGATCCACGAACGCATGGCCGCGCGTCGCGAGCACTATATGCCAGTGGCGTTGCTGGACAGCCAGATCGCCACGCTCGAGGAGATCGCGCCCGAGGAAAACGCCATGGTCACCGAGATCGATGCCCCTGTGGATCAGGTCGTCGGCCGGATCCTGACGGAGTTGGGCTTATAGAGCCTGGTTCGGCCGCCGCAGACCAGTCCTTGCCGTCGAGACGCCAGACGCCCCAGCCGATGGGCTTACGCTGGTTACCGGGAAGACCGGGGTCGGGGCCCCAGATCGCCTGGTAGGTATCCACAGCCTTGCCGCGTCTTTGCAAGGCGATGAAGGCAGCGACCAGGACTGTCCACCACGCCCCGAGGGTCAGCCACATCCAGACCAGCGCATTCGCGAGCCACATGCCCGAAACGACGCCCCACGCGGCCAGCGCGAGCAGGCCATAGCCTGCAAATTTGTGGAAATGCTCGAAGACCAGCCGGCGCGGGGTCATGTCGAAATGGTCGCCACGGAGGTCGGGCTCGGTCGGGCCACCCTTGGTGCCCCGGAACCATCCTGCGAGGAACTGCAGCCCAGCAAAACCCACAATCACCCAGCCGACATATGCATGCGTCGATTGCCCGGCACCCCCGGCCATAAGGATCAGCGCGAGCGCTGCCAGCATTGCCCCGCCACCCGTATACTGAAGGCCGAGATGCGCATGCCACCACGCCTTGTTGTCGAGCTCCCGCGGCCAGTCCTGACGCCGTGTGATCTTGCAGAACCGTGCGATCAGAATACCCAGCGGGAAGAGCGTGCCCCAGGCCAGCACCATCAGCCGTCCGTGCCAGGACACAAGCGCCCCGACCTCGTGGGCTCGGGATGGGTCAACTGGCGCCAACAGCCACTCGATCATCCCTTGACGGCCCCCGCGGTCATACCTGTGATGATCTGCTTCGACGCGATGAAGGTGAAGATGATCGGCGGGATCGCCAGCAGCGTGCCCGTGGCCATGATGACACCCCAGTCAATATCGTACTCGGTGAGGCTGTTCACGATGGTCACCGGCACCGTGCGGGTGCCCCGGTCGGCCAGCGCGTTGGCTAGAAGGAACTCGTTCCAGGCAATCCGAAAGGTGAAGATCGAGGCCGCCGCCAGTCCCGGTTTGATCACCGGCAGGACGATCAGGAAGAAAATCTGGAACGGGCCCGCGCCGTCCATCTTTGCCGCTTCCTCCAGCTGAATCGGTACCTGCACGATGAAGCTTTGGAGGATCCAGATCACGAAGGGCAGGTTCATGGCCACGTAAACGAGGATGATCCCGGTATAGGTCCCGTCCAGCCCGTACTGAAACGTCCAGATTCCAAAGACCGGCACCAGCAGCACTGCGGGCGGAACCATGCGCATCATCAGTGTCGTGAGGTTCACCGCCCCGCGCCCCATGAAGCGGAACCGCACTATCGCGTAGGCTGCCATGGTCCCGATCACCAACGTTAGCGTGGTCGACGTGATTGCCACAATCAGCGAGTTGCCCAGCGCTCGCCCGAAGGTCTTGTCGCAATAGTCCACATGCGCGGGCTCGTACCAGAGCACGTTGCATAGCACCGTCTCGTAGTTCCGCATCGTCGGCATGAAGATCAGGCTGGTCGTGTCGGACATGATGTCGACATTCAGCTTCAGCGAGGTCGCGAGCATCAGGAAGATCGGACCCGCCGACATGATCACCAGACAGGCGATCAGGGCGTAGAAGGCGGGGTTGGGACGGGCGTTCATCTCAATCCTCCTCGGCCATGGCGCGGAGGCGGGCTGTTCGGGCCTCGACCGCCTTGTTGTAGAGGAACATCCCGACCGTCAGCACCAAGAGCAGGATCAGCAGGAAGTTGGACATGGCAGCGGCCTCACCCAGTTCGCGGAACTCGGACGCTGTGCGGGAGATGCGAAGCGCCAGGATTTCCGTGGACAGGCCCGGGCCGCCATTGGTCATCACCAGGATCACCTCGAGCACCTTGAACGCGTCGATTAGGCGTAACAGGCACGTCACGATCAGCACCGGCATCATCAGCGGCAGCTTTATGTGGATGATCTGCTGCCACTGGGTGGCACCGTCAATGCGGGCGGCCTCCAAAGCGCTGCGTGGAAGCGATTGCAGGGCCGCGAGTGCGAGGATAAAGATGAACGGCGTCCACTGCCATACATCTGCGATGATCACGCTGACAAATGCCCAGGTGCCGTCCGACAGCCAGGGGATCGGCTCGAGGCCCAGATCCTTCAGCGTGCGGTTAAAGATGCCCACGGTCGGGTGGTACATGTACCGCCACATCATGCCGACCACGATGGGGGCGATCATCATGGGCAGGATGAAAATGGTTCGAAGAGCCGCCATACCCTTGAGGTTGCGGTCGAGCAGGAGCGCCAACCCGACCCCCAGCACCATCTCGACCACCACGACGATCGCGGCGAACTTGATCGTGACCCAGAAGCTTTCCTTGAAAGCGTCATCCGCCAGCAGGCCCGCATAGTTGCCGAGGCCCTTCCAGTCCGCCTCCCCGATCCGCTGACTGGGGTTCCAGTCCAGGAAACTGGCGTAGACCATGTACCCGATTGGGTAGAGCAGCCCGATGGCCAGCACCAAAAGCGCGGGCGCCAGGAACAGGTAGGGCGTCAGGCGGTTGAGGCGTTGCGAGAGCATGATTTCAAACCAAAGAGTAGGGTGCGTGCTCGCACGCACCCTACCGGGAAGACCCTATTGCCAAGTGTAGTAGCCAGCCTCGCTCATGATGGCCTTGGCCCGCTCTGCTACGCCGTCCAGCGCCTCCTGCGAGTCCAGCCCCTCGGTCAGCACCTTGGACATGGTTGTGCCGATATCCGAGTTGATCTTGCCCCACGTCGGGATAATGGGGCGCCAGTCCGGATCGGCGTGTTTCAGCGCCTCACCGAAGGTCGCCGAGTACGGGTACTTCGCGTTCAAGTCCGCGTCCTGATAGGTCGAGAACCGCGAGGGGTTTCCGCCTGCCATGGCCACCATCAGATCGCCCTTCTTCGAGGTCAGCCACTGCATCAGCAGGAAGGCAGCGTCCTTGTTCTGGGCGTTCTTCGGAATGGCGATGCCGAAGCCACCGGTCTGGCTGCCGCGGCGCACACCCATCGGGTGCATCGCGTAACCAACCTTGCCGGCGACCGTCGAGCCGCTTGGATCTTCGAACCCTGCGGCGAAGGCAATCGAGTCCATGAACATCGCCGATTGCCCCTGTTTGAAGGAGGCAGCTGCTTCTGCCGGGCCGAAGGTCGTGCCACCCTCGGGACCGCAATCGACAATAGTCTTCAGCGCGTTGGCGGCGGCGACACCGGCCTCGTTGTTGATGATGGGCTGCCATTTGTCATCGAAGACCCGCCCACCGAGCGGCGCGAGATGCAACAGAAATGCGTGGGAGGCCTGATGACCGGAAGCCGCGCGAGAGGCCATGCCGCCCATGCCGGGCTCCAGCTCGGGGATCTTACAGGTCACATCCAGAAGTTCGTCGTAGGTCTCAGGGACCTTGAGGCCGTGCTTCTCGAAGATGTCCTTGCGATACGCCAGCACCGAGGTTTCGGACCCGAACGGGATGCCGAACAACGATCCGGTCTTGCCGGGCAGGTAACCTTTGGTGCCACCTGCGACGCCGATGTTCTCGACATAGCCGTCGATCAGATCGTCGGCGTCATAGCTCGGGTCAGCGAGCTTAGGGTTCATGAAGAACCGGGCGAGGTTTTCCAACTGGTCGGCGAACACATAATCCGCTTTCGAGAAGACGACATAGGCGATGAGGTCATAGTCGCCTTCGCGCTTGGTCAGCTCGAGCGTCTGGCGTTCGCGCATCTTGAGGTATTGAAGCTGGTCGACTTCGACCTCGATCCCGGTTTCCTTTGTGAATTCCGGGAGCACCTTCATCACCGCGTTATAGTGGGGGTGCGCAGGGAAATTCACGATCAGCGTCGTGCCTTCATATGGCGCGTACGGGTTCGCCGCGGCAAGCCCGGCGATTGCGATCCCGGCCGCCGCCATCGCGGTGGTCCTGAGGTACTTGAACATGTCTTTATCCTCCCTGGTTTTTTGTGTTCAGTTCAAAGCGTGAGGCCGGTTTTCGCGTCGAAGATGCGGATGTTCTTCGGCTCGACCCCGAAGGTCATTGTCTCGCCCGGTTTCGCCCACGCCGGGCCCGAGATCTCGACCTGAACTTCTGCCGCGCCGCACCGTGTGACCAGCACCGATTGCGTCCCAAGATACTCCGAAACGGCCAGAACCAGCTTGATCGGCGCGCCCTTGTCGGGTTCGGTCGTGAAGGCCGACGGGCGCACGCCCATTGTGACATGGCGGCTATCCGCGCCATCCAGCCTTTGCGTTTGTTCGGCACTAAGCGGCAGCTGGAAGCCATCGCCACGCACCCAGAGCTGATCGTCCTCCCGGACCAATTCTCCGTCGAGAAAGTTCATCGTCGGCGTACCGATGAACCCTGCGACGAATTTGTTGACCGGAGTCTCGAACAGCTCTTGCGGGGTGCCCTGTTGCTGAACCATGCCGTCTGCCATAACGACGATGCGGTCGCCCAGTGTCATGGCCTCGATCTGGTCGTGGGTGACGTAGATCATGTTCTTGTCGATGCGGTCGCGCATCTCGGCCAGCTCGGTGCGCATCTTTGCGCGTAGCTTTGCGTCAAGGTTCGACAGTGGCTCGTCGAACAGGAATGTGCCGGCATCCCGAACGAGGGCGCGGCCCATAGCGACGCGCTGGCGCTGACCGCCAGACAGCTCCGCCGGCTTGCGGTCCAGGAGGTGCCCGATATTCAGCATGTCCGCGACGCGCTGGACTTTTTCGTCGATCTCGGCACGGGGCGTGCGCGCGAGACGAAGCGCGAAGCTCATATTCTTCGCGATGTTCATGTGGGGGTAAAGCGCGTAATCCTGGAACACCATTGCGATGTCCCGATCCTTGGGCTCGAGGTTGGTTATAGGACGCCCGTCAAAGGTGATATCACCCCCTGAAGCCGTCTCCAGTCCAGCCAGAATCCGCAGAGTCGTAGATTTTCCACAGCCGGACGGGCCAACCAGAACAGTGAATTCGCTATCCTCGAATTCAAGGTCCAACGGGTGCAGAACGCGCACAGGCCCGAAACTCTTTTCGACCTTATCCAGCACGATGCGTGGCACGCTGGATCCTCCCCATTTATATTTTTGTTATAACTGACAGTCTCAAGAACCTCTCAGGTTGCCAAGGTGGATGGTGCAGATTCAACGTTAGCGCTAACGTACGCGCAGGATGGATGTCGCCACAACCAAGATCGAGGATGTCGCCGCAGCCGCGGGCGTGTCCATCATGTCGGTCAGCCGCGCCTTTCGAGGGGTCGAGGGCGTGTCCGAGACGACCCGCGCGCGAATCCTGACGTTGGCCGCAGAGATGGGCTATGTGCCAAGCCGCCTTGCGGGCTCCCTGGCGCAGGCGACGTCGAACCTCGTGTGCATCTCGGTCCCGACGCTCTTCGATGCAGTGTTTGCCGAGATCATTGACGGCATGCGCGAGACTCTGAGCCACGCAGGCCTGGAGACGATCATCGAAACATCGGACTTTGATCTGGCGCGCGAGGCAGCCTGGGTTGAGCGCATGGTCGAGTGGTCGCCTGCGGCCTTGGTCCTGTCCGGTGTCGATCATGCGCCCGAGGTGCCGGCGCGGCTTGGATCGGCCGGGATTCCTGTGATGGAGGTATGGGACACGTCCAGCCATGCCATTGATCTCTGTGTCGGGATCAACCACCGAGCTGCAGGCTATGATATGGGTCGGCATCTGGTAGAGCTCGGCTACCGCAGCCCTACCTATATCGGCATCACCGCCGGGCGCGACACCCGCTCGGAAAAGCGGATCGCCGGGATGCGAGCAGCCTTCGGAGAGGCCAATCTGGCGCTCGCCGAGATCCGCATTGATGCCCGGCCGTCGTTCGAGGCGGGGCATGCAGGCGCAATCAAGGCCTTGGCGCGAACGTCCGCGCCGGATGTTATGTGCTTCCTCAACGATCACCTGGCGTTCGGCGGTCTCACCGCCTGCGATAGCGCGGGTGTGGCGGTGCCCGGACAGATTGGCATTGTCGGGTTCAATGACCTGAACATCAACAATGTGCTCAGGCCCCGCCTGACAACATCGAGCACACCGCGCACGCAGATGGGGCAGACCGCGGCCCTTACGCTCGTTGCGGCGATCAAGGGCGTGCGCGGCGATACGCGGATCGTCATGCCGGTCGACTTGCTGGATGGCGCAACGACCCGGCCGCAATTGACAAGTCCGGAGCCTCCAGCCTAGCAATGGTATCGATAACATCGCATCTCCGATCCCACTGTGCGGCGCGACGGACGTTCCATGACCGAGATACGCAAAGCCACTATGGCAGACGTTGCCCGTTTGGCCGGGGTATCGCCCATGACGGTCAGTCGGGCGTTGAAACCCGACACCTCGGTCAGCAAGACGACCCGCCGAAAAATCCGAGCGGCCGCGGAGGATCTGGGCTATGTCATCGACATCACCGCGGCGGCGTTCTCGTCTGGGCGATCCGGGTTCGTGGCCATGACCATCCCGTCGATCAACAATGCCAACTTCGCGGATACTGCGCGGGGCCTGACTGAGGGTTTGCGCGAAAGCGGGCTTGAGTTGCTGCTAGGGT
>JBCCER010000163.1:0-9907 GCA_039030175.1 Pseudomonadota bacterium
CCGCACAGTTCGGCCGACCTCCGGAAGTTGAACGCATAATCGTCATGGGTGCGCGGGATCAGTTTCGGCAACCCGGTGGTGCCGCCTGAGAGCAGAAACAGGGCCACCGACGCCGGGTCCGGTCGGAGGTCATCCAGCTGATGGACCTCGTTCGAAGATAGGTTCGGACCCTCCAAAAGATGCCGGATCGATGTGAATCCTGGCCGCGCTTCACGATCGGAAATTAGCTTGTTCAGAGCGAGGCCTGACGCCCGCATCTTCCGCGCTAGCGCCAGATAGTCGAAGTGGGATGGATCCGTGGTAACGGCATAAGTGCTGGCCTCGGACAGGTCGAGGAGATGGCCAATCTCGTATTCGCGATGGGCGGGCAGTGCCAAGACCGGGATCGCGCCAATCCGGAACAGCGCAAAACACAGCACGACAAACTCACCGCTATTTGGCAACTGAACGACTACGCGGGACCCCGGTTCCAGGCCATCTTTCAATAGGCCCAAGGCCAAGCGATCGACGGCACTGGCCAGTTCGCGATAGCTCAGCCGCTTAGTGCCCCAGACGAGAGCCTCGGAAGCACCGTACTGTTCGGCCCATTCGTTGGGGAGATCGCCGAGGCGAACGCCTGTCCAGTACCCTTTTTGTCGATAGGATCGGGCCAAATTGTCCGGCCAGGGCGTGAAGCCTTCCATCGCTATTCGTCCTTGCTCCGATATCCGAGTGCCGCTGACAGACCGGAGGTGGCTTGGAGTAGTCGCCTGTTCGCGGATGCATCCCCATCGGCGAAAGCCTTGTCGGCACCGATAAGCGTGACAACAGCCGCCGCTTCGCCTTGCAAATCGAGTGCAGGGCTCGCTATTGCAGACAGCCCGGGGATCACCGTGCCGTCTACGGTCGCTAGCCGGGTCGATCGAAAGTCTGCCAACTGTCGCGCGTCAACCTCTCGACCGCGTTCGCGTGCGACAACCTCTGCCGTTACCGCCCGTGGCAAGAAGGCCAAGAACGCCAGCCCTGTCGCCGAGCGCGTTGCCGGCAACACAGACCCGAGCCCGAGTGAAGTTACGAACGGAAGTGGTGCGCGCTGCCATCTAACGATCGTCGGTCCCCGATCCGACCAAACCGACAGCAGCGCGGTGAAACCCGTCCCATCGGCGAGATCTCTCAGCTTCGGTTCAGCAAGTGCAACCACGTCCAGTCGCGATAAAGCTGCTAGGCCAATCTGCAACGACACTGGGCCCAAATCGTAGTGGCCACCCGAACCCGCCTGACGGACAAGGCCCGCCTCGATAAACCCGGCCAAATGCCGGTGTGCGGTACTTACACCCACACTTCCTGCAAATGCCAATTCGGTGAGGCCCAACGGACCGTCGGCGGCCAAGGCGCAAAGGATGCGAGACCCGGTATCGGTGGATTTCAGACCCCGCCGCTCCGACGTATGGCTCGGCGGACGGCCCCGTCTGGCGGTCGCTGTCTCAGCCATTGGCATGTCGCTCGGCGTCGTAGCTCGCCATAAACCTCGGAGCGAGTTGGCGGAGCTTGTCGTCGTCGACCCGGCCGCTACGGGTCATGTAGTTGTAAGCCAACTCGTGCGCGCTGAGAGGCATCAGCTTTGCGAAGCCCTCATACCATTCGAAACTGTTCGCTGCCGCCGCCAGCAGCTTGTCGACGATGGGTCGGCGCTGGCGCTCAAACTCGGCAAGGCCCGCCGTCACGTCGGTGCCGCACGTTTCGAAGGCCCGAAACAGGGCAATCGAGTCCTCAAGCGCGAGTCGAGTTCCCGATCCGATCGAGAAGTGGACGCTGCGTAGCGCATCGCCGATCAAGACGATGTTCTGGTGTGTCCAATTTTGGTTCGTGACGACAGGAAAGCGCCGCCAGATCGACTTGTTCGCCACCAGCCCGTGGCCGCCGAGATCCGGCGCAAACACGTTGCTACAATAGGTGAGGCTGTCGACTTCGGACATGTCGCCCAGCGCTGATTCCTGCCATGTAGATTCATCGCACTCGACAATAAACGTGCTGAAATCGGGCTGATATCGGTAGTGGTGGGCGACAAACGCGCCGTGCTCGTTTTGCCGGAACGTCAGTGTAAGCGTATCGAATGGCTGACGGGTCCCGTACCAGGCGAACCGATTTGTCAGGTGGCTGATGCGCGGCTGGAAGTGCGTGGCGTAGGTTTCGCGTACCATCGAGCCAATCCCATCGGCGCCGACGATCAGGTCGTAGTCTGCCAGGTTCGAGAGACAGTCCAGCCTGGTGTTGAACGCCAAACGAACACCGGCGGAGCGGCACATCGATTGCAGAATGGATAACAGCGCAATACGGGCGATCCCGGTAAATCCGTTGCCATCGATCGGCACCCGCCGGTCTTTGTGAACGATAGCCAGGTCGTCCCAGATCTCCATTCGGCTGCGAATCGTCTCGTAGCTCTCGGTGTCGGCGTCCTCCAAATAGGTCAGTGCCGCGTCGGAAAAGACCACGCCGAAGCCGTAGGTCGCGTCAGGGGCATTTTGCTCGATCACCACGACTTCATTGCTGATGCCGTAGCGCCTCATCAGATACGCAAAATAGAGGCCGGCTGGTCCGCCGCCCACAATCGCGACTTTCATCGAAGAATTCGTTCACTGTTTCGACAGCCAGACAGTAAACTAGATTTCCGTAATATGGAAATCATTCGATAAAACGGAAATTCTTAGGCCCTGCTAGATGTGCTGTTCACCTGACGCGTGCTCAGATGTCTGCTATGGTGCGGGAACAACGAACTGAGGCATAGCGATGATCGAACTGGAACAACGATGCATAGACGCCGGTTTGAAGATGACCGGACAACGACGGACCATATTGCAGGTGCTGGCCGAATCCGAAGACCACCCGAACGTCGAGACGGTTTTTGAAAGGGCACGTGGTATCGATTCGTCAATCAGTATTGCAACGGTCTATCGGACGCTTCACTTGCTTGACGAACTCAATCTCGTTCAGCGCCACGACTTCAACGAGAACTACTCCCGTTTCGAAGCGAATTTGGATCATCATCACCATTTGATCGATCTAGAAACCGGGAAAGTGATTGAGTTCCAGGACCAAGAGCTGGAGGATCTCAAGGAACGCATTGCCTCCAGGCTCGGCTACGATCTGATCGACCATCGCCTTGAGTTTTACGGGCGCAAGAAGAAGCAACCATCGTGATGGAAGAATGCAACGACGATGATCTTCCCTGCACCTGCCGCGAGGCAGTAACCAGGGCCTATCGCTCCCTCCGCGCGTCGGGCATGTCCGAGACGGTCGCGTTCGAGGCGGCTATTCGCATTTTCCGCTTTCACCATCCTGAGGCGGCTCCTGGTGAGGCCGCAGGTTTGGTAGAGGACTGGGTGGCGTACGGCACGGTCCACTGATCATTTTGGTTGGCGCACTAAGCTGCTTATCAGGGCGACATCTTTGACCCGGAATTGTGAGGGGCAGGTGCCATGATCGGGCGGTTGCGTCTCTGGACCGGCCTGTTCCTGCTCGTTTTCGTTATTTGTCACTTGGTCAACCATGTGCTGGGCATCGTCTCGCTCAGTGCCATGGAGGCCGGGCTGCAGGTGTTCGCCGTCGTTTGGTCGAACATGCCGATGATCACCCTGCTAACAGTGGTCTTGCTAGTCCACTTTGGTTTGGCGCTCTATTCCCTTTATCGGCGCAGAACCCTGCGTATGTCGGGCTGGGAGCTTTGGCAGGTCGCCCTGGGAATGGCGGTACCGTTTCTTCTGGTCGAACATCTGATCGGCACGATCGGGGCCCAGGTCGGGCAGGATGTTCGTTTGAGTTATACGATTGTACTGGTCGCGTTTTGGGTTTTCGCGCCCTGGCTGATTGTGGTTCAGTTAGCGCTGGTGATCGTTGCCTGGGTCCACGGCGCTATTGGCCTGCATTTCTGGCTGCGCTTGAAGCCCTGGTACCCAGCACTAGCGCGACCTTTGTCCATCATCGCAATCCTGTTGCCCGCTCTGTCCATCGCTGGATTCATTTCTGCGGGTGCGGAGGTTATGCGGCTGTCGGCCGAGCCGGGTTGGGTCACGGACCAGCTCGCCATCGCCCAGGTCACGCCGGAGGTTGGCCAGACCATCGCCGGCTGGATCAACACCGGCTATCTGGTTGTGATCGCGCTATACCTATTGGTCCTCATCGCCCGAGCGGTGCGCATCTTCGTCGAAAAGCGCAGCCGTCGCCCGCGTCTGACCTATTCGAGCGGTCAGCGGGTCGAGATTGAGCCTGGCGCAACCGTGCTCGAAACCAGCCGGCGGCATGGCATCCCGCATGCCTCTGTGTGTGGCGGCAGGGGGCGTTGCTCGACATGCCGGGTCAGGGTCGGGGCTGGCGCTGAAAATTTGGTGCCGGCCGATGAAGGAGAACAACGCGTCCTAAACAGGATCGGGGCGCCGCCGGGCGTTCGACTTGCTTGCCAGTTGCGACCCACCAATGACCTTCAAGTGGCGCCATTACTGCCTGCCCAAACCGGCGCCGACGCGGTCTACCGTCCGCAAGCCGTCTTGCAAGGTCAAGAACGCACGATTGCAATCCTGTTCGCCGACATGCGTGGCTTCACCAGCCTGTCAGAAGGTCGGCTGCCGTACGACACGGTCTTCGTCCTCAACCGATATTTTGAGAGTATGGGGCAGGCGGTTGAGGATGCCGGGGGCATGCTCGACAAATTCATCGGCGATGGGGTCATGGCCCTGTTCGGTGTCAATCGAGGCGGCGAAGCAGGCAGCCGGCAGGCCCTGCAGGCCGTGCGCGCCATGAATGCCAATCTTGTCCAACTCAACGAGTCTCTCGCGGCCGATTTGCCAGCACCCATGCGCATCGCCGTCGGTATTCATGTTGGTCCGGTCATTGTCGGCGAACTGGGATTTGGCAAGGCGAAGTCGTTTACGGCGATCGGCGACGCGGTCAATACTGCCAGCCGCTTGGAAGGTCTCGCGAAGAGCAATAACGTTCAGCTGGTGGTTTCGGACGCTGTCGCCGAAGCGGCTTCAATCGACCTTGACAACTTCCCGCGAGAGGAAGCCTCGGTTAAGGGCAAATCAGACCTAGTACCGGTACGCTTGATCGAATCCGCCGGCGACCTCCCGCTGGACCAGGCGGCGGAATAGGCAAGAGACATCCAATCGGCGTTGAATATGCAGACGGCACCGCGCTACGGTTGTCGAAGCCCCCACTGCTAGTCGACACATGATCGTCCGTTCGTTTCTTGCTTGCATCTTTTTGTGCGTGTGCCTGGTCGCCGGTATGCATTCGGCTGTCATGGGGCAGACACAGCTTGAGGTCGGGGACTTAGGTCCCGCGGACCCGCAGCACAGCGTGGAAGCTGCTGAAATCGATGATCTCATTGTCACTTTAGAAGACGAGGGCGCACGCCAAGAGCTGATCCAGCAGCTTTTGATCTTGCGTCAGGCGCTGGAGCCTGAGGGCGAGGAATTTGCGGCCGGGCGCGGTTTCGTCAATTTCGTGTCCGACCGTGTGTCTCACGTCGGTGACCGGGTTTCCGATATCGGCCACACCATAAGGGGGCTGCCTCAGATCCTCGTTTGGGCCGACACGCTGATCCATAGCCGCGTCATCATGATGCGCTGGTTGGATCTGACGTTTGACACGGCCATCATTCTGGTGATCGGCCTGCTAGTACGCTACGCTGTCGCGCGCCTCGTGATTGGGTATCGTGACCGGCTTGCCCATTTGGCCCCCAGACGAACCCGGCTGGCACGGTTGCCGCTGCTAGTGGCCCGGTTTGCCATCGATCTCGTGCCGCTTGCCTGCTTTGTGGTCGCGATTTTCGCCGCGCTCGACGTTATGGGCATCACGCCTTTGGCGCGAGAGTTAACCGTCATGCTGAGCGTCGCTGTTGTGGCCTTTGGGTTAGTGACCGCGCTCGCTCGGTTCGTTCTCGCGCCGCGCTCTCCTCGAATCCGGCTGATCACCATGCGGACGGCTACCGCAGCCCTTTTGTTCAAATGGGTGCGGCTGATCTCAGGTGTGATCATTTGGGGGTTGGCGTTTTCCGACTTCTTGCTGATTGTCGGCGCCACCTTGCCGGCGGCGCAAGGCATGCGCAGCCTTGTCGGGCTCGCAGCCGGCGTGTTGGCGATCATTCTAATCTTGCGTTTCCGCAAACCGGTGAGCCGCACGTTCCGTCGCTGGTCCACCCAGTCAACTTGGTTGGGCGTTCTGTGGCTACGTATGGCCTACGCCTGGCATATCCTGGCCATCCTTTATGTCGCCCTAATTTTCGGCGTTTGGGTTCTCAGGGTTCCGAACGGTCCGGTCTTCATGGTGCGTGGCACCATTTTGGCGGTCGTCCTAATCGTCGGCGCCCGATTGGCCATGGTCGCGATCGAACGGGCAATCGACCGGCTTGAGCGGCATCGTCAACGAAAGGCTGAAGAGGAGGGGCTTGACCGCCGAGATTCATCTCTCGGTCCAGCACTGAAACGCACGATCCAAGCTGTTTTGGCCGTGATCGTGGTGGTGTTGCTGCTGGAAATCTGGGGGCTTGGGATTCTGGCCTGGTTCGGTACCGACTTGGGTCGCCGCGCGCTTGGCAGTCTGGCCGCGATTGTCGCCGTCGTGCTGGCCTCGATCGTGGTGTGGGAAATTGTCACTGTTCTGGTCGATCGCCATTTCAGGGCGAGGGACGACGCCGGCAATTTGATCGAGCGAGGCGCGCGCGAACGCACACTATTGCCGCTGCTACGCAATTTCTTCCTGATCGTCCTGCTGCTGATTGTGACCATGATCGTGATGTC
Organism: Pseudomonadota bacterium; assembly: GCA_039030175.1. GTDB lineage: Bacteria > Pseudomonadota > Alphaproteobacteria > DSM-16000 > Inquilinaceae > JANQGH01. Next base: position 6,774 of record JBCCER010000163.1, read on the forward strand.
GCAAATCGGCATCGACATTGGGCCGTTGCTAGCCGGCGCCGGTGTCGTGGGCCTGGCTATTGGGTTTGGCGCCCAGACCCTCGTCAAGGACATCATCACTGGCCTGTTCATCTTGTTCGAGGATCAGATCCGCGTCGGCGATGTGGTCGAGACCGCGGGGCACGCCGGTCTCGTCGAGGGTATGACCGTCCGAACCCTGCGTCTGCGTGATCTGTCGGGCACGGTCCACATCCTTCCCTTCAGTCAGGTCGATAGCGTCAAGAACCTGACCAAGGAGTTTTCTTACTACCTCATGGATATCGGTGTGGCCTACCGGGAGAACACCGACGAGGTGATCGAGGTCATCAAGGCGATCAGCAAGGATTTGAGGGCGGACCCCGACTATGGGTCGATGATGCTGGACGACATCGAGGTCTTGGGCGTCGATGGTTTTGCCGACAGCGCCGTCATTATCAAGGCGCGGATAAAAACCCTTCCCATCCAGCAATGGACAGTTGGCCGGGAATTCAACCGCCGCATGAAGCTACGCTTCGATGAGCTAGGCATCGAGATACCGTTCCCGCATACCACGCTCTATTTCGGCGTTGACAAACAGGGCCAGGCGCCGGCCGGCCCAATTCGCATCGAGGCTGCGGATGCCCGCAAGGCGCCGCCAAACCCTGGTGGCAACCGCGGTCGTAAGACAGAACCAACAACCCCTAATGTCAGGGGTGACAACGACACTGACGACTCCGTTGACTAAACTTCGCGCTTGTGGGCGTCGACTAGAGCTTCGAGATCGGCAGGACTGGCGGCGTCAATCACCATTCGAGCCGTCGTGAGGGAGTGACCTGCGCGCGCCATGGCGGCGAGATCTCGGTCTCGAGTCGGTCCGCGATCCCGGTGCCTGTACGGCCCGAGCCGCCGTCGCTCGGCCAGCCGAACTGCGCTCGCAAGCTCAAGATTGCCGCTCGTTTCGTCTGCGATTCTGATTAGGGCCGCTCGTGCGGTATCGCGGTCAACGCCCTTCTGGATCAGCTTTGCCATGATCGAACGCGACCCGTCGCCGCGTCGGGCCAGGCTAGCCGCTTTCGCCTCTGCAAATTTTCGATCGTCCACCAGACCCATTTCGGCGCACTTGGCCACCAATTCACTGATTGTGGTCTCGGCCAGCACCTCATCCACTGGCCCACTCATCGCCGCACGGCGCACTCGTCGCTCCAAAACCTGCCTCAGCATTTGGCTCGTTGCCATATAGCGGCCGAGATAGTCGAATGCTGCCTTCTCCATGCGATCCGGGGTAATTGGGTTTCTCAGTTTTCGATCCTTGGCCATGACCGGGGTATACCAGCGTTGCATGGCATTGTCGCAATCGGTTGGTGGCGCTATGGTCGCCGCCCCGCAAACGATCCGCACTCTAATGACGACATTGATGCCATCGGCGCCCCGACCGCGTGCCATTGGCCCGATCAACTGGATTGGGCTCAAGACCCTCTATGTTAAGGAAGTCAGCCGCTTCCTTAAGGTTTTCACGCAGACCGTTGCAGCGCCGGTAGTCACTACTCTGCTGTTCTATACGATCTTTGCCCTCGCACTTGGTGGTCTGGTGCGGGAGACCGACGGCGTGCCGTTTCTGGAGTTTCTGGCTCCGGGGCTGATCATGATGGCGATGATCCAAAACTCATTCGCTAACACGTCATCCTCCATGGTAGTCGCCAAGATCCAGGGTAACATCGTGGACGTCCTCATGCCGCCGCTAAGCCCGACGGAGCTCTTGGTGGGTTATGTCGCAGGCGGGGTTACGCGCGGCATTTTGGTGGGGGCGGTTACGTTTACGGCGATACGGCTTTTCGTGCCCATCGGTCTCCACGATGCGTTTTTTGTCGCGTATCACGCCATTGCCGCGTCGATGATGCTGTCGTTGCTGGGTGTAATTGGAGGGATTTGGGCCGACAAGTTCGATCAGATGGCGGCCGTGACGAACTTTATCATCGTGCCGCTGTCGTTTCTTTCGGGCACGTTCTACACCATCAGCCGGTTGCCTGAAGTTTGGCAGATCGTTGCTCACTTCAATCCGTTCTTCTACATGATCGACGGTTTCCGATACGGCTTTATCGGCCAGTCGGACGGCACGTTGATCCTGGGCCTTGTGGTCATGCTTGCCGTCAACAGCGCTCTGGCATACCTAGCCTGGCGGATGCTATCGACCGGCTACAAGCTGAAGGCATAACGCGATGTCGGCCCGACCCGTTGCAGCACCGTTGCCGCCCCGAATGTTTGGGGCGGTGAACTGGCTGGGCATTGGGACCGTCATGCGGACCGAACTGCAAATTTACCGACGCTTCTGGCTGATGACGGTCGGTGGCCCGGTTTTGTCGATGGGCCTCTACTTGCTGGTCTTTGTGTTGGCGATAGGCCCCTCGCGAGTTGACGGCGCCGGTGATGCGGTTCTTCGATTTATGGCGCCCGGTATGGTCATGATGACCCTGCTGCAATGGGCCTCACAGAACGTCGCCTTTTCGGTGGTTTACAAGAAACTTGAGGGCATTTTTGCCGACTACATGTCGGTCCCGATTATGCCTTGGGAACTCGTCTTCGGATTTGTCGTGACCTCAATGATCACCGGAACCATTACGACCTTGCCGGTCCTGATCATGGTCATGCTGGTGACGGGGGTCAGCTTCACAGCCCCGATTCTCGCGATCCTGGTTGTGGTTTTCAGCGGCGCGATGATGGCGGTGTTCGGGTTTCTGATCGGCCTTTGGGCCAAAAAATGGGACGGATTGTCGGCTGTAATCGGCTTCATCATCGTGCCGCTCACATTCCTGTCGGGTACGTTCGTGGCGATCGACCGGTTTCCGGACTGGGCCGCAACGCTGATGCTGGCGAACCCGATCTACTATGGCGTCGATGCGTTCCGCGGCACCATGGGCGGACCTCAGGATGTGCCGATCTGGCTGTCCCTGCTGGTCTTGGCGGCAAGTTTTGCCGTCCTTCTTGCCGTAACCGCCGTACTGGTCGGACGGGGATGGCGGCTGAAAAGCTGATCAGGCATTCCAGCCGCCCGCATTGACTTTTTCGGATAACGGCGGTGTAGTTCGCCAAGGTGAGCCCGAGACGGCGCGGAAATTCCGCGCCGTCTGTCGTTTTGACAC
>JBCCER010000164.1:0-9823 GCA_039030175.1 Pseudomonadota bacterium
CCTCCAAGATCCCGGCATCGCCATCCGGATCGTTTATCAGGCTTTGCTTGCGATGCAGGGGAATCGTGCGCGGCCCTGCGTCAGTCCAGTGACCCATGCCCTGGGTCCGATGATAGGCGCGCGACCACTGCGCAATCTGGGTATAGGTCGCGCCGAACATCGGGTCATAGTCGCCCGCTTCTATTTCGACGGTCGTGGGCGGAGGCGGTTCCTCGTCGTCATAAGACCCCCCGGCGCCAGACCAGGCCGGGAGATAGTATTTTTGCGCCTGCCAGACCGTAAGGCCGTCTTCCAGATGCTCGGGAAACTTGGTCGGGTCGGCAGCCGCAAAGAAGGCTTCCTCGGTCGCGATCGTCACCGCGCGATGGTGTCCGTGCTGGCCGGGGATGTTGAGGAAGGTCGGCAACACGATGTCGGGTTTCACCGTGCGGATCACCCGGACCAAGCGCTCCAGCAGCCGCTCGTGGCCCCAGCGCTCAAACGTCTCCTCGCCGGATTTCGAGAATCCGAAATCGACGATCGAACCATCATACTCTTCGTTCAGCCAATAAAGCTCGATGCCGAGCACATCGGCCGCCTTGGCCATCTCGGCCGTTCGAAGAACGCCAAGGACGGAACCCGCCTCGGTGCCAATCGCATTTTGGCCACCCTCACCGCGCACGGCGCACGCAAAGGCGACCCGCATGCCATCGCCCAGGCTAAAGCGGGCGAGCAGGGCGCTGGTTTCATCGTCGGGATGGGCTCCGGTCTGCAAAACCGTTGTCACCGACTTCAACGGCAGCAAGGCGCGCCACAATTCGATGGCGCCGCTGGTCGCCGATTGCTCGAAAATCCGTGCTTGTTCTGGCGTCATCGCAAGTCTCCGTTACGGGTCGGGTCCGGATATCACATGGCCGCCAATGGGTGCCTGCCGGCGCCATTGGCCGCGGACGTATCTTTGGTCAAAAGGGCGGAACCGGGAACGAAATGGTGGAACACCGGCAGGGCGGCTGCGCCTAGCGCACCGACATCCGGGCCGGCGGTGGCGGCGATCAATTGAAGATGATCGCTAGCGATGCCATCCAGCCGCGCCAGCAACACGTCAATGAACGGGGTCGGTACCAATCCGCCGATAAGGATTGCCTGCGGGTCCAGCAGCGCCGCCAAGCTGGCGAGACCTGGACGCAACATGGCGGCGGCAGCGTCCATCCAACCGTTGAGATCATCATCATTGGCTGCGACAAGATCTGCCAAATCTTCTGGTCTCGGGGCCTCCCGCCCGCGCTCCGCAAACCAGCGCCCCAACGCGTGCAGCGAGACGTGATGCTCTAAGCGCTGCGCCGGGCCGGTCGCCGAAAAATCGACTACCATGTGACCCAGTTCGCCGGCGTTTCCTCGGCTGCCTTCGAATGGCTCGCCGTTGAGAAAGAAGCCGGCGCCAAGCCCGTGACCCAAAAACACGTAGCAGAAGGTGGCAAGATCGCGGGCCGCTCCGTGTAGCCGTTCGCCGACGGCGGCGGCGTTGGCGTCATTGACGACGATGACGGGCAAGTCGATCGCGGCCATTAGGGCGCGTGCAGGGTCCGTGTTGCGCCATCCCGGCAGACGCATCGGGTCATCGGGATCGTCGGAATCGAAAGGCCCCGGCAGCACGAGCCCAGCGCCGATGACACTTGCGGCATTGATGCCCGCTTCAGTGATGAGCTGGCGGCTGACTGCGATCAAAGAAGGCAGCGCCGCGTCCGGTCTAGGGTCTTCGATGCGGCATTCGGTACGCGCGCGCGGGTCGCCGGCCAAGTCGAGCATGACGCCGACTAACCGATCCCGATCCAGTTGCAAACCGATTGAGTACCCACCTTCGGGATTGATGATGTAGTCGACCGGGGGTTGGCCCCTGGCGGTCCGCCGCCTTCCTTCGGAGCGCAACAGGCCGGCCTTTTCAAGCTCGCGGGTGATGTCGTTGACTGCCGGCGGGGTCAGATCGGTTAAGCGGCTGATGTCGGCTCGGCTCATCGGCCCCCGCAGGCGCACGGTCTCCAGCACCACCCGCCGGTTATAGGGGCGCGTCTGGTCCCGATTGGTGCCTTTTACGATCATGCCGACGCCGATCTCGCGTTTGCCGCTGCCTTTCGAAGCCCCTATTGGCCTAAGCCGTCCGAAATATTAATTCAAGCCAATTCATTTATTGACAAGATGCAAGGCAAGCGAAGAACATAGCTTGTGGACAAGAGTCTCGGACGACCGCCAGCAGGGCTGTTGGCATTCCTATTTGACAAGCAACCAGCGGGGCTCTGGAATGTCCAAGGCAAAACAGGGATACGGGCTTTAAGGAGGTAGGCGATGAAGCGGTATATCACGGCACTGTTGGGCAGTGCTGTCATCATGGGCGCGGCCATCCCGGCGATGGCGCAGGACCCGATCGAGATTGAGTATTGGCAGTATTTCTTCCAAGGAAGAGTGGACGCGATCGATGCGTTGATCGAGCAGTTCGAGGCCGAGAACCCGGGCATCACGGTTAACCACACACACTTCCCCTATGCCGATTATCGCACCCGCATTGCGGCGGCGGTGCCGGCGGGCGAAGGGCCGGACGTCATTCAAATGTTCTATGGTTGGGTGCCGGACTATATTGGCGCTGAGCTGCTGCAGCCCCTGCCGGCCGAGTACTTCCCGCTGGAAGAGATCGAGGCGGAGTATTTCGACATCGTGCAGGCGATGGTCGTCGACGGCGAGCTTTACGCGGTTCCTACGGCGGTGCGCTCTTTGGCGCTGTTCTGGAACAAGCGCATGTTCGAGGAAGCCGGTCTTGACCCGGAAGTGCCGCCCGCAACCTTGGATGAGCTTGTCGAATACGCGGTCGCGCTGACCGAGCGTGACGGTGGCGGCAACTTGACCGCTGTCGGCTTGACCATGGCGATGACCGGCCAGGACCACCATTGGTGGCGCGAAGGACTGGTCCGCCAGTTCGGTGGCCAGCCTTATTCAGACGACGGTCGCACGGTGACCTACAATGACGAAGCTGGCGCAGCTGCCTTGCAGTTTTACATCGATATGATCGAAGAGCATGGAGCCAGCGCCATCGGCTTTATGGATGAGCCGCAGGCGGCCTTCCGTGCCGGTCGTGGCGGCATGCACATCGATGGTTCGTTCCGTCTGGGTGCGTTGCGCGACACGCGCGGCCTTGAATGGGGTGTTGGCGAATTGCCGGCCAATGCTGACGGCGAGCGCTATAATTTCTCGTCCTACTGGGTGAATGGCATCACGACCACACCGCAAGGCGAGGAATTCGACGCAGCCGCCCGGTTCCTGCAATTCATCACCAGCCCTGACGCCATGCAGCTTTGGCTGAACACCGTCGGTGAGTTGCCGGCCCGCGAGGAAGCGGCCTTGACGGATGAGAACACCTCGCATCCGGAATATGGACCGTTCGTGCGGGGCTTGGAGTATGCCAACTCGACCCAGTTCGTGAACGAATCAGCCCAGCGCCAGCTCATGGTCGAGATGGTCGACCGGGTGCTACTCGAAGACATGAGTGTTGAGGACAGTTTGGCGATTGCTGCTGAGCAAGAGCAGGCAATCCTGGACGAGTTCTACAACAACTAAGACGTTAAGCGCGGCAGTCTCGGCTTGGCACCGGGACTGCCGCTGTCTTTTGGCCTTTGGCTCTAGCGGATGATCGACGAACACTCCTCAGGTGTACGGGAAAGGACGGGATTGTTCGGTTGGCGTGACCGGCTGACCGTCGGCCAGAAGCTCGCGGTCTGGGCCTGGGGTTTCCTCGCGATCCCGATCGTTTTCTACGTTGTCATCCGCTTTTATCCGACGTTCGAATCCTTTGCGATTTCGCTGACGGATTGGGACGTCCTGTCGGACCCGAACTTCATCTGGTTCGACAATTACGTTCGCCTGTGGAACGACCCGGTGTTCTGGCAGGTGATGCGTAACACCTTCGTTTACCTGCTGCTCGGCACGCCGATCAGCCTGCTGATCTCCTTCGTGATCGCCTACTACTTGGACCAGGTGCGGTTCATGCATGGCTTCATGCGGGCACTTTACTTCCTGCCGTTCCTAACCACGGCGGTGGCCATGGCCTGGGTGTGGCGCTGGTTCTATCAGCCGGTGCCCATCGGCACCTTCAACAACATCTTGGCCAGCTTCGGATTGGAGCAGCAGCCCTTCCTGCGTTCGACCACCCAGGCGCTGCCGGCCATCCTGGCGCCGGCCATTTGGGCCGGGCTCGGCTTTCAGATCGTCATTTTCCTTGCGGGCCTGCGCGCCATACCGGGCAGCTACTACGAGGCCGCGAAGATCGACGGCGCCGGCAAATGGCAGATCCTGACCGAGATCACCATCCCGCTCTTGCGTCCGACCGTCGTGTTCCTGGTGGTGATCAGTTCCATCGGTTTCCTGCGGATTTTCGACCAAGTCTTCAATATGACCCAGCAGGGCGATGGCGGGCCGCTGAATTCCACCAAGCCCATGGTGCTCTACATTTACGAGACCGGCTTTGACGCCTTCAACATGGGCTATGCGACGGCGCAGACCGTGATTCTGTTCCTCATCCTGTTGATCATCACCGTGATCCAACTGAAGGTCCTTAGAGGCAAATGACCGCCGACGCCATCGATCGCACAGCGGCCGGTTCGGCCCGCGTCGGCCTGTTCCGAGGCGACAAGCCCGTTCGTCCGGGCCGCATAGTTGCCTGGACCCTGCTGATGATGGGCGGCATCGCCATGGTGATGCCGCTTGTCTTCATGATCTCAACATCGCTCAAGTTTCCGCACGAGATCTACGATCTGAGCCTGATCCCCAACGAGCCAACGCTTGAGAACTACACCTTCGTTCTAGAGGACGGCCGGTTTTACCGCTGGTTCATCAACTCGTTGGTGGTCGCGATCGCAACGACGGCGTCGGTGGTGTTCTTCGACAGCTTAGTCGGCTACACGCTGTGCAAGTTCCGCTTCAAGGGCCGGGCGATCGTCTTCATTGCCATCCTTTCGACCCTGATGATCCCGACCGAGATGCTGATCATTCCCTGGTACAATATGGCCAGGACGTTTGGTTGGCTGGATACCTATTGGGGCATCATGATGCCGGGGATGATGACTGGGTTTGGCACATTCCTGATGCGCCAATTCTTCGAGAGCGTACCGGATGACTTCATCCATGCCGCTCGGATCGACGGTCTCAACGAATTCCAGATCTGGTGGCAGGTCGCCATGCCGCTTGTCACACCAGCGCTGTCGGCCCTCGCGATTTTCGTCTTCCTGGGCAACTGGACGGCGTTCATTTGGCCTCTGATCGCGACCTCGACGGCCGACCTTTACACGGTCCCGGTCGGCCTCTCTTCCTTCGCCGACGAGGCGGACGTGGCCTGGGAACTGATCATGACCGGCGCCAGCCTGGCCACGATCCCGACCTTGATCGTTTTCCTGATCTTCCAGCGCTACATCATTCGCGGCGTCGTGCTGACCGGCTTGAAGGGCTAACCGCGTGATGCGCATCGATGACAGTGTGTTTCCGGCGCCGGTCTACAAGGACACGGTGTTGGCACCGCTGTTCGACCTCACCAAACGCCAGTTCGCCGAAGGCCTGGCCGCGATCAACCAAGCCCACGCGATCATGCTGGCCGAGACCGGCATTCTGGACGAGGCGTCTGCCGCGACAATCCTGCAAACCCTCGATGCGATCGCTGCCGAAACGGACCTAGACTCGCTCGTCTACACGGGTGAGGTCGAGGATCTGTTCTTCCATATCGAGGCTGAACTGAAACGGCGCGTGGGGTCTGAGTTGGGCGGGCGACTGCACACGGGCCGCAGCCGTAACGATATGGACCACACGCTGTTTAAGCTACGCTTGGCCCAGCAGCTCGACGGACTGCGCAGCCGGCTGATCGAGACGATCGACCGATTGCTCGCTAAGGCTGAGCAGGAAAGCGACACGATCATCGTTGCCTTCACCCATGGCCAACCGGCACAGCCGACCACGCTGGGCCACTTCCTCGGCGCGATCATCGAAATGCTGCTGCGCGACGCCGAGCGGCTGGCGCAAGCCCGCGCGGGATTGGACGACTGCCCGATGGGCGCCGCGGCCATCACCACGACGGGCTTTCCGATTGACCGGCCGCGCATGGCCGAATTGCTGGGATTTGAGGGCGTGAAGGAAAACGCCTATGGCTGTATCGCCGCCGTTGACTACGTCACTGCCGTCTACAGTGCGATCAAGCTGCTGTTCGTCAATCTCGGCCGCGTGACTCAGGAACTCGCCCATTGGACGGCGTTTGAGACAGCGCAGCTTTACGTTCCGAACGAGTACGTTCAGATCAGCTCGATCATGCCGCAAAAGCGTAATCCGGTGCCGGTGGAGCACATGCGCTTGCTGGCGTCACTGACCGTCGGTCGTTGCGACATGATCGTAGACACCATGCGCAACACGCCATTCATGGACATGAACGACAGCGAAGGCGAGGTGCAAAATGCGGGCTACGACGTCTTTGTTTCGGCTGACCGTATGTTGGGCCTGTTCGCCGGTTTTGTAGGGGCCGTCCAAGTGGACGGTGACGCGGTCGCCAAGCTGATCGACGACAGTTGCATCACGATCACTGAATTGGCTGATAGCTTGGTGCGGCACGAAGGACTATCGTTCCGCGAGGCCCACGAGGTGGCCGCCAAGGTGAGCCGGGCCGTAATTGCGAGCGGCGGCGGCCTGTCCAGTCTGGGTTTTGAAGCGTTTGAGCGCCTGTTTACGGAGGCGACGGGGCAGAGGACATCCGTCTCGCCGGACGAATTCGCCCGTTTCGTGTCGCCGGAGCATTTCGTCGCCGTGCGCGAACGGCCAGGCGGTCCCGGGCCAAAGGCACAGGCGGCGAGCTTGGCAAGGTATCGTCGGGAATTAGACACGCAGGCCGGCAAGTTGGCCACCGGCGTGGAGCGGCGGCGGACGGCAGACGAGTTGCGCCGTCACTTGGCCGATGAGTTGATCGCGAAGCTGCCGGTAGACCGGCGAGCGGCGGCGGGGGGTTAGGTTCTATGGCACATGTGTCGATCCGTGATGTGGTGAAGCGCTACGGCAGCGTGCAGGTGGTGCACGGGCTGGATCTAGAGGTCGAACACAACGAGTTCGTGGTGCTGGTCGGCCCATCGGGCTGCGGCAAGTCCACCATGCTGCGCATGATTGCCGGCCTGGAGGACATCAGCTCGGGCGAAATCCGCATCGGCGACCGGGTGGTCAACAATGTGGAGCCCAAGCACCGGAACATCGCGATGGTGTTCCAGAACTATGCGCTCTATCCCCACATGACCGTGGCCCGCAACATCGCCTTCGGGCTGCGCGCTGCGAAGTTGCCGAAGCCGGAGCAGGAACAGCGGGTCCATGAGGCCGCCAAAATCCTTGGGCTGGATGAGTTGCTGGAACGGCGTCCGGCAGAGCTGTCTGGTGGACAGCGCCAGCGTGTCGCCATGGGCCGGGCGATCGTGCGTGACCCCCAAGTGTTTCTGTTCGACGAGCCTTTGTCGAACCTGGATGCCAAGCTGCGAAGCTCGATGCGCGTAGAAATCAAGAAGCTGCACCAGAAGGTGCAGACAACGGTCATCTATGTCACCCACGACCAGGTCGAGGCCATGACCCTGGCTGACCGGATCGTGATCATGCGCGAGGGCGTCATTCAGCAAATCGGAACACCGCTGGAGGTTTTCCGTCAGCCAGCGAACCTATTCGTCGCCGGCTTTATCGGCAGCCCGGAAATGAATCTCGTTGATGCCACGATCCGACACAAGGACGGCCAACCGACCCTTGAACTTGCCGGTGGCACCGTCATACCGGTTCCCCCGCGCAACGGTTCGGGCACGCTTGAGAATGGACGCAAAGTCACCGCCGGTCTTCGGCCAGAGCACGTGGTCGCCGGCGAAGCGCTGTCCTCGATCCCGGAGGAATGGCGGGCGCAAGCCACCGTCGGCGTGGTTGAGCCGCTGGGCTCAGAAAGCTTGCTGATGCTCGACATTGGCGATCGTGAGATCACGGGTAAGGCGGTCGACACCAATTTGCCCGAGCCCGGCGCCCGCGCCGACATTGGATTTAATCTGGCCCATCTTCATTTGTTCGACCCGGAAAGCGAGCAGGCGATCTACTGAAACCTTGGGTGGCCTGTTGACACCCTAGTGCTCTCATTACGGCCTGACCCCTCGCCTTCTTCTCGTCATTGATGTAGTAGGGTTGACGTCTCGGAGGCGGAGGTTTTCGCTTCTGCGCCGACAGGCGCATCGCCAGGAGACAGCACGACGCACCCGCCGAGCGAGTAGGTCTGCCGCCCTTGTCTTCTCCCCCGACCGAAGCGAAGCAACCGGATTTCCCCTCCATCGTCGCTGCCTGTGTAGGGATCGGCGCCTTTGGCCTGGCGCTGGGTCTCACCTATCCGCTGCTGTCTATTCTGCTGGCCGAGCGCGATGTGCCGCTTTCGATTATCGGTCTCAACGCGGCGTCCATGGGGCTGGGTATCGCCCTGTCAACGGTCTTGATTGCCCGCCTGACGGCATGGATTCGCGCTGGATTGTTGATTGCCGGCGGCCTCATGGGTGCGGCGATCATTATTTTCGCGTTCGGGCTGACCAGTAATCTCTATGTCTGGTTCCTCTTGCGGGTCTTGCTCGGATTCAACGTTAATGCCGCGTTTGTCCTGACCGAAGCGTGGGTAAACGAGGCCTCCGCCGATCATATGCGCGGCAAGGCGATAGGCGCCTACACCTTCGCCATGACCGGCGGATTTGCCATCGGCCCGCTCGGAATAACGGTTTTTGGCACAGAGACCTCGTTGCCCTTTGCCGTGTGCGCCGTCTTGGTGGCCTTCACGGCGATCGCGATTGCCCTTCTCTCGCGCAAAACAAAGGCCAGAACGGCATCGGCACCGCCGGGATCGTTGCGCAAATTCGCCTGGGCCGCACCGTTACTGATCGCGATGGTCATGGCCTTCGGTTTCGCCGATTGGACCATGATCTCGATGATGCCGATTTACTTCTTTGAAAAGGGCATGGATCCGGGCCTCGCCTCCATGTCGGTTGCCATTGTCCATTTCGGCATGATCAGTTTTACCTTTCCCATTGGCGCCATTCTTGACCGAGTGAGCCGGATGCGGGTGGCGGCCGTCTGCACAGCGCTGACGGTGGTGGGCTTTGTTCTCATTCCGTTTACGCCAGTTGACCAATGGATCATTTGGCCGGTCTTGTTCTTGCTCGGCGGTTGTCTTGGCGGCATCTATACGGCGGCCCTTACCATTATGGGGGCCAGATTCTCCGGTGGTATTCTGGTTGCCGGCAGCGCGGTCTTCTCAATGGGTTACACCGTTGCCGGCACTGCCGGCATGATGGGCTCGGGCGTGGCGATGGGCCAACTCGGTTTTGACTCGATGCCCTACGGGTTCGCCATCTGTTTTGCGGTGCTTTTCTTCGCCATTATCCTTGCCAAGCGGCGGGATTCGACCGACCGATAGCCATGGCAGGAAGCGATGCTTGATCATCCCGTAAAGTCAACGCGCCTGACCTCGATCGATATCGTCCGTGGCCTGGTCATCGTCATTATGGCGTTGGACCATATCCGCGACATGACCAGCGCGCCGCAGGGGCCGTCGCTCGATTTCGATGGCGCCCCTTGGCCATTGTTCTTTACCCGCTGGATCAGCCATTTTTGCGCCCCGACTTTTGTGATGCTGGCGGGCGTCAGTGCCTTTCTCTATGGCTCGCATCATCATACGCGGGGCGATCTGTCCCGGTTCCTTCTGACGCGCGGAATATGGCTGGTTTGCGTTGAGATCGTCTTCGTTTCGCTCGCCTGGAACTTCAACGTTCTGGGCGAG
>JBCCER010000165.1:0-9691 GCA_039030175.1 Pseudomonadota bacterium
AATCAGCGTTAGCTCTTTGGTCCGAACTTCCTTGATCATTCGCTGGGTTGTCTTCAGCGTCGTTCGCGACCGGGTCAATCGTCACCGACGCCAATCCTGCAACGCATGTGATGGCGGTTTACTTCACCGGCGAATTAGTTGAGCCAACCCACCCGGGAAAAAGCGCAGGACAAGAATCATGGAGATCGCCACGACGATGAACCGTGCCTCCTCCATGCCGCGGAAACCGGCCAATGCTTCGGTCGCAAAGATGATGGCGAAAGCCGCGATGATCGGTCCCACGATGGTGCCAGCGCCACCCACCAGAACCATCGACAGGGCGAGGCTCAAGGTCGAAAAGCTCAAGACCTCGGGCGACGCAACGCGCAGATAGATCGCAAAAAAACCGCCGGCAATTCCTGGGAAGATCGAGGATAGGACAAGTGCAAGGACCCGATTGCGAGTAACCGGGATGCCACGAGCAAGCGCGTATTCCTCCGAATCGCGCAGGGCTATCAGCGACTTGCCGAAGGGCGAGGCGCGAAGCCACAGCAGGAACACCGTCGAAACGACGAGCAACCCCAGTGCGATGTAGAAGTAGCCAAATCGCTGATCGCGGTGAAAGCGATACTCGCCCCATTCCAAGGGCGGGATGCGCACCATGCCACCCGCGCCGCCGGTCAAGTCGCTTTGGCTGAGGATCAATTGCAAGACTACTTGGCTGAAGGCGAAGGTGATGAGCACCACATAGATGCCCTTCAGCCGAGCCACAGGGGCAGCGACCACAAAAGCGGCAGCCGCTGCGGTGACGCCACCGATCGGGATCGCCAGCCACGGCGTCAACTCGACCGCTTTGGCGAGGATCGCTGCCGTGTAGACCCCCATCGCGAAGAATGTCATGTGTCCGAAATTGAACAGCCCGGCATGACCCAGGGAGAGGTCCCAGTTCGAGGCAATGATCGCGTAGAGGAAGGCCAGGATGAAGAGGTGGCGCGTGTAGCTTTCGGTCGCGAAGAAGGGAACTGCAATGAGGACGGCAAGCGCGGCCAGCAGCAGGAGGGTCTGGCGGGTCATTGAGCCCTCGCGAACAGGCCGTTCGGTCGTAGGACAAGGATGGCAACGAGCGCCAGGAACAGAACGAAAGGCGTCCAATAGAGACCGACGACCAAGACGAGGAAGGCTTCGCCCAGACCGATGACCAATGCTGCCGCCGCTGTCTGGCCTAGCGAGCCGAGGCCGCCGAATATGACGACGATCATCGCTGCCACGAGGGGTTCGGCGCCGAGGCCAGGCGTGATGAAGCGGATCGACCCGAGCAGTACACCCGTCAGCCCCGCAAGCCCGGCGCCAAGCGCAAAGGCGAGCGCGAAGGTCCAGGGGACGTTGATGCCGATAAGGGCTGCCGCATCCTGGTTTTGACCGACGGCGCGTAGCGATCGCCCGATCCGGCTTCGCTCAGTGAACTTTGCCAGCGCGATCAGTACGATGGGGGCCAACAACACGATGAGGGCTTCGTGAGCGGAAATCGTAGCGCCCAGGATCGTGACATCACCCTCGATTAGTCGCGGAAGCTGTTTTAGTCGCGCGCCCCAAATGATCTGCGCACTCTTTTCGAGGATGATCATCGCCGCCAGCGTGGTCATGACGGTAATCAGCAGCATGTTTGGTTTGCCGTAGAACGGGCGGACGAGCAGGTATTCGATGATGATTCCCAGCGCAGCAGCGCCGGCAACGCCTGCAACAAGCCCAGGAACGAGGCCAAGGCCCCAGGCTACGGTCACCGTCCACGCTATGTGAGCGCCGAACATCATCAACGCGCCATGTGAGAAATTGAAGACGCCAAGCGTGGTCCAGATCAAGCTCAGGCCGGACGCCATCAGCGCGTACAGCGCGGCCAAAACTACGCCGGCCAGCGCCGTGGTGATCAGCGTTTCGATCACAGCGCGGCCTCGCCGAAATACATCGCCATGATCTCGGCATGGTCGGGCGCGTTCGCGCGGTCGATCTGACGGACGATCTCGCCTTGCTCCAAAAGGCAAAGCCGATTGGTGACCGACAACAGCAGTTCCACGTCCTGTTCGATCAGGATCAGCGGAACATCGGCCGAAATCGCCTTGAAGGCCTGGCTCAGTTCTTCTTTCAGCTTTGGGGACAGCCCGAGTGTCGGCTCGTCAAGGATCAACAGCCGTGGCACGCACATCAAGGCGGCGCCGATCGAGAGCATCTGTCGTTCGCCGCCGGACAGCGTCTTGGCGCGCTGGTTCCGGCGTTCGGCTAGGCGAGGGAACTGGGCATAGACTCGGTCGAGCTGCGCAGAGGCGTCTTTTCTGGCACGTGGCGTGAAGGCCGCAAGCTCGAGCGTTTCCGCCACGCCCATATCGCCAAAGAGCGTGTTGCCTTGTTGCGCTTGCACCAGGCCTGCGGCGACAATTCGCGATGGCGGCCAGGAGGTAATCTCTTCGCCCTCAAACGCGATTGTTCCGGCGGTTGGCCGCAAGAGGCCGGAAATCATCCGCAATAGGGTTGTCTTGCCGTGGCCGTTTGGGCCGAAGATGCCTAGGTTTTCGCCTGGCGCGAGCTCCAGATCCACGCCTCGAAGCACGGTGACGGACCCGTAGCCGCCCTCAACCCCGGTCACTCGCAGCATCATGCGGCGCGCTCGCCGAGATAGGCTTCGATCACCTCGGGATTACGGATCACCGTCTGCGGCTCGCCTTCCGCTAGGACGCGGCCTTGGTTGAGCACGATCAAACGCTCGGCGACCGCGAGCAGCAGCGACAACACATGCTCGATCAAAATGATCGTCACGCCAGTTGATTTGATCTGCAGTAGCAGAGTCTTCAGGGATTCGATCTCCGGTCGCGTGAGCCCCGAAGCGGGCTCGTCGAGCATCAAGATCAGCGGCTCGGTTACCAGCGCCGAGCCAATCATCAATTGCTTGCGCTCGTAGACTGACAACGCGTTGGTCGGCAGTTCGCGTCGCTCGGGAGCGACACCCATCTCATCAAGCGTCCTGGCGGCCGCTTCGGCGGCATCTTTGCGGGCAAGTCCTTTGCCATAGTGAGCGGCAAGTGCCACGGTCTCGATGGCGGTCAGATCGGGAAACGCCGCGTCCTTCTGGAATGTGCGCGTCAAGCCAGCCTCCGCGATCTTTTGCGCGGGCCATTGGTCAATTCTGTTGCCTCGAAAATGTACCTCGCCGGAGGTTGCAGGGTAGGGATTGCGGGAAATCACGTTGAAGAGCGTTGATTTTCCCGACCCGTTCGGGCCGGCAATACCCAAAAGCTCGCCGTCAATCACGCAAAAGCTAACACAATCAACGGCGCTCAAGCCACCGAAGCGTTTGACGACCGAGCGGATTTCCAGAATGGGTTCGGGCATCGAAAAGTGGGGTGGATCCGAAGACCCACCCCAATCTCCTTACTGCATCCAAGAAGGCTCGACGAAGTCGCCCGTTGCATAGATGTCGGGATAGAACAGCACGCGCTCGCCGTCCCTGATCTGGTAGAACTGGATCGGAATACCGTCGTTCGACTGAACTGCCAGGTGGGTGGCCGGGTCGAATTGGACCCGGCCCATGGCGGTTTGCACGTTCGTGGCTCCGATCGCCTCGCCAATGGCCACGCGGTCTTCCGGATCGCCGACCTGTTCAAGCGCGGCTGCGTAGATCATCACTTGCTCATACAGAGCCGGACCATAGGTGCCGGGCTCATTCCCGTAGGCATCCTCGTAGCGCGCCAAGACTTCGGCCGCACGCGGGTTCGACGGTGTGTTCAGCACGCCGCCCAGAAGGTTGTAGACGATGCCGGAGCTTTGCTCTTGCGTCAGTTCGATGAATTCGGGCACCGACGGCGCGTATTGAATGAAGACCAAACTATCGGTCGGATCCTCGTTGAACTGCGACACGAACAAGGCGGCATTGGCCGAGACATAGTCGGTGTTGATCAACACGGCCGGTGGATCCTGCCGGACCTGGGCGAGGAAGCCACGCCAGTCACCGATCTCACCAAAGGGAACAAGGTCGTCAACAGTCACTTCCCAGCCAGCGCCTTCGAAGCTTTCGACCATCCCTTCGGCGATACCGCGGGAATATGGATTGTCGGACGCGATGATGGCGACCTTGCGGTTCGGCAGATCGAGCGCGCCATCGGCGGCTAAACCTTCGATCACGGGCACGATTTCCGTGCTGTAACCCGCAAATGAGGGTGTGAGCGACCAGACCGTCGGATAATCCTCCGGTGCTGGCGAGATGATCTCGGCCGTTTGCGAGGAGTTTGCGGAGACGAGGTAGATCATCTCCTCCTCGGCCATCATCTCGATTTCAAAATTGGAGCCGGACGCATAGCCCGTCATCATCGCGCCCATTCCGTCCGTGCCAAGAAGGCGCTCGGCGGCCGTGGCTACCGAGTCGGCCGATCCGTCTGCGACGTCGCCGACGACAAGTTCGAACGTGTAGTCGCCGACGCCGCCCGCGGCGTTGAGCTCATCCACCGCAAGCTGTGCTCCGTTAACCATCTCCTCACCGTCCGCGGCGGCCGAGCCTGATATCGGCGCCAAAACGCCGATGCGAACGACCTCGGCAAGTGCGGTGCTTGTCAAAAGCGTCCCGACGGCGGCAAGGGGTAGTAGAAACTTGTTCATTGCTCGTCTCCCTGTTGATTGGATCAGTTCAGGCTGGACAGGAAGCGGTTCAAGATCGGATCGAAAGTCTCCGGCGCTTCCCAAAACGGCGCATGGCCAAGGTCGGGCAGGTCGATCACGGCGCCTTCCCAAATCGTGCGATAGGGAAGTCCCGCGACAAAGGCATGGTTGATGAAGGCGTCATCAGCGCCATTCACGATCGCCAGCGGAACCGTCGCGTTGATCGCCAAATCTTGCTGGTTGCGGCCTAGGCCGCAGGCGGCCTTGGAGATCATCAGCGACCGCGCGCGTCCATCGCAGCGGCGAACGGCTGTCTCAAGGAACGGATCGTAGGGAGCATTCGGCCCGCAGGTTCCATGAGCAAACGCGTGGATTTCGTCCTCGGTCAAAACCCGTTTTGACGCCAGCGACCACTCAATTTCATCCTTGAAGCCTTCGGTCATTGAATGTGTGTCTTGGCTAATGGGCGCGGAGCCGGAGATGATCAGGCCGGCAAGCGCGTCCGTCTCTGCAAGCATGTCGAGGGCTATATGCCCGCCAAGCGACCAGCCAAACACCGCGTATCTGGGAACGCCGATTGCTGCCATGAGCTCGACCGCCGCGTTGGCATAGCCCCCAAAACTGTAGGTATCCTCAGGCACGGGCGCATCGCTCGATTGGCCGTGACCCGGCAGGTCAAAAGCAATGCAGCGGTACTTCTCGCCGATCGCCCCGTCGAGCTGGTTGCGGAACACCTCGGTGCAGGTCGAATTGCCGTGGATCATCAAGACTGGTAGGCCCGCGCCGTCGCTTTGCCGCCAGGCCAGTCGACCATGGCTTGTATCGCTGAACTCCATCACGATCTCACACCGCACATGTCGACCACCGTCGCCGCAATGACCTTGGTTGCCTCCACGAGGCTGTCCACCTCGACGCATTCATTGTCGCCGTGGAAACCATCGCCGGTGGGCCCATAGATGATGGGAACCACGCCGCGACCCGCATAGTGGGCGGCGTCTGTGACCGCCTCGAAGCCCTTGACCTGCGGCGGTCTTGCCTGAATCGCGGTGGCATTGCTGAGCACCGATTGCGCAAGCGGGTGATCCACCGGTGTGTTCATCGGCGGGAAGTAGAGGCCCCACAGATTCCACTCGATCTTCGGCGGGTGATCGCGCATCCAAGGGTCCATGCCGGCGAAATGCGCCACGAACGCCTCGAACTCTGCCTTCACGTCTGCGAAGTCTTCGTCCGGCATGAACTTGTAGTCCAGCACCATTGTCGCGACGTCGGAGATCATCGCCGCGTTGGTCATGACGGCCGGATTACCGTCTTCGCCCATCCCCGCGCCGCCCTGAATGGTACCCGGATTGATGGTTGCAAGGCCCGGTGGCATCAGCGGGTGATTGTGCAGTCGGCACCGAGAGGCCTCGAAATCGCGCAACGCGCTGATAAACCGGGCTGCAAGTTCGATCGCGTTGACCCCCGGCTCCAGCCGCTCTGGCGTGTCATGTTGAGGCCAGATCGAGTTAAACCGCCAACCCGCATGCGCCTGTTTGCCGAAGATCGTAACCTTAACCCATGACAAGCCACCTTCGGCGGCGATGACGTCGCGCCAGGTGGGTTCAGCGATGATGGCATGCTTGGCAAGCTTGCCCTTGGCGACCGCGTCCATGGCGCCGAAGCCGCCAGCCTCTTCATCGACCACCGTGTGGATCGACAGGCGTCCTTCAAGCTCCACTCCGGCCTTGCGAATGGCGCGGGCCGCAGCAATGCAGGCGGCCACCCCGCTTTTCATATCGACGGCACCCCGGCCCCAAATGCGGTTATCGGCTAAATCACCGCTGAACGGATTGCGGTCCCACGCGTTTGCGTCGCCTACAGGCACCACGTCGACATGACCGCATAGGATCATGCTTTTGTCATCCGTGCCGGGGAGGTCGGCAGTGATGTTCGGACGATCGGGGAACACCTCCCACTGATCGAGTTCGAAGTCTGACAGCTCTTCCGCAATCCGAGCTTGTACGTCGGCCTCGCGGTTAAAGCCCTGTTTAACCTCAAACTTCGGGTTCACCGATGGGATACGCACCAGATCCTGTGTTAAGGCCACTACGTGGTCGACGTCGATCGCAGCAAGCACGGCGTCTTTTGCGTCAGCCATCTCTACCCCCATTGATTTCTGAAATCAGATCCTCGGTCGTGATCTGCCGGCAGTAGCCCTTGATTGCGTTCAACGAGTTGGCGTGTCGCTCTGGCGTGATGGTCGAGCACGCGTCGGTCACCTGCGTTACGAGATAGCCCAGATCGCAAGCGTCTCGGATCGCGCTCTCCACACACTGGTCGGTTAGGAGCCCTGAAATCACCAGTTGCTGAACGCCCAGATTGCGCAGGAGATAGTCGATGTTGGTGGAGATAAAGACCGACGACGATGTCTTCGGCAGAACAATCTCATCGCCCTGCGGCGCGATTTGATCGATCACTTTGCCGTCCCAAGACCCTTTGGGTACGTTGAAGCCGGTGATCTTGTAGTCGAGCGAGCGGTCGCGGCCGTCGAATGTTAGGCTTTCGATAACCGTATAGAGGACCTCGACGTCGGCCCCCCGACACGCCGCCTGAAGCGCCTGCATGTTAGGGATCACCCGCGCGTCGAGGTCGTCGAAGAAGGCGCCGAAATTCGCCACGAAGTCGGCCGGTGGCGTGTCCTTGAACTCGCCGCCATTGCGATGGGCGGAGAAGTTCTGCACATCGATAAACAGCAACGCGCTGTCCCTCGGTACCAAGGGGATATCGCGTGACAGCGCCATCACCACCCCACCACCGGACGTATGGCCTGGGCAAGCAGGTCAGCCCACTCCTCAGCGGCCGCCTCGTCTGGAAGTTGATCGTTCCTGATTTCGATCAGGCAATGTCTGAGGCCGCGCGTTTCTGCATGGCGGGGAACGAACCAATCGGTCTCGTCTTCGATCTGGTATGGCTCATTGATCCCAAGCGTGAGATCCGGACGCATCGCGGCGACGGCATCGTGAAGCGCCTTGGCTGTTGACGGGTCGCGCCGGCTCAAAAAACCCGCATGCCACGGCCTAGGCAAGCCGCCCAAATTTGGCGTGAAGGAGTGGATCGATAACCCAGCGCGGCGAGGTTCAGCCTCGAAAAGCTCGTCAATCGCGCGGTCCATGGGCGCGAAAATCTCCTCGATCCGAGCCTCCCGTGCGGCAAGACTGAGGCCGACATTGCCGGGGATCGTCTCGCCGTCGCTGATTTCGGGGATTGAAGCGACGCTATTCGGCGGCCGGTTGGAATCGATGACCAAGCGGGAATAGCGCTGCAAAACCAGCGGCGCGTCGAGCAACGAGGCGAGTTGGCGGGCAACGTCGACGGCACCGATATCCCAGCCTCGATGGCTGTTCAATACGCCCGGCACGACTCCCAGGTTTTTCAGGCGGTTCGGAACAATGCGTCCTGCATGCTCGCAGACGAAAACGACCGGGGCACCGGGCGCGCCCGGGACCACCTCGACGGGGGCTGGGTCTGCATCGGATAGGAGCGGGGAGGCCACTGTCATCTCCATGGCTCAAGCTTGAAGAAAGACTGTATTCAATGTCAATACGATTTGCGTTGACTGAAAGTGAGTTTTCAAAAATGCTGCGCACTCATGAGCGTCCGCGATCAAATCGAAAGCCATTCGGAGGCGTTTACGCAGTCCGAGCGCAAGCTCGCCACGGCGATTCTGTCGGATTACCCCTATGGTGGAATCAAGCCGATTCAGGAACTTGCGGAACGCGCCGACGTTTCGGCGCCGTCGATTTCTCGGTTCGTTGCGAAGATTGGCCTGGCTGGCTATTCCGAGATGCAGCGCCGTCTGATCGCGGAACTGAAGGATGGCGACCAGTCGCCGGTAGATATTCATGTGGCTGGCCGCAGGATCGAAGGCGGGTACCTGCCGGGGTTCCTCGCTCGGGTCGCGGATCAAATCCACAAGGCCGGTGAGGCGATCACCGAAGGTCAGTTCGATCGGATCTGCGCCCTCCTTTCAGATCCCAAGCGCAACATCTTTGCGCTGGGCGGCCGGATCAGCGACACATTGGCGAGGCATGTTTCGTTCCACCTGCGGCAAGCGCGGCAGGGCGTATTCCATGTGTCCCGCGATCCGGAAGAATGGCCGGAGTACCTGCTTCGGATGAAATCGGGTGACGTTCTTTTTCTTGTCGATTTCCGCCGCTACCAACCGAACTTGGAAAAACTTGCGGAGCAAGCGTCGGAGCGGCGGGTTCAAGTCGTGCTCATGACCGACAAATGGCTATCCCCCGCGACGCGCCATGCCGGCGAACTGCTTGCGGTGCCCATCGATACGGGAACGATCTGGGGCAGCTATTCCTCAGCGCTGGCGATTTGCGAGGCGCTGGTGACCCGGGTGGCCGAACAGACATGGGATCAGACGCGCGCACGGATCGAGGCATGGGACAAGGTGCGCCAACCGGGCTAGGGACATGACCGACTTGATTTTTGCAGCGACATGCGACCTGGCTGGAAAGGTGCGGGGCAAGGCATTTCCCGCCGAGGATTTGCCTAAGCGCCTACAGCGCGGCGTCGGCTGGACACCAACCAATGTTCAGATCAATTGCTTTAACGATATCGGCGAAAGCCCATTCGGTGCGCTGGGCGATCTGCTCTTGATCCCTGATGATGCAGCAGCGGTGACGGCCGATTTCGGCACCCATGTCGAGCGATTCATGCTGGGCGATATCGTGACCCTGGACGGCCAAGCCTGGGACTTTTGCACGCGCGGGCTGCTCAAGGCTGCGCTGAAACGGTTGGAGACGGTCGCCGGCGTCCGTTTGCTGGCGGCGTTCGAGCACGAATTCCACGTTGTCGGACCGTCGGACATGCTCGGGGAGGGGTACGGCCGAGGCGGTTTCGAAGCCCAGCGCGAACTTTGTGAAGCGCTGGTTGGCCAGATTGCTGCGGCAGGTCTGTCACCGGACACAATCATGAAGGAGTACGGCGCCAATCAGTATGAGGTCGTGATCGGACCTGAAGTAGGCGTGCGTGCCGCTGACGCCGCGGTCATCCTGCGCGAACTCACCCGATCCACGGC
>JBCCER010000166.1:0-9495 GCA_039030175.1 Pseudomonadota bacterium
CCTGCCGGAAGGCACGGAGATGGTGATGCCGGGCGACAATGTTGCGATGGATGTGGAGCTGATCGCGCCGATTGCGATGGACGAAGGCCTGCGCTTTGCCATCCGCGAGGGCGGCCGCACCGTCGGCGCCGGCGTCGTCGCATCCATCGTCGAGTAAGGACACTCACTGGCGAGATTCCCGGCCGGTTCTTGGCGAACCGGCCGGGTGTTTTTCTCTAATCCATTGCGGCGCCGCGTCCTGTTGATTTGGTGTCGCGGCGATGTTGCATTGGACGGGCGCTTCGTCTAAAACCCCGTCCCTCGTGAATTGGCTTGGAGATTGCCGGGTGCGTCGGTCTGGCCGACGGGTCTGCAGTGTCCAGCGGGTGCGAGTCTAGGAGTGTAGCTCAATTGGCAGAGCACCGGTCTCCAAAACCGGGGGTTGTGGGTTCGAGTCCCTCCACTCCTGCCAGCACGCGATGACAATTTAAGATCCCATTTTTGATGGGTTGCGTTGTGTCGCCCTTGTGCGGCCAGAACAGATGATTAGGTAAGGCTGCACGAACAAGACCCGCGACGATACGGTGTTGGCGCGGCGTGCTGAAGGCAAAGACAAGCGATGGCCAAGACGAATCCGATGCAATTCATCCGCCAGGTCAGGCAGGAGGCCTCTAAGGTCACCTGGCCGACCCGGAAGGAGACCGTGGTCAGCACGATCATGGTGTTCATCTTCGTGGTGATCATGGCCATCTTCTTCCTGATCGTGGATCAGATCGCCAATTTTGGGGTTGGTTTCATCCTGGGTCTGGGCGGTTAAGCCATGGCGATGCGTTGGTACGTGGTCCACGTCTATTCGGGCTTTGAGAACAAGGTTGCCCAGTCGATCCGCGAGCAGGCGGACCAAAAGGGCCTGACCGATAAGTTTGAGGAAGTCTCGGTTCCGACTGAGGAAGTCGTGGAGATGCGGCGCGGCCAGAAGGTCAACGCCGAACGGAAGTTCTTTCCCGGCTATGTCCTGGTAAAAATGGACCTGACCGACGAGAGTTGGCACATGGTCCAAAATACTGCGAAGGTTACCGGCTTCTTGGGGTCGCGCGGCAAGCCGCAGCCGATTTCGGAGGCCGAGGCGAGCCGCATCCTGCAGCAGGTGCAGGAAGGTATCGAACGGCCTAAACCTTCGGTCACATACGAGGTCGGCGAGCAGGTGCGGGTCAGCGATGGTCCGTTCACCTCGTTCAACGGCTATGTGGAAGAGGTGGACGAAGAACGCGCGCGGCTCAAGGTCGCGGTTTCGATCTTCGGCCGGGCAACACCTGTCGAACTGGAATACAGCCAGGTCGAAAAGGTTTGATGGTTTCCGGTTTGCCGCAAGCCGGCAGCCGGATGAGCGACGCGGGAGGCTCTAGCCCCAAAGACCTGGGGCGGCCGTGACCGCGACACCCCGCTGCCCTTAACGGCGGCATTGTTGACATCGCGACCCGAGCGGTCGCGGTTGAGAGGGAAGAGAGATGGCAAAGAAGGTTGTCGGCCTGATTAAGCTTCAGGTCCCGGCGGGTGCGGCCAATCCGTCACCGCCGATCGGCCCAGCGCTGGGTCAGCGCGGGCTGAACATTATGGAGTTCTGTAAGGCGTTCAACGCCGAGACCCAGAACCTGGAAAAGGGTATGCCGATTCCGGTGGTGATCACCGCCTATGCCGATCGGACCTTTACGTTCACGACCAAAACGCCGCCGGCGAGCTTCTTCTTGAAGAAAGCTGCCAAGATCCAGAAGGGTCATTCGACGGTCGGCAAGGGCGACTATATCGGCAAGGTGACCGAGGCCCAGCTGCGCGAGATCGCGGAAGCCAAGATGGTGGATTTGAACGCCAACGATATCGATGCGGCGGCCGAGATGATCCGCGGTTCGGCCCGATCGATGGGCCTTGAGGTGGTGGAGTAGTTCGATGGCAAAACTGACCAAGAGAACCAAAAAGAACCATGAAGGCCTGGACCGCGACGCTGTCTTGGAGTTGCCCGAGGCCGTCAAGCAGGTGAAGTCGCGGGCGACCGCCAAGTTCGACGAGACCATCGAAATCGCGATGAATCTGGGCGTCGACCCACGCCACGCCGACCAGATGGTGCGCGGCGTTGTGGCCCTGCCCAACGGCACCGGCAAGTCGGTCCGCGTCGCGGTATTTGCTCGTGGTGACAAGGCCGAACAGGCTAAGGAAGCCGGGGCCGATATCGTCGGGGCCGAGGATCTGGCCGAGGAAATCCAAAACGGTCGGACCGATTTTGACCGGTGTATCGCGTCGCCGGATATGATGGCGGTGGTTGGCAAACTGGGCCGGGTTTTGGGGCCGCGAGGGCTGATGCCGAACCCCAAGCTTGGCACGGTGACGCCGGACGTGAAATCGGCGGTCGAAGCGGCGAAGGCTGGCTCGGTCGAATTCCGCGTCGAGAAGGCTGGCATCGTCCATGCGGGTGTCGGCAAGGCGAGTTTCAGCGAGGAACAGCTTGAGCAGAATGTGCGCGCCTTTGTCAGCGCCATATTGCGGGCCAAGCCGACCGGGGCGAAGGGACAATTCATGAAAAGGGTGACGCTGAGTTCCACCATGGGTGTTGGCGTCAAGATGGACGTGACCGGGATCGAGCCCGGGGCGGCCCCCTGATCGTATTGAGATGCCCGGGGCTGGCTCCGTGCCAGCCTCGGACGTACCTGTCCGAGACCGCAGGGGCCGCAAGCCGGCTTAATCTTCCTGCATAGACGGGGGTTGATGGCTTTTTTGTCCGGTTGTTGAAACCGCCAAAATCGCTGGAACTTCTGGGACAGGCTTGAGCGGGTCGATCGCTCGATGATCGCAGATACGCGGTTGTCGGGATCGATCCATGTGAAGTGGGAGATCGGCGGCACCGTGCACCGGTTTCCCTGATGAAGGAGGCGATCCGTGCTTCGGACACAGAAGGAAGAAAAGGTCGCCGCTTTGCATGAGACGTTTGGCGCGTCCCAACTCGTGGTGGTCACCCACCAGGTTGGGCTGTCGGTCGGTGAATCCACCGATCTGCGCCGGCAGATGATGCAGGCGGGTGCCAATTTCCGCGTGACCAAAAACCGGCTCGCCCGCATCGCCCTTCAAGGCACTACCTTTGAGGGCCTGTCCGACCTGTTCACCGGGCCGACCGCGATTGCCTACAGCGACGACCCTGTCGCCGCGGCAAAGGTCGCTGTCGACTATGCCAAGAAGAACGACAAGCTTGTCGTTCTGGGCGGTGGATTGGGCGAGCAGGTCTTCGACAAGGCGGGCATTGAAGCGCTTGCCAAGCTGCCGTCCCTGGACGAGTTGCGGGCCAAGATCGTGGGCATGATCAGCACACCGGCGACACGGATCGCTGGCGTCCTGCAAGCCCCCGGCGGCCAATTGGCAAGAGTATTCAGTGCTTATGGTGCCAAGGACGAGGCGGCGTGAGCCGTCGTCATCATCGACAATTGGAAAGAAGTTCCAGCTTAGGAGTGATTGAAAATGGCTGATCTGGAAAAGCTCGTCGACGAGCTGTCTGGTTTGACCGTCCTTGAGGCGGCCGAGCTTTCGAAACTGCTTGAGGAGAAGTGGGGCGTGAGCGCCGCGGCTCCGGTTGCTGTTGCCGGTGCAATGCCGGCTGCCGGCGGTGAAGCTGCCGCTGCGGAGGAGAAGGATGAGTTCGACGTCATCTTGGCCTCGTTCGGCGACAAGAAGATCAACGTTATTAAGGAAATTCGTGCCATTACCGGTCTTGGCCTGAAGGAAGCCAAGGATCTGGTCGAGGGGGCGCCCAAGCCTGTGAAGGAAGGCGTCAACAAGGAAGAGGCCGAAAATCTGAAAAAACAACTTGAAGAAGCGGGCGCGACGGTCGAAGTTAAGTAAGGCCGCGTGACAAATATCGCTTTTGACATATCGACGCCCGAGGGCGGTCGACCCGTTGAGGTCGACCGCCCAAAGGCGTCTTATGTGCTTTTTGGGGCTAAGTGTTTGATGTTGCGGTTGTTTTGATACGACTCGCGCAACCCGAAGGCGCGCCGCCGCCGGGTTGATAGTTGTGTTTTCCGGATGGGCAAGCTGCCCAGCCACATTGTCGGAGATTCTCGAGCGAATCGATCGGCAATGATTCAGCCAGGCGCGCGGCGACGCATTGGCTGACCCTCCGAACGCCCGACAGCGGGCGATGCGGGGCTGAGTGCTGCGTGCTGATGGTAGCACGCCGCGACATGGGATTTGAGAGGTCAGGAACCTATGGCCAAGCCGTTCACCGCCCGTAGACGTGTCCGTAAGGACTTTGGACGCATCCCGGAAGTCGCCCGGATGCCCAACCTGATCGAGGTGCAGCGCCGCTCCTACGATCAGTTTTTGCAAATGGATATCCCGATCGCCAAGCGCCAAAACTTGGGACTGCAGGAAGTTTTGCGCTCGGTTTTCCCAATCCGCGATTTTTCCGACCGGTCGGAGCTCGACTTCGTTCACTACGAACTCGAAGAGCCGAAATACGATGTCGAGGAATGCCAGCAGCGGGGCATGACCTATGCCGCACCGCTGAAGGTGACTTTGCGCCTGACTGTCTTTGATATCGAGGAAGAGACCGGCCTGCGCTCAATCCGCGACATTAAGGAACAGGACGTCTACATGGGCGACATGCCCTTGATGACGGCCAACGGTACCTTTGTAATCAATGGTACCGAGCGTGTGATCGTCTCCCAGATGCATCGCAGCCCAGGTGTGTTCTTCGACCATGACAAGGGCAAGACGCACTCCTCCGGCAAGTATCTATTTGCCGCAAGGGTGATCCCCTATCGCGGGTCCTGGCTCGATTTCGAGTTCGACCCGAAGGACAATGTCTATGTCCGCATCGATCGGCGCCGCAAACTGCCGGCGACGACGTTGCTGATGGCGCTCGACTCGGCCGAAACGGAGAAGTTGCGGGCTGAGCGCGAGGCGCAGGGCGAAACTTTGCTGCCGTATGAGGCGCAGGGCATGACGAAGGAGGAGATTCTCTCCACCTTCTTCGGCGATGTCACCTTCACGCGGACCAAGAAGGGCTGGAAGACGCCGTTCGACGCCGAGTCTATGAAAGGGGTCAAGTTAACCTTCGATCTGGTCGATGCGAAGTCGGGCGAGACGGTTGCCGCCATCGGCGAAAAGCTGACGCCGCGCAAGATCAACAAGCTGACCGAGGCTGGCCTGAAAGAGCAACTCGTCACCGACGAGGATTTGATCGGGCGCTATCTCGCCGGCGACATGATCGACGAGGAAACGGGCGAGGTCTTGTTCGAGGCGGGCGACGAGATCACCGAAGAACTGCTCGAGATGCTCGAGAGCAAGTCGGTAAAACAGATCGAAGCCCTTGCGATCGACCATGTCAGTGTCGGCGCTTATATGCGTAACACGCTGGCGATCGACAAGAACGCCACCCGCGAGGATGCGCTGATCGACATTTATCGGGTCATGCGTCCCGGTGAGCCGCCGACACTGGAGTCCGCCGAGGCGCTGTTCAAGGGCCTGTTCTTTGACGGCGAGCGCTACGACCTGTCGGCGGTCGGCCGGGTCAAGATGAATGCCCGTTTGGGCTTTGAGACCGACGACCAGCTGCGCGTGCTGCGCAAGCAGGACATCCTCGAGATCTTGAAGATCCTCAACCAATTGAAGGACGGTATCGGCGACATCGACGATATCGACAATCTGGGCAACCGGCGTGTGCGATCGGTCGGCGAACTGATGGAAAATCAGTATCGCGTCGGCCTCTTGCGCATGGAGCGGGCAATCCGCGAGCGGATGAGTTCGGTCGATATCGACACCGTGATGCCGCATGATCTAATCAATGCCAAGCCGGCAGCGGCGGCGGTGCGCGAGTTCTTCGGCTCGTCCCAGCTAAGCCAGTTCATGGATCAGACCAATCCGCTTTCGGAGATCACCCACAAGCGTCGCCTGTCGGCGCTGGGCCCGGGCGGTCTGACGCGCGAACGGGCCGGCTTCGAAGTCCGCGACGTGCATCCGACCCATTACGGCCGGATTTGCCCGATCGAGACGCCGGAAGGCCCGAATATCGGCCTGATCAACAGCTTGGCGACCTATGCCCAGGTGAACAAATACGGCTTTATCGAGAGCCCCTATCGCCGCGTGGTCGAAAAGCGCGTGACCGACGAGGTCATCTACCTCTCGGCGGTTGAGGAACACAAATACACCATCGCCCAGGCCAACGCGGAACTGGATGAGGGGGGCCGGTTTGCCGACGATCTGATCTCGTGCCGTCAGCGTGGCGACTATGTCATGTCCCGTGCCGATGCGATTGAGTTGATCGACGTCAGCCCGAAGCAGATCGTGTCGGTCGCGGCAGCGCTGATTCCATTCTTGGAAAACGATGACGCCAACCGTGCGCTGATGGGCTCGAACATGCAACGCCAAGCCGTGCCGCTGATCCAAGCGGAGGCGCCCTTGGTAGGCACTGGCATGGAGGCGACAGTCGCCCGCGACAGCGGCGTGACCATCGTTGCCCGGCGCGACGGCATCGTCGACCAGGTCGATGGCACCCGCGTCGTGGTTCGCGCCACCTCGGAAGAGGATGCATCGGCCTCCACGGTCGACATTTACAACCTCTTGAAGTTCCAGCGTTCGAACCAGAACACCTGCATCACCCAGCGGCCGCTGGTGAAGGTAGGCGATCGGGTCAACGAGGGGGACATTCTGGCCGACGGCCCATCGACGCAACTCGGTGAGTTGGCGCTTGGCCGCAACGTGCTGTGCGCGTTCATGCCCTGGAACGGCTACAATTTCGAGGACTCGATCCTGATCTCAGAACGGATCGTGCGCGATGATGTCTTCACCTCGATCCATATCGAGGAATTCGAGATCATGGCCCGCGATACCAAGCTGGGTCAGGAAGAGATCACACGCGACATTCCGAATGTCGGCGAGGAGGCCCTGCGCCATCTCGACGAGGCCGGCATGGTCTATGTCGGGGCCGAGGTCAATCCGGGCGATATTCTGGTCGGCAAGGTGACGCCTAAGGGCGAAAGCCCGATGACGCCGGAAGAGAAGCTGCTGCGCGCGATCTTTGGCGAAAAAGCTTCCGACGTCCGCGATACGTCGCTGAAATTGCCGCCTGGCGTGACCGGTACGGTGGTCGACGTCCGGGTGTTCAGCCGCCGCGGTGTCGACAAGGATGAGCGTGCGCTGGCCATCGAGCGTGCCGAGATCGAGCGTCTTGCAAAGGACCGCGACGACGAAAAGACCATCCTGCAGCGGAACTTCAATGCACGTTTGAAGGAGATGTTGCTGGGCCAGACGGCCGTCGATGCGCCAAAAGGCTACGAGATCAGCGGCAAGATCGACGATGAGGCCCTGGCCACCATGACGCCCGGACAATGGCGCCATATCGTGGTCGATGACGAAAAGCGTATGGCCGACATCGAGGCGTCTTGCCGGGCGTTCGACAGTCAGATCGAGGCGTTGCAGGAGCGGTTCGACAACAAGGTCGAAAAGCTACAGCGCGGCGACGAACTGCCGCCAGGCGTCATGAAGATGGTCAAGGTCTTCGTTGCCGTGAAGCGCAAGCTTCAGCCGGGCGACAAGATGGCCGGACGTCACGGTAACAAGGGCGTCATCAGCCGCATTACCCCGATGGAAGACATGCCGTATCTCGAAGACGGCACACCGGTCGATATCGTGCTGAACCCGCTGGGCGTGCCCAGCCGCATGAATGTCGGTCAGATCCTCGAGACCCATTTGGGCTGGGCGTCGGCCGGTCTCGGCCGTCAGATCGGTGAGATGCTGGACAAGATCCGGTATAGCGACGATGAGGGGCAGGCGGCGAAGGGCGCTTTGCGCGAGAAGCTGGAGACGGTCTATGGCGACGACCAGTTCGACGCCGAGATCAAGCCCATGAACGACGATCAGTTGCTGGAATTGTCCGGCAATCTGCGCAATGGCGTGCCGATGGGAACGCCGGTGTTTGACGGTGCGCACGAGAAGGACATCGTCAACATGTTGGCTGAGGCGGGCTTGGATGCATCCGGACAGGTGACGCTTGTGGATGGCCGTACCGGCGAGGAGTTCTCGCGTAAGGTCACGGTCGGCTACATCTACATGCTGAAGCTGCACCATTTGGTGGACGACAAGATCCACGCGCGGTCGATCGGCCCGTACAGCCTCGTCACCCAGCAGCCGTTGGGCGGTAAGGCGCAGTTCGGCGGGCAGCGTTTTGGTGAAATGGAGGTCTGGGCGCTCGAAGCCTACGGCGCGTCCTACACCTTGCAGGAAATGCTGACGGTCAAATCCGATGACGTTGCCGGTCGTACAAAGGTCTACGAGGCCATTGTTCGCGGCGACGACAATTTCGAATCAGGTATTCCGGAAAGTTTCAACGTTCTGGTCAAAGAGCTGCGCTCGCTGGGCCTCAATGTCGAATTGGAACAGGAAGCACCCTGAGTTCGGTGTTAACCCGGCGATGCCTTGGGTCAGAGAGGCGTCGCCGGGCTGAGCTTGAGTTTATTGGCGTTGGCCATGCAGATGCTGGCGGGTCAACAGCCTTCTCCGGGATGAGGGAGATACAGGCATGAATGAGTTGATGAATATGCTCGGCTTGTCGACGAAGCCGGAAGATTTCGATCATATTCGGATCGCGATCGCCAGCCCGGAGCGCATCCGGTCCTGGAGCCACGGTGAAATCAAGAAGCCCGAGACCATCAACTACCGCACCTTTAAGCCGGAGCGGGACGGGCTGTTTTGTGCCCGGATCTTCGGACCGATAAAGGACTACGAATGCTTGTGCGGCAAGTACAAGCGTATGAAATTCAAGGGCATTATCTGCGAAAAGTGCGGCGTCGAGGTGACCTTGTCCAAGGTCCGCCGTGAGCGCATGGGGCATATCGAGCTGGCCTCGCCGGTCGCCCATATCTGGTTCCTGAAGTCTCTGCCGTCTCGCATCGGCCTCATGGTCGACATGACGCTGAAAGATCTGGAGCGCGTCCTTTATTTCGAGAGCTATGTCGTGGTCGAGCCGGGCCTGACCTCTCTCACCAAGCATCAGCTGTTGAGCGAGGACGAGTACCTCCAGGCCCAGGATGACTTTGGCGAGGAGAATTTCACGGCGAAGATCGGTGCTGAGGCGCTGAAGTCGATGCTGTCCTCGATTGATCTTGAGGAGGAGCGCGACACGGTCCGCACGGATCTGCGGGAAACCGGGTCAGAGGCCAAGCGCAAGAAGTATGTGAAGAGGCTGAAGCTGATCGAGGCGTTCCTCGAATGCGGCGCACGGCCAGAATGGCTGATCCTGGACGTAGTTCCGGTCATTCCGCCGGAGCTGCGCCCGCTGGTTCCACTGGATGGTGGCCGCTTCGCGACGTCGGATCTCAACGATCTCTATCGCCGCGTTATCAACCGCAACAATCGTTTGAAGCGGCTGATCGAGTTGCGCGCGCCTGACATCATCGTGCGCAACGAAAAGCGGATGCTGCAAGAGGCGGTGGACGCCCTCTTTGACAATGGCCGCCGTGGTCGCGTGATCACAGG
>JBCCER010000167.1:0-9355 GCA_039030175.1 Pseudomonadota bacterium
GCCGATGGCTACACGGTCCTCGGCGGCGCCAACTACAACAAGTTCGTGCGCGTCATGGGCCACGTCGATCTCGTCCCATGGGAACATTGGGCCTTCTTCCAGG
Organism: Pseudomonadota bacterium; assembly: GCA_039030175.1. Classification (GTDB taxonomy): domain Bacteria; phylum Pseudomonadota; class Alphaproteobacteria; order DSM-16000; family Inquilinaceae; genus JANQGH01. The sequence goes on from JBCCER010000167.1 coordinate 104, forward strand.
CCGCCAATGCGATCGCCAGCTGGTCGGTGCCGATCGACTCTCCATTTGAGACGTTCGAGGATGTCGTTGCAGCGGCCCAGGCTAACCCGGGCACGGTCACCATCTCGACCTCAGGCACAGGCGGCCTTTGGCATGAACTGGCGATGATTGTGGCCTCATTCGCCAACATCGAGATGCGCTATGTGCCCTACCAGGGTGGCCAACCCGCGACGCTAGCCGGCCTTCAGGGCGAAGTCGATGTCGCCGGCGGCGGTGTGCATGAGCACATCGAACTGATCCGTGCGGGTGAATTGCGCTGCCTGCAGCAAACAGGCTCGGAAGACATCGTCCTTGAAGACGGCACGGTATTGCCGTCGGTCGGCAACTTCCTGCCGAACATTGTCGAGTTCCTGCCCATCGGCGGTACGTACAACTTCATTGTCCGCCGGGATACGCCAATCGAGATCCTGCGTGAGATTCAGGCAGCATTCATCGCAGCGGCCAATTCCGACGGTTTCCGCGAGATGGTCGATCGGCGCTTCTTCCAACTCGATGTGGTTACCGGCGAGGCAGCCGATCGCCGCGCCGCTCAATTGGAGGTCATCACGGTCGATACTTTCAACCGGAACGCCGACGCCATCGGTGCGGAGATCCTGTCTGCCGACGATCTCAACCTGCCGACACCGGCGGATTTCGATGGTTGGTGGCCGCCTGCCGGATACACGCCGCTGGACCTCTGACCGTTGCGGAGGCTCGGGGATGGCGCGCTCGCGTGCCGTCCCCACCGCTCGGAGCGTGAGCTGGGGCTGACGGATGGCTGAAGACAGCAAGATCTTCGCCGGCGAGGAGGAAAGCGCCGGCTTCGCTGCCCCAGCGCTTGACCTGATCGCATCCGTCGCCCTCGTCGCCCTGTCGGTCTGGGTGATGATCGAGGCCATCGGCATGCGGCGCCCGGCCGGCCTTACGACGGCGCCGGGCCTTCTGCCATTCGTCGTTGCCGCCAGCCTTTGTCTGATGGCTATCGCCCTGGCGGTTTTTGCGCTGCGCCGCCGTCGCCTAGGGCTTTCCATTGGCATGCCCGAAGACATGGCTGCGGTCGGACGCACGGTGTTTCTGGTCGTGCTTATCGGCATCTATATCGCTGCGATTCACGTTCTCAGTTTTGAGTACGCGGTCAGCTTGGGCGAAACCCGCCTTGAGGCAGGTTCATTCGAACTGATCTCAATCGTCTTCCTGACCATCGTGTTGCTCGCGTTCTGGGGTGCGGCGCTTTGGCAGTGCTTCCTTGTGTCCGTGGTTTGGATCGGATTCTTAGCGGCTGTCTTCCGCTATGTCTTCGTCATCCCATTGCCGGGATAGCCCGCCGGCATGATTATCGACTCGATCCTTCAGGCTCTGTCCCCTTATCTCGTTCTCGTGACGCTGGCAGGCGTATCGCTGGGCATCGTCTGGGGTGCTTTGCCGGGTCTGTCGACGACCATGGCGATGGCGCTGCTGATTGGCCTTTCGGCGGGCATGGAGCAAGCGACGGCGCTCAGCTTCATGCTCGGTGTCTACACGGGCAGCGTCTTTGGCGGCGCGATCTCAGCCGTCCTGATTAACATTCCCGGTACACCCGATGCCGTACCGACCATGATCGAGGGCCACGCGCTGGCCAAACGAGGCGAAGGCGGTCGCGCATTGGGGATGGCGATTGCGGCATCCTTTGTCGGGAACTGGGTCGGCATCTTACTGCTGATTTTCTTCATTCCCCTGATCCTGCAATTCGCCCTCGAATTCCGGTCTTGGGAGATGTTCCTGCTGTCGATCCTGGGCATCACTGTCTGTGGCTCCATGGCCGCTGGCCAAATGCCGCTGAAGGGTTGGATATCTGGCTGGATCGGCATGCTGATCGCCTTTGTCGGCCTTGATGCCATGCATGCGGTGCCGCGTTTCACGTTCGGCTCGCTGGCGCTTTATGACGGTATCAATTACGTCGCGATCCTGATCGGTCTGTTCGGCATGACAGAGATCATCCGCGTCCTGCCCCAGGGCGAGATGCATGCCCTGCCGACCGCTGTCGGCCGTATCGTTCCTCCCATCCGGATGCTGGGTCGCTATCTGAAAGCCGCGGTTCGCTCAGGTCTTATCGGCACGGTGATCGGTGCAATCCCCGGGGCAGGGGCCAATGTGGCCTCGTTCCTCTCCTACGACATCGGTCGCCGACGCGCGCCCAAGGTCGAGAAGGACAAATGGGGCAAGGGCAGCTACGAGGCGATTGTCTGCGCCGAGGTGGCCAACAACGCCAATATCGGCGGTTCGATGCTGCCGACGTTGGCGCTCGGTATCCCGGGCAACGCAGCGGCCGCCGCCCTGATGGGAGCGCTGGCCCTCCACAATGTCGTTGTCGGCCCGACCATCGAAGTCGACCATCCCGGCCTGATCTATTTCATCTATGCCGCACTAATCGTCGCCAACATCCTGATGTATGGCGCCGCCTTCGCGCTGATCAAACCCTGTGTCTGGCTGTTCAGTCTGCCGCGCGGGCTGCTGATGCCGCTGATCATTCCGGTCTGTGTGATCGGCGCCTTCGCCGTGCGGCTCAACATGCTGGATGTCTGGGTCATGTTCGGGGCCGCGATCCTCGGCTATGTACTGCATCTCTTCCGCTTTCCGCTGGCGCCGATCGTACTGGGCGTGATCCTGGCGCCGCTGGCTGACGAGAATCTGCGCCGGTCCCTATTCCTGTTCGAGGGTCGGACGATCGGCTACGTGCTGTCGCAATATGTCGGCACGGTCCTGCTATTCGTCGTCATTCTGATCTTCGTCGAAGGCGTCCTTCGGGTACGCAAACGCAAACCCAAATCTGGAGGGCAAGGGGCATGAGTGCTCAGCGCAAGGAAATCGGGCTGGCAATCATTGGCTGCGGCACGATTGGGCGGATCAGGGCCGAGCTTGCGCGCGCCTATCCAGGTGTCGGATGGATCGGTCTGTGCGATATCAAATCCGATATTGGCGAGGCCCTGAAGAACGATTGTCAGGCGGATTTTTTTACAACGGACTACAATGAACTGCTGGCTCGACCAGAGGTCACCGCCGCGATCATCGCCACGGACGAGAATTTTCATTTCGGACCGACAATGACTGCCGTCGAGCGCGGTTTGGACCTGTTTATCGAGAAACCGCTAGCCACTGACGCCCGCCAGTCTCAGCAAATCAATGACGCTATCGCCTCCGCCGGGATCGATGCGGTCGTTGGCTACACTCAGCGTTTCCGCCGCCGTTTCCTTACGGTGAAGGAAAAGCTGGTTACGGGCCAGATCGGTCACGTGACCTCCGTGGTCACGCGCGCCTTCATGAACCGCATGGTGCCGATCGCGACGGTTCGTCGGACCCAGGATCGAGCCAATCTGACGCCCATGGTCGTCTCCGGCACCCATAGTCTCGACATGTGCCTATGGCTGATGGAGGGAAAGACGCCGGTCTCCGTCTTCGCCCAATCCTGCGATACAGCATTGGGCAAGTGGGGAACGAAGGACTCCACCTTCGGCATCTTCACCATGGACGACGGCACGATTTGGAGCATGAATATTTCCTGGGCGCTGCCGGTCGTATGGCCGGGTGCCGTTTACGGCATCGAAATCGGCATCGTTGGCACCGAAGGCGTGATCGACATCGAGGACACTCACCGTGACGTTATACTGGCGACCGAGAAGGCTCAAGGCGCCGGATATGCGCCCGATGGATTCGACCCCGGCGCGCCGCGCCACGTGGATTTTCTGACCAGCTATCCGCCGGGCGATATGCATGACGGCCAGCTTTGGGGCCCGATGCGCGAAGAGACGAACGCTTGGTACCAGCGGATCTACACAGGCCAGCGAACGCCACACGCGACTGCTGCCGATGGCCACCGCAACCTGATGCTGACCATGGCGATGGATCTGTCGGCCAAACGCGGCGAACCGGTCGTGTTGCCCGTCTCCGCCGATGAGTTGATGGCTGAGCTGACCTAGCGTCCCCGTACATCTGCCAGCAGAGCATCCGGAAAGGTGGTGGATTGCCGTTCGACAACGGGCCGCACGGCCTGGCGAAACTGGTCGCGTTGATCTTCTGTCAGCGTTAGGACCTGATTGCCGCGTTCGTTCAGCGCGGTAAGGCAATCGATATCTTCCTGCTTGGCCAAGCGACGCTGCATCGCTGTTGCCTGCGTGGCTGCTGCTTCGACCGCCTCGCGAACAGCAGATGGCCAGGCTGCAAATCGCTGCTTGTTGCACAACAGCGCGGCTACGCCGAAGAAGTGACGCGAGATGGTGACATAGGGGTGATGCGCCGCGATATCGAAATGCACGATATTGGTCAGCGGATTTTCCTGCGCGTCGATGCTGCCATCTGCGACGGCCGGTACAAGATCGCGCACGTCGATTACGCGAGGCTCGAAGCCGAGACTGCGAAACACCTCTTGATGAAACGCGTTATCGAGCGTGCGTAGGCTCAGCCCCCGACAATCGCCCGGTGCGGCAATCGGATGGCTTCTGTTTGACAGGTTGCGAAACCCGTTATCCCAGTAGCCGAGCAAGCGATAAGGCGTCGCCTGTTGTAACTCGTTCGCCAAATGCCTTCCGACGGCCCCGTCCAGGATCGCGTAAGCCTGGTCCCGATCTGCGATTTCGAACGGTAAGTCCAGTAAGCCGATACTGGGAACGCGATCGGCTAAGTAACTGGCGGAGAAGTAGCAGATATCCAACTCATCCCCAGCCACCATCTCCAGCAGGTCGGCCGCGCGCCTGCCTGAGGTTGTGACATTCGGGGTGACCACGAGTTCAACACAATCGTCGAGTGCGGACTGCAGGCTTGATCGAAATGCCTCCACACCCTTGGTGTGTACGGACTGGCCCCCCTGATAGCCGCCTATGCGGATACGCGGACGTTCTGCGCCTTTAGTGGCTTGCATGGTGACTGGGTAGCGGCTTCTGCTCGATCTTTGACGCGCCGACGATACGCGATTGGGCTGTCGTGGGGGTATGACTTACCCGGCTCGAAGTATTCCGCATCAGTGGTCCGGTATCTGGCTTGTCGGCAAGGTTGTCACCTAATGTCCGGAATCCCATCTTTCAGGGCTGTAAAAGCTGGTTGGAAGGGGTGCGGGCGATGGGGTTGATGATTGACGGCGTCTATCAGGTCGATGAGCCGCCGCCGGCAACCGATGCAAACGGCCATTGGAGTCGGTCAAAGAGCGTCGTCAGGCATTGGGTCTCGGCCGATGGCAAGCCCGGTCCAACAGGTGATGCGGGGTTCAAGGCGGAGGCGGGCCGCTATCATCTCTATGTCGCGTGGAACTGTCCGTGGGCGCATCGCGCGCTTCTTGCGCTTAATTTCAATGCATTAGAGAGCATTGTTGATTTCTCTGTTGCGCTTCCGAGACGTAGCGAGCAAGGGTGGATCTTCGATCCGGAGGGAGAGTTTGCCGACCGCCAGTTCGGCGTAGCCTCTTTGCATGAGATCTACAGCAAGGGGGTTGATGGCTATACGGGTCGCATAACGGTTCCAGTGCTTTGGGATAAGCAAACCGGCAGCATGGTCAGCAATGAGTCTGCGGATGTGGTTCGCATGTTCAATACGGCGTTCGCCGATGTCGCGCCGGAAAGTCCCGACTACTATCCCCCGGACCTCAAGGACACGATCGATCACTGGAACGATCGGATCTACCGAACTGTCAACAACGGTGTCTATCGTGCTGGCTTTGCTTCCACCCAAGAAGCTTATGAGGAAGCGGCCTACGAGGTGTTTGAGACCTTGGACGCCATCAATGAGCGGCTAGGCCGAACGCGCTACCTGACCGGAGATCGCTTGACCGAAGCGGACATCAGGCTGTTCCCAACGTTGGCCCGCTTTGACGTAGCTTATCATTACGCGTTCAAATGCAATCTCCGGCGGCTGGTCGACTACGACAATCTATGGCCCTATGCGCGCGAGATATACCAAATGCCGGGTGTGGCCGAGACTGTGAAGTTCGATATCTACAAACGCGGTTACCATTCGCCAAGCGAGAAACGCAATCCATTGGGCATTGTGCCGATCGGGCCAACAGTTGATTGGTCAGCGCCAAATGGGCGCGCTTAGTCGTCACGCGCGCATGAGCCGCCTCAGAAACGGGACCAAAATCAACAAAAGCAGCGCCGCTCCCAAGCACATCCAACCATAATCTGCAAATGCCGACTCGTAGATCTGTCGTTCGGCTTGCGGGCTGGTTCCCGCAGGAACGGCCGCGATACTGGCAATTAGCCCGGCAATGTAGTTCGCCCCGGCCGTCGAAAGAAACCACATGCCCATTGCCATGCCCGCCAACCGCTTAGGGGCCAGTTCGGAGGCCATCGCGAGACCAATTGGGGACAGGCTCATCTCACCCATCGTGAACAGAAGGTAGAACGCCACCATCCAGGTAAGGTCGATCCGACCCCCGCTGCTCGTAGCGATACCGCCCAATTGCAAAACCAAGAACGCACTGCCCAAAAACGCCAATCCCAGGACGAACTTGAGCGAGTTTGGGATGTGGATGCCGGCCTGCCTCGTCCTGGTCCAAACGAACGCGAACACTGGCGCGAGCAGAAGAATGAACAGCGGGTTTAGGGACTGTATGTCCGACGGTGGGATGGAGAGTCCGAACATCCCAAGGTCAACGTCGCGTTCGATGTAGAGAACCACCGAAGACCCGGACTGTTGATAGATCGCCCAAAAGACGACTGCAAAAGCTGTCAGAACAACAAGGACAATCAGCCGATTTCTGTTGTGAGCGTCCTCCTTAAAGACCTCGAATAGGAAGTAGCCGGTGATTGCAATGCCAGCGACGGCTAAAACATCACCGGCAATCGCGGCGCGATCGATCAAGAAGCCGATGACGACGGCTACCGCAAGTGCGCCGGCCACTAGGCCGACTATAGAAATCAAGCGCGTTGACGCATCGCCGAGTATCGGTGACGTAGCCGGCATATGTCCATGATCGCCGAATTGGCGACGGGCCAGCAGAAAGGTCAGCAGCGCGACGAATTTTCCTACGCCGGCCATGACAAAGGCAACGCTGTAGCCGAATTCCGCAGCAACAACGCCCCCGGCGAGGCCGCCCATCAGGGCGCCGAAATTGATGCCGAAGTAAAAGATTGTGTATCCGCTGCTGCGCTTTGGGTCGTCCTTCTCGTAAAAGACACCAAGCATTGCCGACGTGTTTGGCTTGAAGAAGCCATTGCCGATTGCCAGCAGACCAAGAGCCATGAACATGATGGGTTGAGACGGAAACTGCAGCAGCAGATAGCCGACGCCCATGAGAATGGCGCCGATAACGATACACCAGCGAAAGCCCAGCATACGATCGGCGATCATGCCGCCAATCACCGGTGTCACATAAGCAAGCGAAGAATAGGCGCCGAAGATCAAAAACGCCCGACCGTCGGCCATGTTGAGTTCGGACGTCAGATAGAGCACGAAGGTGGTGACCATCGTGAAATATCCGAACCGCTCCCACATCTCGGTGAGGAACAGGAAATAGAGGGCCTTTGGCTGTCTTTGCGTCACCAAGCGGTCCTGGAGTGGCGGCCGGGAAGGGGCTCGACTGGCTATTCGGCCACGGGCGCGTCACGGAATTGTTGACGAAGCGTGACGCTTAGAGCAAGGCTTGTGCGCGCGATTCAAGATCGCGTCAGCATCTTAGCAGTTAATTCAACGTTAACGTGCGATATGCGTGCGCTTCAGTTCGTACTGATCTGACCGACAAGGGAATACCGGATCCAGCCGATATCAAACGCATGCACATCCAGACCGCTGGGGTGGACGCTGTGCTGAGCCAACTATGGGCTGCATCGAAGATGAACGCTGACTTTGAGTTTATCGAACAGTTATTTGACCTTGGCCAGGAAAGGGCCGACCTCTGGCTAAATCGCCATTTTGATCAAATAGAGGTAGAATCTTCGACGGATATTCGGTCGACATTCTTTTGACGCCGCTTCGGGCCGACGAAGAGCAGCGGCCATCCATTCAAGGTTGCGGCCCATGAGCTTGTTATCGCGTTTGCCAACTAGTCTATTTACCCATTTGGGTACGGCTGCCCCCGATAAGAGGCTGCCATCGCGTGTCTTCGAGGTTATTCGCCGGCAAGAAGAGGCGAGTGAGCGGCTGATCGGTTGGGTTCAACTCGCGTTGGTGGTGCTCTTTGGCACGCTGTATTCGATCGCGCCTCGCCCTGCGGACGCGATGGAACTTGAGCCCGTTCCAATTTTCCTGGCCGCCTACTTCCTTTTCACGGTCGCGAGGCTCGCTCTTACCTATCGCGGGTACATGCCTGGCTGGCTTCTCGTCGCCTCAATGTTGGCTGACGTCGGCATGCTGATGGGTTTGATCTGGTCGTTTCACATCCAGTACCAAGAGCCGGCCTCGTTCTATCTGAAGGTGCCGACCTTCACCTATATCTTCATCTTCATTTCGCTTAGGGCGATGCGTTTCGACCATCGCTTTATCCTCTCCATTGGCCTGTTCGCCGCATTGGGCTGGCTGATCATGGTGATGTACGCCGTCGAGACGTCTGGCCCTGACGCCGTCACCCGCAACTTCGTCACCTACCTGACAAGTAATGCGATCCTGCTGGGGGCCGAGTTTGACAAGATCGCCACCATCCTGGTGGTAACGGCGATCTTGACGTTCGCAATTTGGCAGGCCCGTCGCACGTTGGTCACCGCCGTTCGCGAGCAGGCAGCCAGCGAAGACATCAAGAGATTTTTGTCAGCGGGTGTCGCCGAGGCGGTGACCTCGTCCGAAGACGTGATCGAGGAGGGCCGCGCCGAAGAGCGTGATGCGGCGATTGTCATGATCGACATTCGTGGCTTTACGCGCTTTTCGACCGGTCGGGAACCGCGTGAAGTCGTGGGTGTCCTTGTCGAATTTCACCAACGCATCGTGCCGATCATCGCAGCCCATAACGGCGTCATCGACAAATTCTTAGGCGATGGCGCGATGATCACGTTCGGCGCAGTTGAGCCTTCCGAAACAGCGGCGGCCGATGCCTTGCGAGCGCTTGACGAGATTATGACCGCCGCTGTTGAGTGGCAGGCGGGGCTGACAAAAAGTGAGCCGACGGCGTTGCTAACGGTCAACGGCGCCATGGCGGCGGGAGAAGTCGTCTTCGCGACACTGGGCGGGGCCGGGCGGCTCGAATACACCGTGATCGGTCAGGCCGCCAACCTCGCTGCCAAGCTGGAGAAGCACAACAAGGCCGAAGGGGTAGCGGCGCTGACCACACGCGCTGGCTAC
>JBCCER010000168.1:0-9266 GCA_039030175.1 Pseudomonadota bacterium
CGCCCGCCGCCAACGTCTCCTCCACGATCCGAAGCTTCTCGCCCGCCGTCCAGCGACGCCGACGCTCCGCACCTGGAATGATCTCTATCCGCTGATACTCGTCCGACATAAGCCTGTGCCTAGGGATAGCCCTAAGCCTCCTTGCCTAAGCCAACGTGTCCGGTCGAAAGCGGGGCCAGTTCATCCCCACAAACCGATTCAGATACCCAGCCTTTTGGATGAGTTTTCCAAATGGGCTTGCATTGCCATCCGAGCACCATCGCTGTCGCGAGCCTTAATGCAATCGAAAATGGCTCTGTGTTCCGCTGCCGACACCTCAACGGTCGTTCTAAAATCTAATCGTGACAATGCCAGCGCAATTGATTCCTTAAGTTTTGAGTCCACAAACGAAATGAAGAGAACCAAGAATGCGTTTTTGCTACTGGACGCGATCGCACGGTGAAACGACATATCCGACTCGGTGTATTCGGCGGCATTGATTTCGATCATGACCATACGGTCTAGCTGATTTTCCAGCGCGACGATGTCTTCCGCATCACGATGTTGTGCAGCCAGTGCCGCGGTACCGCTTTCGAGAATTTTTCTGAGTTCGTAGAGTTTTCGAAAATCCTCCGGCTTGGCGATGGCGCCTTCCATAATGGTCAGGAAGCGGCCGTCTTCCGGCGAGGCCACAAAGACACCCTTGCCCTGCTGCGAGGTCGCCAACCCCTCGTGGCGCAAACGCGCGATCGCCTCGCGCACGACGACGCGGCTGACCCCGTGATACTCGCCGAGTTCGCGTTCCGTCGGCAGTTTGCTTCCCGGCTTCAGCACGCCTTTTATGATTTGCGTTCGAATGCTGTCGGCAATCACTTCGGGAAGATCCGCCCTGGCACGACGCGCGGTCGCGGCCATGTCCCCGTAGCCATCTTTCGCCGGCTGCCTTGCCATCGTGGTCCCTAGACCCCCAGCTTGGCTCTAAGGCCGCCGTCGATGGGAAAGTCGCCTCCAATGCAAAAGGCCGATTCCGGCCCGACGAGGTAGGACACAAGCGCACCGATTTCCGCCACCGTTCCCACCCTCCCAACGGCGTGCGAGGCGCCGAAACCCTTAAGCGTTTCTTCCGGGTCCCCGCCGGTAGGGGTCAACTCCTGCGCAGCGAATTCCAGCAAAGGTGTCCGAATGGACCCCGGAGAGATGGAGTTGACCCGCACCCCGTCCTTCGCGCAATCCACGGCCATCGCACGTGTCATGGCGCGAATGGCACCCTTGCTCGTGGCGTAGGCAAGCACGTTGTTCTGGTTGAGATGGCCTTGAACCGAAGCGACGTTGACAATCGAGGCGGTTGGCCGTGCCTTCAGTAGCGGGTACAGAAAATGCGCCATATGGAAGTAGCCGGTCAGGTTGACATCCAGAACCCGTCGCCAATCCTCAGGTTCGGTGGTTTCTATCGTCCCGTAGGGCTGAATGCCAGCGCAGTTGACCAGCGCGTCCAACCCGCCGACGCTGATCGTCAGACCCTTTGCCAAGTCTCTTACGGCCCCTTCGTTGGAGACATCCAACTCGTCGATCCTAATTGGATGGCCTTCGGTTTCGCGCCCCGCCTTGGCGTTGTCGCTTGGGTCGTTGCCACAGAGTATCACCCCAAACCCATCCGAAAGCAGTCTCTGCGCGACACCCAGGCCGATTCCCGCGCTGCCGGTCACAACCGCCAATTTCTCGCAGTCATTCCATTTCGTCATCGCACGACCTTCATCTTCTTGCCCTGTTGACGCCGTCCTGAACCTGCCGGTCGACGATAATCGCGGCGATCAGCACAATTCCTTGGGCCACCCATTGCCAAAACGGCTCGACCCCCGCCAAATTCAGTCCGTTTCCAAGAACCGAAATGATCAGGGCGCCAATAATTGTTCCGACAATCCGGCCTTCTCCCCCGGAAAGGCTCGTGCCCCCGATGATGACGGCGGCGATAACCTGCAACTCGAACCCGATGCCGACATTCGGGTCGCCGGCCCCCACGCGTGACGCAAGCACGATGCCCGCAAGCGCCGCCGTCGCGCCACATAAGACGTAAAGAACCATCAAGGTGCGGGTGACATTGATGCCCGACAAACGCGCGGCTTCTTCATTCCCCCCGATGGCATAGATGCGCTTGCCCATCTTGGAAAACGCCAGAAAGACATGGAAAGCGAGGGCCACCAGCGCCGCGATGATAATCGGCAGCGGCAGGCCAACCAGCTTGCTTGTCCCCAAACCGCTCCAATCGCGGGGCAGGCCCACCAAGATGGCGCTCGGCGTGATGAGATAGGCGATCCCGCGCGCGATGTTCAACATGCCCAGGGTCACGATGATCGGGCTGACGGAAAGGGTGGCGATGATGACGCCGTTCACGAGCCCAACCGCCGCCCCGAATAGGATGCCGACCGCGAAAGCGCCGTAGAGCGGCACGCCCGCAACAGCCAGAAACGCCGCGAGGACCGAGGCGGCCGCGAGCACGCTTCCCACGGACAGGTCCAGACCCCGCGCGATCATGACGGCCGTCATCCCGCAGCTGGCGATGATCAGCGGCGCGGCGTTGCGCATGACGTTCTGGAAATTCGATATGGTAAGAAATCTGTCGCTAAGGGCGGCGAACAGTGAACACATCAGCAGCAACACGATCAGCGTTGCCATGGTCTGTATTCCGTGGCCGGCCCTCAGTTTCGCGAAGAACCGCACCGGTGTTTGACGCTCGCTCTTGACTGTCTTTTCCACAGGGTAACTCACTGTTGATCGGCCCGGCCATCGGCATCGGACGCAGCATGTAGCATCGAAAGCGCGATGATCTCCTCCTCCGTCGCTGTGCCGGGCAGTTCGCCCACGATAGCCCCGGAATTCATGACGACAATACGGTCAGCCAGGCCCAAAAGCTCGGGCATTTCGGATGAAACAAGCATGACCGCCAGCCCCTCTTTGGCCAGCGCATCGATAATCTGGTAGATTTCGCGTTTCGCGCCGACGTCGATACCGCGCGTCGGTTCGTCCAGCAGCATCACGTTCGTTCGGGCCAACAACCATTTGCTGAGCACGACTTTTTGTTGATTGCCGCCGCTCAACTTGTCGATCCGTTGCCCCAGTGACGGCGTCTTGACGTTAAGAAGCCGTGTCGTATCGCGCACCGCATCGGACTGTGTTTTCGAGTTTGAGCGGTGCTGCGGAAACTGGTCCCAAACAAGGCTGGCGTTTTCGAGGACCGATAGAATGGGAACGATGCCTTGGCTGCGCCGTTCCTCGGGCACCAGGGCAATCCCCGCCGTGATCGCGGCGGAGATCGAATTTTGCTGCAGGCGCCGCCCGTCGACGACGACATCGCCTTGCCAAACCGGGTCGGCCCCAAAGATCGATCTTAGAAGTTCGGTGCGCCCCGAGCCGACCAATCCCGCGACACCCAGAATTTCGCCCCGGCGGAGTTCAAAACTGACATGGGAGATCGCTGGCCCCGTCAACCCCGTCACGCTGAGGATTTTTTCACCCGGCGCCCGGTCCTTCGGGGGAAACATCTCGTCTAGTTGACGGCCCACCATCAGGCGAACGAGATCCTCGCTCGACGCTTGGCCACGGCTGAGCGTGGCGACCTTGGCGCCGTCCTTGAACACCGTGATCCGGTCACCCAACTCGTCGATTTCGCGCATTTTGTGAGAGACGTAGACGATGCCCTTGCCCGAGGATTTCAGCCGCGAAACGACATCGAAAAGCTTTCGAACCTCGACCTCCTCAAGGGGGGAGGTGGGTTCATCCATGATGATGATCTGGGCATTTTGCCGAAGTGCCTTTGCGATCATCACCGCTTGTTTTTCCGCCGGCGACAGGGACTTACAAAGGCGTGTCTCGTCAAGTTCGAGAAACCCGATCTCGTCCAAAAGAGCTCGTGCCGCGCTGCACGCCCTTTTTTTATCGAACAGGCCAAAGCGCGATGGTTCGTCCCCCAGCACGATGTTTTCGGCGGCGGACAGACCGTCGACGACGTTCATCTCCTGGAATATGCAGGCGATGCCGGCGTCTTGCGCTTCCAGCGGCGAGCCGAATGCCGCGGCCGTCCCGTTCAGGTCGATTTCGCCGGCGTCCGGCGCATAGACCCCGGCAAGGATCTTCACCAATGTTGATTTGCCGGCTCCGTTCTCGCCTATCAGACAGTGCACTTCGCCGGCATTCACATCGAAATCGATCTCCGACAGAGCCTTCACGCCTGGAAACGACTTGGAAAGGTTTCGGACGACAACGGTTGGCACAGGGGGCGGCTCAGGGGTTGGATCTGGATGCATGTCTCACTCAGTCCGTCCCATGATGCCCCAAGACCCCAAGACCAATGAACTGGGGCCATTGAAGACGAGGGCACCGCCAGGCGCCAGGCCAATTTCTAAAGAGGCGGCGTGCGTGGCCTTGTCAAGCCACGCACGCCGTTCGATCAGTTGCGCGGATATTGCTGATCAATCCAGGTCGTGATGCCTTCCTCGGTTGGAAGGATCGGCGGGTAGCCGACTACCACTTGCGAGTTTTCGTCGGCATCGCCCGAAAGGGCGGCCCCCAGAAGATTGAACGTGGCGATCGAGAAATCGTAAGGCGGGTAGCCGCTTTCCGCCTTCAAGGGCGACTCATCACTGCCAAGTTCGGACATGATGGGCTCCGAGCCGTCGACGGAGGCAACAACGCCCCAGTCGGCGGAGTAGTCGCCGGTCGCCCGCAGCGCCGCGAGCGCCCCGAGAGAACTGTCATTGTTGATCCCGAAGATCACGTTGATTTCCGGGTGCGCCTGCAGCATGTCGGCAGCCGCGGCGTTGGCCCGGTCGATCACGGCCCCGCCATCGACCATCTGCGCTACCGTCGCGTCGGGTATCAGCGACAGAAAACCGTAGAGGAAGCCGTTGCGCCGGTCTTGAACCTGGGGAAGCTGCGGGTAGTCGACCACACCGATGATCGCCTGCTCGCCGTCAAACCGGTCCAAAAAGTAGCGGGCCGTGTTGCACCCGACCAGCCTTGGGCCGTCATAATCGTTGGCAAAGACCCTTGGCGCCACGACCTCGACCGGTTGGACGTTGTAGGTCACAACGGTCAGACCGGCATCTTGCATTCTTTGGACCTGTGGAACGGCCGCTTCACTGTCCAGCGGGGCGAAGGCCACCGCATCCGGCGCCCATGAAATGACATCGTCGACAAGCCGCTGGACCGTGCCGGCGTCAAACCGTCCGTCGAACACCCGCAATTCGAAATCATAATCCTCGGCCAGCCGTTCCCAGTGGTTGGAAATCGCCAAGAAGTACGGCTGACCAAGGCCCATGACTGTCAGCGCAACCCGCTTACCGGTCAAGGCGCTGGCATCGGGCTCGGACAGCCAATCGCCCGGCGCTGAGTCATATCCGGTAAACCCCGACACGCCGGCGGGAATATCGGCCACGGCCGCTTCGTCCGCCACGTCGCACAAATCCGTCGAGAACGTGTTCGCCGCGATCTCCACGGCATCTTGGGCGAACGCCGCGGCCCCAACGGAGCTGAGCGCTAAGGCGCCCAAAATGATCTGGCAGTGCTTCATGTTTTCCTCCTCGATTTTGATCCGCCGCGCCCAGTAGGGATGGTGAGTTTGTGCTTGCCCCTTTGCCCGGATGTTGTAAGGTTATATGACAACATATAAGTTGGCAAGGAGGAACTCGTGCAGGGCAATGGCGCCGGCGCCGCTGTGGAAGTGCTGTTTCAAGCCAACGCGACCCTTGCCGAAGGCCCCATTTGGGACGGGCGCACGCGCTGTCTTTATTGGGTCGACATTAGACGCGCGCGGGTCTCGCGCTTCGATCTTTCCGCTGGCCGGCAAACCGGCGTTTGGATCGCACCTTCACGCGTCGGCTGCGTTGCCCTGACGACAGATCCCGGGACGCTCCTCGTCGCGGCAGGCGCCACGATCTCAACGTTGGATCTTGCAACGGGCGGCACCGAGACGGTGGCCGAGCTTCCCATCGACACGGCGAGATTTCGCGCAAATGACGGCCGCGTCGATCGCCTTGGGCGTCTTTGGATCGGCACGATGATCGACGACATTCACGCGCCCGACCAATTCCGTGACGGACAGCTCTTTCGGGTCGATCCCGATAGTACGGTCGTTCCGTCAGGCTTCGAGTTTGAGCTGCCGAACGGGCTGGCCTGGAGCGGTGACGGTTCGCTCATGTATCTCAACGACACGACCGCGCAGACCACCTACGTCTTTGACTATGATTTGGCGTCGGGCGCCGTGTCGAACAGGCGCGTGCTTTATGATCACGGGGCCGGCGAGGGCTTTCCCGATGGCCTGTCGATAGACGCGGACGGCAATCTCTGGTCGGCGCAGTGGGACGGTTGGAATATCCGGAAAATATCGCCCGAAGCGAGGCTGCTCGCCGAGATCCCCATGCCCGTTCGCCGGCCGTCATCGGCGTCCTTTTTCGGCGACGCGCTCGACCGGATCGTGGTGACGTCGGCGACCGTGGATTTTCAAATGAAAGACTTCATCGACAGTCCGGATGCCGGCTCGCTGTTCACGATGCCCGCCAACGCGACCGGCGTTCCGGAAAATCTGTTCCAATTGCAGAACTAATACCAAGGATCGATGATAATGACCCATGTGACCGCTTTGTCTTGTTTGCTGGTTAGGCGCGTGTCGCGCGGTGGTGTGGACATACCACAAGCGGCGCGCAACGCAGCCAGCGGACAAGACAACGCGGCCTTCGGTGGGGCCAAATCGCTACACGGCAGCGTTGCGCCGCTTGCCCGATGCACCGCATCGCGCTGCGCGACGCGCCTTGCCGCGAACCGATTTGGCCGCCATCACATGGGTCATTGTCAACGCTCCTTGGTATAAACCCCGATGGCTTCAATGTCTTCAAAAGTCACAGAGCAAGAAACCCTCTCGGTCGCCTGGGCGCATGGAGAGCTTTCGCTTCTACTTGACGGCGCGATGTGCGCGCCCGTTTCCTTCAAGCTTGGCGACGGAAACACTGTCCAACCCTTTGCGCTCGTCCCTTGGCAGGACGAAAAAAGCGAAGAATTCGACCGCCTGGTGCCCCTCCTTAAATGGTTGCGCGGCGAATGGGTGTGCGTGCCGTTCGGCATGCCCGCGACACGAGACGATTTGCCGGCCGACTGGGCGCCAGACGATCTCGCCGCCTCCGGCATCGGGTCTTGGTTCCACGGTCCGGGCGCCAACCTTGGATGGCGCGAGGTCGGGCGCAATGCCGGCGGGGTTACGCTCGAAATCGTCTACCCCGATGACCATCCGATCGAAAGATTGGTGAGAACGATCACCGGGTCGCCCCATGGCCCGCGGCTCGATTTTGAGCTTTCGGTCCATCCGCGCGCGGATTGTAAACTGCCCGTCGGCGTCCATCCGGTGTTCAGGCTTCCCGAAGAGCCGGGCGCCGCGATCCTCTCGGTCGCCGGCGACATCACCGTCAACACCTACCCCGTGGACGCGGAGGTGGGGGTTTCGAAACTCCCCCACAACGCGACCTTCAGATTCCTGGAAACGGCGCGGTGGGCCGACGGGGTTTCGGTGGATCTGTCGCGCCACCCCTTGTCGGCACAGACGGAGGAAATCGTCCTCGTAACCGGGGTGTCGGGGCACGCAGCCCTGGAAAACCACCATGAAGGCTACCGGGTGGACCTTCGTTGGGACCCCAGCGCGTTCGAAAGCTGCAATTTGTGGATTTCAAACCGTGGGCGCGGTTCCTATCCATGGAACAATCGCTTTTGCGGCCTGGGGATAGAGCCGGTATCCGCCCCCTTCGATTTGGGAGTTGAGGTCGCAAATTCCGGCTCGACGCCCCTTCACGGCGCCGGCCACAGATGCGGCGTCGATTTCACCGCCGGTACGGTCTGGCGGACCCGCTATTCCATCGACGTAGCGCCCCTATGAGGCGGGTTGCCTGTGTGGACGATCTGCGAACTCTGGCAAGAAGACGCGTTCCCAGGATGTTTTTTGACTATGTGGACGGGGCCGCCTGGACAGAGAGTACGCACATCGCCAACGGGGAAGATCTGGCCAAGATCAAACTGAAGCAACGTGTCGCAGTCGATGTCTCGCGCAGGTCCGCGCGATCGACGCTTTTGGGAGAACAGGTGCGCATCCCCCTGGCCATGCCGCCGGCCGGACTGACCGGCGTCATTTGGCCGAACGGCGAAATCCTCGCGATGCGTGCTTGCGAGGATTTCGGGGTGCCTTACTGCCTTTCCACAGTCAGCATCACCTCGTTGGAAGACCTCGCGCGCGCCGCAAGCAAGCCGTTTTGGTTCCAGCTCTATTTCATCCGGGACCGCGATTTCATCGAGCGGCTCATTCTGCGGGCCGAAGCGGCCGGCATTAAGACCTTGGTAGTCACGCTGGACCTGCAGCTGGTCGGCCAGCGCAACCGGGATATTCGCAACGGCCTGTCCTCGCCGCCGAAGCCGACGCTTGGCAATATCGCCGATCTTATCAGGCGGCCGGCCTGGTGCTGGGCCATGATGCGGTATCGCAACGCTCAGTTTGGCAACCTCCACGGCCATGTCCGGGACCTCGGCGACGGGAAAAGCCTGGCGCAATGGACCGATGAACAATTCGATCCCACCTTGACGTGGGACGATGTTCAACGGCTGCGCGACCGGTGGAAGGGCAAGCTGGTCCTCAAGGGTGTCCTCGCGCCGGAGGATGCCGAACACGCTTTGCGGGTCGGTGCCGACGCCATCATCGTCTCCAACCATGGCGGCCGGCAGCTCGACGGCGCGCCGTCGACGATCGAGGTCTTGCCGTCGGTGGTTAAGGTTGTCGACGGGCGGTGTGCGGTGATGGTCGACAGCGGTTTCCGGTCCGGCCAGGACGTCTTTAAGGCACTGGCGTTCGGGGCGCAGGGTGTCCTTATGGGACGGGCCTTGCTCTATGGTTTGGGCGCAGGCGGACAAGCCGGCGTCAAGAAGGCGCTCGACATGGTGCGACACGAACTCGAAGTCACGATGGGCCTTTGCGGCGTCAATTCAATCGACGACATCGGACCGCACAACATCTATCGAACGCCTACCGATACCCCGTAGGAACGCCAGATCCACCTCTCGGTGCCTCCAAGCTTTGGCTGGTCTGTTGGAGGTAGTGTCCATGATCTTTCGCACATTTGGTCAGGCGACGGCTCCGTGTGTTGACGTTTGGTCCGCGTAGAGCGGGGCCATGTTCATGTATTTGCGGGTTGACCATTTGGTGCCGGCGATGTGCCTCAACCTGGCCGCGGCCAGGTTGAGGCATGATTGCCCGTCGGGGA
>JBCCER010000169.1:0-9156 GCA_039030175.1 Pseudomonadota bacterium
GAGGAGAAGCATGAAATCCATGTCGGGGAAGAGGGATGAGCCTCGAACTCGCCTCATGCCTGCTGACGCTTTTCTTCCTGGCCGGGATCGGCACGCCGATCGGCTACGCGATCATCGCGGCTTCCACGGTCTATTTAGGCTTTGCCGGGTTTGACCTTGCCCTGACGGGCGAAAAGATCCTTCAAGGGCTTTATCGAAGCTTCGTGTTGCTGGCCGTGCCGCTGTTTATCGTCGCCGCCAACATCATGAATGCCGGTACGATATCCGAGCGGCTGCTGAACTTCTGTATCGTCGCGGTCGGCCGGTTTAGGGGCGGGCTTGGGCACGTCAATGTGGTCGCGTCGCTGATCTTCTCAGGAATGTCCGGTTCCGCCGTGGCGGACGCGGCTGGGATCGGCAAGATCGTCATCGAGATGATGACCAAGGACGGTCGCTACAGCCGTGGCTATGCCGCCGCGATTACGGCCGCTTCGGCCACGATCGGTCCGATCATCCCGCCTTCTATCCCGCTGGTGCTGTACGCGCTGGTGTCCAACACCTCGATCGGCGCGCTGTTCCTGGCCGGCATTCTCCCCGGCCTGATCATGGGCGCGGTCCTGATGGGGATGAACACCTACCTGTCGACCAAACGCGGCTTTGCGGTCGAAGATCCTGTCCCTTTGAGAAAGCTACCGGGCGCCACCTTGAACGCGTTTCCTGCGTTGATGATGCCGGTGATCCTGCTCTACGGCATTTATGGCGGCATCACGACTCCGACGGAGGCGGCGGCGGTTGCGGCGTTCTACGCGCTTGTGCTCGCCGCCCTGTTCTATCGCGCCCTGTCGGTCAAATCGCTTTACGGCATTCTGGTCGAAAGCGCCCGGTCATCGGCGGCGGTGGGGCTTGTGATCGGCGGGGCGCTGATCCTCAACTACATCGTCATTTCCGAGAACATCCCGCGCATGATGTCCGATGCGCTGATCGGGCTGGATGTACACCCGCTTGTGTTCCTGCTCGGCGTCAATCTGCTGATCCTGTTTCTGGGCTGCGTGCTGGACGCGACGACCATCATTCTGGTCATTGTGCCGATCTTCATCCCGGCCTGTCAGGCGTTGGGCATCGACTTGGTGCATTTCGGCGTCTTGGTGGTGGTCAACTCGATGATCGGCCTCATCACGCCGCCTTACGGCATCCTGCTTTTTGTGATCAACGCGGTGACCGGCATTCCGCTGAAGGAAATCATCCGCGAGATCTGGGCTTTCCTGGCCGTCCTCGTCGTTGCCTTGATCTTAATGATCGTCTCACCAGGCCTCGTGCTCTGGCTGCCGCGCCTGCTCGGTTACGAGAACTAGGCACGGGTTAAGCCAAAGCGAGGTTTCCCAAAGGTGTTCCGATGAGCCTTTCGGTTGCGACGAACTCGGTTCCCGGTGATCTGGGGTCCAAACTCGCGGCAATAGCCAGTGCCGGCTTTTCTGGCATTGAACTGTTCGAACCGGACTTCACACGTTTCGACCGCGGCCCGCGCGACGTGGCCCACTTGGCCGCAGACCACGGTCTGGACATCAGACTGCTGCAGCCGTTCCACGACTTTGAAGGGCTCAAAGGCCACCTGCGGAGCCGTGCATTCGACCGGCTCGAGCGCAAATTCGACTTGATGCAGGAGTTGGGGGGCAACCTCCTGTTGCTGTGCTCGTCAACGCACACAGAGGCGGCGACGGGTCTAGACGACATCGCTGTGGATCTCGATGACCTGGCCGTTCGCGCTGCGGACAGAGGCGTTCGAGTGGCCTATCTCGCCTTGCCCTGGGGCCGGTCTATTCGGACGGAAAATCAGGCGCTCGAGGCTATCGAGCGGATCGACAAACCAAGTCTCGGGCTTGCCCTCAACAGCGCCCTTACGCTGGAAGATGGATCGAAACCTGCCCGTCTACGCGACCTACCTGGTGCGCGGGTGTTTCACGTCCAGCTAGCCGACGCACCGAAATCTCGGTTCGGTTCTGGGGGAACATTTGCGAAGTCAAGCTTGCTCCCTGGCCAGGGGGCTCTGAATCTTGCCGGGTTCGTTCGCGTCGTTGCAAAGAGCGGTTACTCCGGCGCTTGGTCCGTCGGCACGATCGACGACATCCATGCGCAAGGTGAGACAAAGGCGGCAGCGACCGATGCCTACCGCGCGTTAGTCAATGTTCTTGACGAGGTTTCGCGAACCGAGCCCGCACTCCATTTCAATATTCCGGACCTTCCGGAGCGCGTCCACGCGACCGGGTTTGAATTCATTGAATTTGCGGCCGGGGAGGGGGACGGACAGGCGTTCACATCAATGCTGTCTTCGCTGTGCTTTCGCATGGAGCGCCGGCACATCACCAAATCTGTGGAGCTTTGGCGGCAAGGGGCCGTGAACATCGTAGTCAATACCGACTCCGAAGGGTTTGCGCACGCAGCCTATTTGAGCCACGGTCCGTCGGTCTGCGATATGGGCCTGCGCGTCAAGGATGCCGAGACGACGGTTGCGCGTGCTTCTTCATTGGGGGCACCTGTTTTCTCGCAACCCGTCGGCACCGGGGAACTGGATATCCCCGCGATTCGTGGTGTGGGCGGGAACGTCGTCCATTTCATCGATGAAAAATCCGACCTTCACAGGGTCTGGGATATAGAATTCGATCCTGTTGCGAAGACGGTCACAACGGAGCCCGCGGGTATCCGCCGTATCGATCACGTTGCCCAGACGATGAACGACGAAGAAATGCAGAGCTGGCTGCTCTACTACACGTCGACATTTGAGATGGAGAAATCTGCCGTCGTCGATGTCGCCGATCCTTCGGGCGTGGTGCACAGTCAGGTCGTAGAAAGTCCCGAAGGTGAGGTTCGCCTCAATCTCAACGGTGCGGGATCGGGCCGGACCTTCGCCGGCGCGTTCCTTGCCGATCGGTTCGGTGCCGGCGTTCAGCACATTGCGTTTTTGACCGATGACATTTTCGAGACCTCGTCAAGGCTCGAGGAGGCTGGCTTTCCGCGCCTGGCCATCTCGCGCAACTATTACCCAGATTTACAGGCCATCTTTGGGCTCGATGACAGTTTCGTCGAGTCCCTGGCGGCGGCGAACATCCTCTATGATCGCACCGGAAAATCGGAGTTCTTTCAGATCTATAGTCAGCCGATTTTCGACGGTTTCTTTTTCGAGATCGTCCAAAGGTGCAACGGTTATCAAGAGTACGGCGCGCGAAACGCCAAGTTTCGCCTGGCCGCCCAACTGAACCATCGACGGATGGCCGATGCTGCCGCCCAATGAGCGCGCCCTCTATGTTGCTCACTGAGTTGGCTCTCACACCGGCTATCCAACGAGAGGATCAAGTCC
Source organism: Pseudomonadota bacterium (assembly GCA_039030175.1). Lineage (GTDB taxonomy): Bacteria > Pseudomonadota > Alphaproteobacteria > DSM-16000 > Inquilinaceae > JANQGH01. The sequence goes on from JBCCER010000169.1 coordinate 3,332, forward strand.
AATGACCGACCGATCTGATGCCGACAAGATGCGCCATTGGTGGCGCACCTCCATCATCGATATGGAGCCCGGACGCATTGCGTTTCGCGGCCATCCGATCGAAGAGTTAATCGGCAATGTCTCATTTGTGCAGATGATCTGGTTGATGCTTCGCGGCGATTTGCCGACCGAAGATCAGGCAAGGCTCCTAGAGTGTGCCTTGGTTGCCGGCGTCGACCATGGTCCCCAAGCACCGTCGATCGCTGCGGCCCGCATGGCCATTACCTGTGGGGTCGGGCTTAACAACGCCATGGCAAGCGCGGTGAACATGCTGGGCGACGTCCATGGCGGCGCTGGCGAACAGTGCGCGGAGCTCTACTATGACATCGTAGCCAAGCTGGATGAGGGCGCCACCCTCAACGATGCGGTGCGGGCGGGGCTGGAAGACTGGCGGTCGACCTACGGCAAGATCGTCAGTGGTTTCGGCCACCGATTCCACAAGCCGGTGGACCCAAGGGCGCCGCGGCTGATGGCGTTGGTAAGGGCTGCCGCTGCCGAAGGCACAGTCACAGGCCGCTTTGCCGATATCGGCGAGGCAGTGCGCGACGAGCTAACGCGGCAGCGAGCCGGTAGGGCCTTGGCCATGAACATCGACGGCGCAACGGCAGTCATCTTCTGCGAGCTTGGCTTTCCGCCGCCTTTGTCGCGCGGTCTGTTTTGCCTGTCGCGGTCGGTCGGCATTCTGGCCCATGCCTGGGAGCAAATGGGGCAGGGCGGGCGCAACAAAGGGCCGATGCCGCCTGACTATCTGCCCGCCTACGAGCCGGGCGAAGATGGCTGACGCTACCGGAGAACCCTAGCGCTGGAGTCCTTAATGAAGCCGTTTCGCGTCGGATTGATCGGCTGCGGCCGAATCAGCGACATCTATTTGCAGACATGCAAGAAATTCAGCGAGCTGGAGATCGTCGCCTGTGCCAGCCTGGATATCGCGGAGTCGCGTGCCAAGGCGGCTCAATTTGGCATCCCGCGCGCTTGCGAGCCTGACGCCATCCTAGCCGACCCTACGATCGACTGCGTTCTCAACCTGACAATACCATCCGCCCATGCCGAGATCAGCCTTGCCGCTCTGAATGCCGGCAAACACGTTTATTCCGAAAAACCGTTCGTCACGGACCTGGAAGATGGGAGGAGAATTCTTGCGCTGGCCGAGACGAAAGGGCTCTGCGTTGGCAACGCGCCAGACACGTTCCTTGGGGGTAGGCTCCAGACCTGTCGCAAGCTGCTGGACGCCGGTGTGATTGGCGCGCCGACGGCGGTTGCGGCCTATGTCGGAACGCACGGCGTTGAGCGCCATAATCCCAATCCGGATTTCTACTACCAGGCGGGCGGCGGCCCGATGCTCGATCTCGGTCCTTACTACCTAAGCGCCATGGTGTTTCTCTTGGGGCCTGTCAGCCGCGTATGCGGAATGTCTCGCCGCACATTCGACCAGCGAATGATCGAGACACCCGCGCGCTACGGCGAGGTGATTGATGTCGAAATCGACACCCATGTTTTGGGAATGCTGGAATTTTCGTCCGGCGTTATCGGGTCGATTTCCACCAGTTTTGACGTCTGGGATTCGCAGACGCCTAGACTAGAGATCTACGGCGAAAACGGCACGATCTGTATCCCGGACCTCGACCCGATCCATGGCGCGAACGTTTTCGAAGGCGAGGTTTGGTTTCGGACGCGGGAAACCTCGCGCTGGACCTACAAGCCTCGTGTTCCAGGCCTGGACGACTGGCAGGTGGCAGAAAATACCCACGGTTTCAACGAAGATTCGCGCGGCCTCGGCCTACTGGATCTGGTCTACGCGGTCCGCAACCGGCGACCCGTGCGCGCAAGTGGCGAGATGGCACAGCATGTGGTCGAGATCATGTCGGGGATCTTGGATTCTCCGAGTACTGGCAGCTATCGAGTCATCGAAAGCACTTGCACCGTTCCCGAACCGCTGCCTGAAGACTTTCCCCAAGGCGAAACCGCGAAGCAGGTATGGAGCACCGCCGATGGCCGCTGAATCTCTCACTTTTGCAGAGCCGTTCTTCACGGTGAAGCATCTGGCGGAAGAAGATCGGTACCCGATTGGCGACAGAACAATTCTTCTCAATCTTTCAGAACGGCCGATCGAAGTTCGGGACCAACGCCTCGGCCATCTGAATTCCGTGATCGTTGCGAACACGCAAATCCGGGCGATCGAACGGGCGGTCTTGGTCGAACGCTTCGACAGTTATCCGGACGAATCCGCGCTGTTGGAGCAAGTCAGGAAGGCATGGCCGCTCGCCTATGACGTCAGAAAGGAAGAGCGGCTCAGGGGCGTAGGCCACTACATGTCGCCGAAGGTGAGCGTCGGAAACCTCAATCTGAATATGTATCACGCAGCAGCGGTGCCGCTGAACGTCGGACTCCACAATTTGCACCCGTTCTGCCCGGAACCCGGCTTCAAAGAAGTCCATACCCAAATCGTCGGAATTGGTCGCATGCAGCAATGCCGCGAGCGGGACATCGCGACGCTGTATCTCGAAGAGTGTTTGGCGCCTGGGGCGACACACAAGCCCATGTACGACGACCAAGGCAACTACCCCTGGCATCAATACGAAACCATCACGCCGGGGATCTTCATGGCGGTCGAAATGCTGCCCGACGCCAGTTCGGTACGAACCTGACGCCGCGTTTCCCAAGGAACATTGGCATGACCGAAAAGCTACTCCGTCCCGATTTCTCCTTCGATGGTCCCTTTCCAAGGCTGTCTCGCAGGCTGCGGTTGGGTGTCGTCGGTGGTGGGCGGATCTCGGCCACGCAAGCGATGGCCGCGCGGATGAGCGACCGCTGGGAGGTCGTTGCCGGTGCGCTTTCATCCGATCCGGCGACAGCGAAGGCACGGGCCGTAGATTGGTATTTGCCTGAAGATCGCTGCTATCCGTCATTTCAGGACATGGCTAAGGCGGAAGCGCAACGCTCGGACGGGGTCGATGCGGTCATGGTCACCACCCCCAACCATGTCCATTACGAGGTGTCGAAAGCCTTTCTTGAGGCGGGCATTGATGTGTTGTGCGACAAGCCGCTCACCAATGTCCTATCCGAGGCAATCGAGCTGGTTCGCTTAACCGGCGAGACCGGCCAGGTGTTCGGCGTTTGTTACGTGATGTCGTGCTTTCCCATGGTCCGGCAGGCCCGCAAAATCGTCAGCGATGGCGGAATCGGCAAGATCAACCAGATCCATGTCGAATTCATGCAGGACTGGATGGTGCCGGACGACGTCGACGAGGCCGATCACGTAAAATGGCGGCTTGATCCGGCGAAATCCGGGTCAACGAGCTGCACCGGCGATATCGGCACACACGCCCAACATCTGGCGAGCTTTGTCTCTGGCCTGGAATTGACGCATCTCAGAGCGGAGATGCATGTCTGCGGTTCGCCCAAACCGCTTGAAGACACGGTTTTCATGATGACCCGGTATGAGGGCGACGTTCCCGGCACACTGATGGCGACCCGGCTGGCCCCTGGAAATCGAGGCGGTCTGCGGTTGCGTATCTTTGGCAGTGAGGGCGGCCTTGAGTGGGATCTCGAGAACGCCGAATACCTCAAGCATAACCGCTTTGGCGAACCCGACCGCGTTCTCAGTCGCGGCCATGGTCACGGTGTCGACGGCGATGTCGAACGCCTCGTGCGGACTGGGCGCGGCTTCCCGGAGGGCATAATCGAGGCTTGGGGCAATCTCTACACCGAGTTCGCGTTGGCCGTGTCAGCGCGGCGCGATGGTATTGTCACGCCAACGGACTGGCTAAGCTTTCCGACCGTGGAGTCTGGCGCACAGGGTGTTCGTTTTGTCGAGACGGCAGTCGACTCCCACAAATCCGGCGGTGCCTGGGTGGCCTGTTAGTCTGACTGACGGTCCCCAGTCGCGTCCGACAACTCAAAAACTCAGTCTGATACGGCGTGCGTGATTAGTCTCGCATGCGATTGGAAATGCGCGCCTGCCTTTTCCGACGTGTCGCGGACAGATCGAAGTTGATGATTTACAAAATATCTGATATTTTTGTTGTTATACGATCATTCAATCTACGTCAGATTTATTGTGATGCTCACTGGCATGCCGAAGCGAACAGGAATGAGCGCTGCTGAACCGCTCTATTCGCTGGCCCATCTGACGCTGATCGGCTGTTCGGTCCCCGAGTTGATCTATATCGCCGCCCGTTCCGGGTACGACGCCGTCAGCCCACGTCTGATTCCGATGAATGTCCCAGGAGAGGCGTTCCGGTTTCAACATGATGAGGACACGGTGAGGGCGACCAAGTCGGCGCTCGCGACCACCGGCATCAAGGTCCTCGATATTGAGCTCGCCAGGATCACTGAGGATTGCGACCCGCGAGCGTTTGAGCCGGCGCTGGAGCTGGGCGGCGAAATCGGCGCCAAACGTCTGATCATGAGCGCCTGGACGAAAACGCGGGACGACAGAAATTTTCTCGTCGATTGCTATGGCGAGACCTGCGATCTTGCAGCGCAATATGGGCTGACGGTCGACCTTGAGTTCCCGTCCTTCTCGCGCCTTCGCACCCTGGACGAGGTTCTCGACATCGTGCGCACGGCGGACCGTCCCAATGGCGGTATTCTGGTGGATACGCTTTACCTGCACCTGTCCCGGGTCGATACGGCCGAGTTGCTGCATGTACCCAGCGACCTGCTGCATTTCCTCCACATCTCAGATGCGCTGCCTGGGATCGCCGATACCAGCGAAGGCATGATCCAGCTCGCGCGCGATGCGCGACTCTATCCGGGTGAAGGCTGCATCGATTTCAAAGGCATCATCGAGCGCATGCCGCCGGTCGATTTCACGATCGAGCTGCCGAACCAGAGCCGGGTGGCGGAACTTGGCTACGAGGAACATGCCAGGCGCTGCCTTCAATACTCAAAGCGGACATTCGGTTCCGTCAGATCCCAACGTCGTCGGATCGAACGGGTCGCGACCGCCCACATCCATGCACAAGAGGAACACCATGAGGCGAGAACTCACTGACGAGGAAAGAAGCCTCGTCGCCGACATGCTTGAGCGCGCCCGCGCGGCGATGTCGGAAATCGAAGGCTATACGCAGCCACAGCTCGATCGGCTGGCCCAGGCGATCGGCTGGTACTCTAGCAACGAGGTGACGTTCACGCGACTGGCCCAGATGGGCGTGGATGAAAGCGGCATCGGCGATCGCGAAGGGCGTCCCGGTAAGCGCTTTAAGATCCACGGTGTCCTGCGCGACGCGTTACGTCAGAAGAGCACGGGCGTCGTCGAGGAGGACCCCGCCAAGGGCATTGTCAAATACGCTAAGCCTGCCGGCGTGATCGCCTCGTTGATCCCGATGACCAACCCGGCCCTAACGCCTCCCGTGACGGGGATCTATGCAGCCAAGGCGCGCGATGCGGTGATCTTCTCGCCTCATCCGCGTACGCGCAAAACGACCGCGGCAATGGTCGATACCATGCGCGCCGGATGCCGCGCCGTCGGCGCGCCACAAGACTTGTTCCAATGCATCACGAGCCCGTCGATTCCACTGACACAGCACCTCATGGAGGTCTGCGATCTCACGCTGGCTACCGGTGGCAAGCCGATGGTGAAAGCGGCTTATTCGTCCGGCCGACCAGCATACGGCGTAGGGGCCGGAAACTCCTCGATCGTGATCGACGATACAGCGGACATTGAGATCGCTGCAGTCAACACGCGTCTGTCCAAGATGTCGGATTTCGGCTCAGGCTGCTCGGCCGACGGCAACATCATCATCCAACGGTCGATCTATGACCGGATGGTGAAGGCGCTGGAA